>UQOG01000013.1 GCA_900542615.1 uncultured Eubacteriales bacterium | reverse complement strand
GGCCCCGCCCTTTCAGGGCGCTTCGCGCCCCGCCGCCGCCCCCCCGGCGTACCCCAGCGCCCCCCTCCACCCCTTCCGCCAGCGCACCTCCGTCGGCCCTACGGTGGTTGCTCATGGGAAGCAGAAAGGTCGGAGCGTTACGCTGGGGGCGGCTGTTTTCTGTCGCCGACAGGCTTCGACCGAACCAAAAGGACGGGCTTTCTTCTTATTTATAATTTACGCTTGAAAAAAGAACGATTTTATGGTAATCTAACATAGGTGGCTTTTCGAAAAGCCCCAGGCAAAATTGCGGGTTATAGACCCGGGCAAACCAAGGGGAAAGGGCGCTATGCGGATCACACGGCTGCGTTTGAATCAATACCGCAACTATACGGCCCTGGACCTAGCGCCCCATGGCGGCGTTAACGTGCTGGTGGGGGACAATGCCCAGGGAAAGACCAATGCCATCGAAGCCGTTTTTTTATGCGCTTTTGGCCGGTCCCACCGCACCAGCCGGGACGGGGAGCTGATCCAGGCGGGGGCGGAAGGGGGCCATGTAGGGCTGGAGCTTGTGTCCGAGGCCACGGGCGCCCGGCAGATCCAGGTCAAGCTCCGGTCCGGGGAGCGCAAGCGCCTGCTTATCGACGGGCAGCCTGCCGCCCGGCTGGGGGAGCTGATGGGGGTATTGAACGTGGTGATGTTCGCCCCGGAGGATCTGGCGCTGGTAAAGGGCGGGCCCGGGGAGCGGCGCCGGTTTTTGGATATGGAGCTGAGCCAGTGCAGGCCGGCCTATTTCTACGCCCTGCAACAGTATAATGCAGCCCTGCGCCAGCGCAACGCCCTGCTGAAAGGGCCGCCTGGCACGGTCCAGCCGGAGATGCTGGAGATCTGGGACGTGCAGCTTAGCGCCTTGGGGGCGCAGATCATGGAGGCCCGGCGGGCCTTTGTGGAGCGGCTGTACGGCATTGCCCAGGGCCTGCACGGCAGGCTGAGCGGTGGCAGGGAAACATTGGGACTGGTATACGCCCCCAATGTGGCCTATGGGCCGGGGCAGGATGCGGCGGCGCTGCTTTCCCAGGCCCTGACCCAAAGCGCCCGGGAGGATATCCGCCGGGGGTTCACCACCGCCGGCCCCCATCGGGACGATATGGCCGTGTATATCGGGGATGTGGATGTGCGGGCCTTTGGCTCCCAGGGGCAGCAGCGCACGGCGGCCCTTTCCATCAAGCTGTCGGAGCTGGCCCTTTTGCAGGAGGAGACCGGCGAGGCCCCGGTGCTGCTCTTGGATGATGTGTTAAGCGAGCTGGACCCCTCCAGGCAGCGGTTTTTGCTGGAGAGCGTGGCGGGGTGCCAGTGCTTCCTCACCTGCACGGCCCTGGAGGGGCTCCGGGGCGCGGGGCTGGAGATCGGGGCGGTGTTCCGCTGCCGGGACGGCGCCCTGGAGGAAGAAGGATTTTTGCAATAGGAACCGCTTGTCAGGAGCGGAAACGGAAAGGATAGACCATGAACAACCACGAGGAATATAACGCTTCGGAGATCCAGGTATTAGAAGGGCTGGAGGCGGTCAAGCGCCGGCCGGGCATGTATATCGGCTCCACGGACGCCCGGGGCTTGCACCATCTGGTATGGGAGCTGGTGGATAACGCCATCGACGAGGCCCTGGCCGGGTATTGCACCCATGTGGAGGTGGACATCGGGGCGGATAATTCCATTTCCGTCCGGGACAACGGCCGGGGCATCCCGGTGGGCTACCATGAGAAAATGGGCAAAAGCGCCCTGGAGGTCACGCTGACGGTGCTCCACGCCGGCGGCAAATTCGGCGGCAGCGGCTATAAGGTATCCGGCGGCCTCCATGGGGTGGGGCTGTCGGTGGTAAACGCCCTGTCCAAATGGCTGGTGGCGGAGGTGCGCCGGGACGGCCAGGTCTACCGCCAGGAATACGACCATGGGGACCCGGTCACCGGGGTGGAGGTGGTGGCTACCTGCGGGGAAGGCGATAGCGGCACCACCATCTCCTATCTGGCGGACGAGGCGATCTTCGACCAGGTGGAGTACAGCTTCGATACCCTCGCCGGCCGGATGCGGGAGCTGGCCTTTTTGAACAAGGGGCTCAAGATCACCGTCACGGACCATCGGGAGGAGCCGGCCCGGCAGAAGAGCTTCTGCTACGAGGGGGGCATCGTATCCTTTGTGCAGCATCTCAATAAAAACAAAGACGTGCTCCACCCTGCCCCCATCTATTTTTCCGCGGAGAAGGACGACCCGGAAAAGAACGAGACCGCCTCGGTGGAGGTGGCCATGCAGTATTCCAGCGACTATAACGAAAGCGTTTTTACCTTTGCCAACAACATCAACACCATGGAGGGGGGCAGCCATCTACAGGGGTTCCGTGCGGCCCTGACCCGGGTGGTAAACGATTACGCCCGAAAGGCCAAGCTCCTCAAGGAGAGCGATTCTAACCTGTCCGGGGACGACATCCGGGAGGGGCTGACGGCCATCATCAGCGTGAAGCTCACGGAGCCCCAGTTCGAGGGCCAGACCAAGACCAAGCTGGGCAACGCCTATATCCGGGCCCTGGTGGACGGGGCGGTGAGCGACGGCCTGGGGGCGTATTTGGAGGAGCATCCCGCCGAAGCCCGGCAGATCATCGATAAATGCCTCATGGCCAACCGGGCCCGGGAAGCGGCCCGCAAGGCCCGGGAGCTGGCCCGGCGGAAAACCGCCCTGGATTCCACCAGCCTGCCCGGCAAGCTGGCGGACTGCACGGAAAAGGACCCCAGCCTGTGCGAGATCTTCCTGGTGGAGGGAGACAGCGCCGGGGGCAGCGCCAAGCAGGGCCGCAACCCGGCCTTCCAGGCCATCCTGCCCCTAAGGGGCAAGATCCTCAACGTGGAAAAGACCCGGCTGGACAAGATCCTTTCCAACAACGAGATCAAGGCCATGATCACCGCCTTTGGGGCGGGCATCGACCAGGATTTCGATCCCAGCAAGCTGCGGTATCACAAGATCGTCTGCATGACGGACGCGGACGTGGATGGGAGCCATATCCGCATCCTGATGCTCACCTTCTTCTACCGGCACATGCGGCCGCTGATCGAGCAGGGCTATGTGTATATCGCCCAGCCCCCCCTGTATAAGATCAGCCGGGGCAAAAACGTATGGTACGCCTACAGCGACGAGGAGCGGGACGCCATCCTCCAGGACATCGGCCGGGAGCCCAAGCCTGCCATTCAGCGGTATAAGGGCCTGGGCGAAATGAACCCGGACCAGCTGTGGGAAACCACCATGGACCCGGAAAACCGGGTGATGCTCCAGGTGCATCTGGAGGACGCCATCCGGGCGGACGAGATCTTTACCATCCTCATGGGGGATAAGGTGGAGCCCCGGCGGGAGTTCATCGAGCAGAACAGCCAGCTGGTCACCGACCTGGACGTGTAAGCGAGGAGCGCCCCCGATGCAGCGTACCGTCATCCTCATTCTGGCGTTCCTGCTGGTTTGGAGCGCCGGCCTGCCCGCCCTGGCAGCCCCCGCCTCCCCCCAACCGGCAGCCTCCCCCCAGCCGGAAGCCGCCTCCCAGGCCAGCCCCCAGGGGGAAGCAGGCATCCTGCTTTTGCTCATCGCCGTTTTGCTGATCGCCCGCCTGGTAAAGGGCGGGGGCTGCGGCGGCGGCTGAGGGGTTTAGGCCCTTTGCCGGTGGGCCGGGTCCGGCCCAGGAATTCATTAGCGATCACCATTTTGTAACCATAGATAAGGGAGAACGTCATGCAGGACAACCAAGTCAATCCCCGGATCAAACCCCTGGATATCGAGGAGGAAATGAAAAAATCCTTCATCGCCTATGCCATGGCGGTGATCATCAACCGGGCCTTGCCGGATGTGCGGGACGGGTTGAAGCCCGTACACCGGCGCATCCTCTACTCCATGGACGAGCAGGGCTTCACAGCGGACAAGCCTTTCCACAAATCCGCCCGTATCGTGGGGGACGTGCTGGGCAAATACCATCCCCACGGGGATAGCTCCGTATACGACGCCATGGTGCGCCTGGCCCAGGATTTCAACACCCGCTATATGCTGGTGGAGGGCCAGGGCAACTTCGGCTCCATCGACGGGGACAGCGCCGCCGCCATGCGGTATACCGAGGCCCGGCTTTCCAAGCTCAGCGCCGAGATGATGGCGGATATCGGCAAAAATACCGTGGACTTCATGCCCAACTTCGATGAGACCCTCATGCAGCCCACCGTTTTACCCTGCCGCTACCCCAACCTTTTGGTCAACGGCAGCGGCGGCATCGCCGTGGGCATGGCCACCAACATCCCCCCCCATAACCTGGGGGAGGTGATCGACGCCTATGTGGCCATGATCGATAACCCGGATATCTCCATCGAGGAGCTCATGGCCTATATTCCCGGCCCGGACTTTCCCACCGGCGGCCTGATCATGGGCACCGGCGGCATCCGCCAGGCCTACCGCACCGGCCGGGGCAAGGTGGTGGTGCGCGCCCGGGCCGAGGTGGAACCCATGGCCGGGGGCAAAAGCCGCATCGTCATTACCGAGATCCCCTACCAGGTGAACAAAGCCCGCCTGGTGGAGAAGATCGCCGACCTGATCCACGAAAAGCGCGTCGACGGCATCCAGGACCTGCGGGACGAAAGCGACCGCCGGGGCATCCGGGTGGTGATCGACCTGAAAAAGGACGTAAACGGCAGCGTGGTATTGAACCAGCTGTATAAGCATACCCAATTGCAGGATACCTTTGGGGTCATCATGATCGCCCTGGTGGACGGGGAGCCCAAGGTGCTCAACCTCAAGGAGATGCTCTACCACTACCTGCGCTTCCAGGAACAGGTGGTAACCCGCCGCACCCAGTACGACCTGGAGCGGGCCAAGGAACGGCTCCATATCCTGGAGGGCTTGCTTATCGCCTTGGCCAATATCGACGAGGTGGTGGAGATCATCAAGACCTCCCCCACCACCCAGGCGGCCAAGGAGCGGCTATGCGCCCGCTTCGGCCTTTCGGATAAGCAGGCCCAGGCCATATTGGATATGCGCCTGGCCCGGCTCACCGGCCTGGAGCAGGAAAAGATCCAGGCCGAGCACGATGAGCTTTCCAAGCTGGTGGCCTATTATGAAAGCATCCTGGCGGACGAGACCAAGCTCCTGGGCATCATCAAGGAGGAGATCCTGGAGGTGCGCCGCAAATACGCCGACCCCCGCCGCACCGAGATCACCCAGGTTACCGAGGACATCGACCTGGACGACGTGATCCAGGAGGAGGACATGGTGGTCACCATGACCCACTTCGGCTATGTGAAGCGCCTGGCGGCGGATACCTATCGCGCCCAGAACCGGGGCGGCCGGGGCGTATTGGGCCAGGCTACCCGGGAAGAGGATTTCGTGGAGCATCTGTTTGCCGCCAATACCCACGACTTTATCATGTTCTTCACCAACCGGGGCCGGGCCTTTAAGGTGAAGTGCTATACCATCCCCGAAGCCGGCCGCAGCGCCAAGGGCACGGCCATCGTGAACCTGCTGCAGCTCCAGGCCGGGGAGAAGGTGACCGCCATCTTCCCGGTCACCGCCCAGGCCCAGGGGGAATACCTGGTATTGGCCACCCGCCAGGGGGTCATCAAAAAGACCCCCCTGTCGGATTTCGATAACATCCGCAAGGGCGGCCTCATCGCCCTGAACCTGCGGGAGGAGGATGAGCTTATCGGCGTCATGCTCTCCACCGGTCAGGATGAATTCCTGGTGGGCACCCAGAACGGCATGTGCATCCGCTTCCATGAGGACGACGTGCGGCCCATGGGCCGCACCGCCACCGGCGTGCGCTCCATCCTGTTGGACGAGGGCGACCAGGTGGTGGATGTGGAAAAGGTCATACCCGGCCAGACCGTGCTCTCTATAACCGAGCGGGGTATGGGCAAGCGCACCGATGAGGCGGAATACCGCTGCCAGCGCCGGGGCGGCCGGGGCGTCATCGCCATGAACCTGACGGAAAAAACCGGCCGGCTGGTCTGTATGCGCATGGTGCAGGGGGACGAGGACGTGATGATGATCCGGGACGACGGCACGGTTATGCGGATGCCCGTGGAGCAGATCCGGGTCATCTCCCGGAATACCCAGGGGGTGAAGCTCATGCAGGTGCCCGAGGGCGCCCGGGTTGCCAGCGTGGCCTTGGTGGCCCCGGAATCCTCGGATTCCCCTCAGGAAGACCCCGCCGACTAACACCCTACGCGGGGTCCTACGCGGACGGCGGTGCTACGCGCACGGCGATATTCGCGCACAAGCGGACGCGGTTGTCCGAGGATAGCAGCCCGCGGCGGGGCGGATGAAGCCGCCCGGGCCCTCGTCGCCGCGGACTCCATCCGCTCGGCCCCGGTAAAGTTCCTTTACCGGGGCTTCGCTCATTCCGTCGCGGCTCCAGTGGGGCATGGGACAGGGGCGGGTACGCCCTGTCTTTACGGCCCTGCTGCCCCCAGGCATTGTTGTCGTCGGTCGGCGTAGGCACCGGCTACGCGCTCCCTCCTCCGCCGCGCCTGGGGGCAGCATGGCCGCAAATCCAGAACATACAGCCCCTGCCCCATGCCCCCGGAAAAAGCCCCGCTCGGCTCGCCTGCTCGGTTGCAAGCGCCCTCGCAACGGCTCGCGGTCGCTACCACCTTTTTCCGGGCGGTGGACGGGGCGTGGTCGGGTTGGGCGAAAGGCCTGGCTTTTCCGTTGCCTTTTTGGCGGTGGTGGAAACCGTAGCGGGGGGGCGGCGGCGGGTGGGCTGCGCCCCCCCGCCGCCCCCCCGCCGCGCCCCTTGGGCAGAGCATGAAAAAAGCGGCTTACCGCCGCTATTTTCAAGGTTCCTCAGCTATCCAGCCCTTCCAGGTATACGTTGATATCCTCCAGGCTATCAAAGCACAGGCCCTGCTCGCATTCCGCCGCCGCGTCCGGAGGCAGGGTCACGTCCAGGGTCAGCAGGATCTCCTCCTGTAGGTCATCCCCGGTCTTACGTACGGTCAGGACCCCTTCCTCCAACTTTAGCAGGTAATGGTCGGGACAACAAAGGGGGGATTCCAGTTCCATCACCACCGCTGCGTTGCTAAAGCTGCTTACGCTATCCACGCCATAGGCTGCCTCCAGTTCGGCTTTTGTCTTGCCGATGGCCGGCTGGGCGTCCTCCCTTTCCACCACATGGCCGCAGGCCATGTGATACCGCCATAGGACCTTGGCGTCTGGGGACACGGTTTGTTCCCCCATCTGGGACACCTGCTCTGCCTGGGGCTCCTGCTCCGGCTGGGCAGGGACTTCCTGGGCGGTCTCCTCCGGCGGGGGCTGGATCTGCACCTGCTGGGTCCCCCGTATGGTATAGCCTGCGGCCCCGCCCAGCAGCAGCATGGCGCAGCAAAGGAGCATGGCTGTGGAGGCGCGTATGGCGCCCAGGGGCTTCAATCCGTTCATCTTCCCAAAACCTCCTTGCGGTTTTTCGGATAGTATTCCCAGGTTTCGCCCCTTTTATGCGGCCAAGGTCCCTTTGTGGACGCATGGAAAAGGGGCGGTTGCTTACCGCCCCTGGTTCAATCTTCAGGCCGCTGGTTCAATCCAGTAGGTCTGCGTATTCGTCGTTTAAGATCTTGGTGCCGATCTGGTTCAGATCCCCCACCGTTACATATAGTTCCTGCTCCTGGCCATCCCGCCAGATCCGCAGCTTCACTTGATCGCCTACCTCCATGGCCCCCACATAGGCCACAAAGTCCGTGGTCGCACCTGCGGTGATCCCATCGTAGGACAGGATCACATCGTTGATCCGTAGGTCTGCCACATGAGCTGGGCCGTCCTCCGTCACCGTATATACCAGGATGCCCTGGGGCACTTGATACATCTCCGCGGTAGTTTGGTCGATCTCCACCACGGAAATACCAATGCCAGGCCGTTTTACATGGCCAGTGGTGATCAGTTCCCGCACCACCTCCATGGCCTCGTCGATGGGGATGGCATAACCGATGCCCTCGGCGTTGATCATGTTGCCGTACTCGTCATAGCCCGCATACAGGGCCTTGGCGGAGGTGATACCGATGACCTTGCCACTCATATCCAGGAGGGGGCCGCCGCTGGAGCCGGGATTGATGGCCGCATCGGTCTGAATGTAGCTGTTTACCTGGCCCTCCACATTGGCCTCCCGGGCGGTGGCGCTAATGATGCCAAAGGTAGCGGTATCCGCCAGCATCTCTCCCGTGGGATTGCCGATGGCTACGGTGAAATCCCCCACCTTCACCTGGGCGCTGCTGCCCAGGGCCAGGGGGGTAAGGCCCTGGGCCTCCACATAGACCACCGCCACATCCAGTTTGGAGTCCGCGCCGATCACCTGGCCGGGGGCGGAAGAGCCATCGATGAACTTCACATCCACCCGGCTGGCGCCCTCTACCACATGGGCATTGGTGACGATATAGCCTTCGCTGGAAATGATGAACCCGCTGCCATAGGCCATGGGCACATCCTGCTCCAGCGCTTCGTCATAATAGTACACATCCATTCCCACCACGCCCTTGCCGGCGCTTTCCACAATATCCGGCAATGGGTTTGGCATGGCCTGCAAAGAAGGAGCGACCCCATCCAATGCGGGCATTTCCCGGGGGGTATAGGTGGGGGCTTGTGTGGGTTCCGGCTGGGGCGTTGTCTGGGGCTGGGCCTGGTCAGGGTCCTTGGACCCCCATTCCCACTCCCATTCCCAGTCGCCGAAATCCCCATGGATCTCCGGCAGGGAATCCATATCGCCCCATCCGCCCAAGCCCTTGGCCCCCAAGGACACGATTCCGGTGAGCAAGCTGCCTAGGGAGAACCCCACCAGCAAGCATACCGCCCCCACCACCACATAGCCGCCGACGCCTCGTTTCTTGGGCCGCGCCTTAGGCGGTTGGGGAAACTGGGGCTGGTCATGAGGATACTGGGGGGCCGCCGTCTGCTGGGGATCGTTTTCCTGCCGGGGGGCGTTTTCCTGCTGGGGTTCCTGGTTCATGTTGATGTTGTTCTCTTCCATGTGTTTTCCTTTCCGTATGCAAGGAATTTGCCAGCTCCCGCCGCTGGGAGGCTTTCCCGTTGGGCTGAGGCCGTTCTGTACGCTTAAGTGTAAAGGTAAAAGTGGTGCCCTGGCCTGGCTGGCTCTCCACGCTGATGTCCTGGCCATGGGCTTCAATGATGCGCTTTACGATGGACAAGCCCAACCCCGTCCCGCTTTGGCTGCCGGGGGTATGGGCCTTTTCCGCCTTATAGAACCGATCGAACAGATAGGGGATATCCTCCTGGGCCACTCCCTTGCCGCTGTCCGATACCCGGACCCAGACCAGCTTGCGCTCCGGCTCCGTGGAAAGCCGTAGTCTGCCGCCTCCAGGGGTGAACTTGATGGCGTTGTCGATCAGGTTGCGGAGCACCTGGGCGATCTGATCCGCATCCGCTTCAACATAGCAGTGTTCCTCGGAAAAGTCAAGCTCCACTTCGATCTTGGCCGCATCGATGCGGGCCTCAAAGGTGAGCAGGGTACGGGCGATGAGTTCGTTGATATCGAAGGGGCCCATATGGACCACCGTCTGGCCGGATTCGATCCGGGCCAGGTCCAGCAGATCGTTCACCATGGCGGTCATGCGCTTGTTTTCATCGATGACGATGGCCAAATATTTTGGCGCCTCCTCCTGGGGGATGGTGCCGTCCTGCATGGCTTCCAGGAAGCCCCGCATGGAGGTCAAGGGGGACCGAAGCTCATGGGACACGTTGGCCACAAAACTGCGCCGGGCCTGTTCCAGGTTATTGAGGGCGTCCGCCATCAGGTTGAAGCTCTTGCCCAGCTGGGCCACCTCGTCCTGGCCCTGGGCTGGGATGCGCAGATTGAAGGCGCCCTTGGAAAACCGCAGCACCGTGGCGTTCATATCGATGATGGGCTTGGTGATCCGGCCGGTGATGTAGCTCACCGACAAAAAGGCCGTAAGCACCGCCACGCAGGAATAGAGCAGCACGTCCATCCACACCTGGCGGATGGAGGCGTTGATGCGGCTCATATCCGTATGGAGGAACAGGGCGGCGATGATATTGCCCTCCCCGTCCTTTACCGGGGCGGTAAGGGTCATCACCGGGAAGTCCACCCGGTCCCGGAGCATATCGGTGACGATGCCCCCTTCCTCCTGGCCGGACAGGATGGCCGCCGCCATCGCCTCCACATCCAGGTCCTGGCTGCCCGCCCATTTATCCTGGGCGGTCTCGTCCATAAAGGCCCGCTTGCCGAACTGGTCGTCGGCAAAGCGCAGCACGATCAGGGCGTCATATTTGCGGGCGGTGATCAAAAGCTCCTGCTCCGCCACCGGCCGCTTGTTTCCATCCATATACCGGCTGGCCACGGTCTCATTGATCTCCTCGGCCTCCCGGCGCAACTCGCCCTCCTTCTCCCCGATGTACTGCTGCTGAAACATGCTGCCCACCGTAATGCCCAGCAGGAAAAGCAAGCCCAGCGTTACGGACAGGTAGGTGGCCAGCATACGGGAAAACAGGGTCTTGAACATCTATTTTTTCGCCTCGAATTTATAGCCTACACCCCATACGGTCTTTAGCTGCCAGGCATCCCGCTCCCCCAGCTTTTCCCGGATGCGCTTGACATGCACGTCCACGGTGCGGGAATCCCCGAAGAAATCGAAGCCCCACACCTGCTCCAACAGCTGTTCCCGGGTAAACACCTTGCCCTCCCGGGAGGCCAGGAAAAACAGGAGCTCGATCTCCTTGGGGGGCATTTCGATCTGCTTGCCGTCCAGGGTGACGGAATAGTTATCCAGGGAGATCTCCAGATCTTCAAAGGTCACGCACTTTTCGTTTTCCGGCAGGCTGCTGCGCCGGAGCACCGCCTTGATCCGGGCCAACAACTCCTTGGCGTCGAAGGGTTTGACGATATAGTCGTCCGCCCCCAGATCCAGGCCCTGGATCCGGTCCAAGGTATCCCCTTTGGCGGTGAGCATGATCACCGGCACGTCGCTTTCCTGGCGGAGCTTATCCAATACTTCCCAGCCGTCCATGCCGGGCAGCATCACATCCAGCACCACCAAAGCGGGCTGGACCCGCCGGAAGGCCTGAAGGGCTTCATCCCCCCGTTCCACGCAGGTCACCTCATACCCCGCTTTTCGCAGATACATCTCAATGATGGCCAGGATATTGCGGTCATCGTCTATGACTAGGATCGAATTTTTTTCCATGGCTGCTTACTCCCTTATTTGATCTTCTTCCGTTCGGACCCGGATGCCGTTGGCCCGGAGCAGGGCGGCCGTCACCCCGTCCCCCGGGCGGCAATGGCCGCTGAAGCTGCCGTCATAGATGGCGCCTACCCCGCAGGAAGGGCTGCGGGCCTTGAGCACCGCCTCCTGCACGCCGGCTTCCCGGCACAGCTGTAAGGCGGCTTTGGCCCCCTTTACAAAGGCTTCCGTCACATCCTGCCCGTCCCGGCTCATCACCCGGGCCCGGCCCGCTAATACGTCCGCCCCGTCGCCCCCTTGGATCTCGCTGGGCGCCCGGGGAATGGGCAAGCCTCCCAGGCATTCGGGGCAGACGGGCAGGGCGTCCCCCAGGCTTTGGGCTACGGTTGCATGGGGCTTGCTGCCTCCATCGTAGCGGCAGGGCTTGCCCAATAGGCAGGCGGAAACGGCCCGTTTTGTCATAATGATACCATCCTTGTCCCTTCGTTGTATGAACGGGGTGTAAACAATCGAAAATTCCTCACAAAACCCCGATTTTCCCTTTATTTCTTCAAGGTGACCACCGTCACCCCGGCGTCTCCCTCTCCATAAGCGCCCATACGGTAGGATTTTACCCGTTTATCCCGTTTCAGATAATCCTGGATACCCGCCCGAAGGGCCCCGGTGCCTTTGCCGTGGATGATGCTCACCTGGTCCAGGCCGCTCATCAGACAATTGTCGATGTAGCGGTCCACCTCCAGGATGGCCTCGTCCACCAGCTTGCCCCGCACATCCAATTCCAGGCCGCCTTGCCGCTGGGTATCCAGCTGCACCTTGCCCACCCCCTTGGTGGGGGCGGTATCCTGTATCAGCCGCAGGTCCTTTAGCTTCACCGTCAGCTTCATGATACCCGCCTGGACCTGCACGTCCCCCTTGGCGTCCGCAGGGCTCAAAACCGTGGCCTTCTGGTCCAGGGAAAGGATGCGTACCGTTTCCCCGGGCCGCACCTGCTTGGGGGCCGCCCCAGGGTCCTGGGATTTCTTTTCCAGGGGCTCCGCTAGATCCGCTTCCCGCTTGCGCAAAGCGTCCCGGGATCGCTGGATCACCCGGTCCGCCGCCCGCTGGTCCAGCCCCGGTATGGCGCGAATGGCCGCCACCAGCTTTTCCATCTCCTCCCGGGTCTCGTTCACCAGCCGGCGGGAATCCTCCCGGGCCTTGGCCCGTAGCGTTTCCCGCTCCCCTTCCAGCCTGGCCCGCTGCTTTTCCATTTCTTCCCGCAGCTTGGCAGTGGCGTCCCGCTCCGCCGCGGCCAACCGCCGCTCCTCCTCCGCCTGGCGGCGCTGGGCCTCCGCCCCGGAGATCACGTCCTCAAATTTTACGTCCTCGTTTTTCAGATATTCCCGGGCCTTTTCGATCAACCGCTCCTCCATGCCCAAGCGCTTTGAGATCTCAAAGGCGTTGGACTTGCCCGGGATGCCGATGAACAACCGGTAGGTGGGGCACAGCCGGTCCACGTCAAACTCCATGGAGGCGTTTTCCATGCCCGCCCGGGTCAGGGCAAAGGCCTTGATTTCGCTATAGTGGGTGGTGGCCACGGTGCGGCAGCCCCGGCTGTGGAGCTCTTCCAGGATGCTCATGGCCAGGGCCGCGCCCTCCACCGGGTCCGTGCCCGCCCCCAGCTCATCCAGCAGTACCAACGACCCCGCGTCCGCCTGCTTGAGGATCTCCACGATGTTGGTCATGTGGCTGGAAAAGGTGGACAGGCTCTGCTCGATGCTCTGCTCGTCCCCGATGTCCCCGTACACCGCCTGGAACACCGGCAGCCGGCTGCCGGTCTGGGCGGGGATGAACAGCCCGCTCTGGGCCATGAGGGCGAAAAGCCCCACGGTCTTTAGGGTAACGGTCTTGCCGCCAGTATTGGGGCCGGTGATGATCAGGGTGGTAAATTCCTCCCCCAGCCATACGTCGATGGGCACCACCTGCTCTTTAGGGATCAGGGGATGGCGGCCCTTGATGATGCGCAAAAAGCCCTGCTGGTCCATTTCCGGCTGTACGCCTTCCATTTCCCGGCCTAACCGGGCCTTGGCAAAGGCCAGATCCACCTGGCCCAATATCCCAAGCCCCTCCAGGATATCCTGGCTATAGGGGGCGCAAAGGGCGGTGAGCTCCGAGAGGATCCGCTGGATCTCCTCCTCCTCCTCCCCCAGGAGCTTTTTATATTCGTTGCCCAGCTCCACCACCGCCGTGGGCTCGATGAACAGGGTGGCCCCGCTGCCGGACTGATCGTGGATCAGGCCGGGGACGTTTTGCCGGTATTCCTGTTTCACAGGCAGCACGAAGCGGCCGTTGCGGATGGTGACCAAGGGCTCCTGCAAATACTTCTGGAAGGTGGCGGAACGGATCATATTCCCCAGCCGTTCCCGCACCCGGTCGTTGGCGATGCGCATGCTCCGCCGGATCCGCAGCAGGGCCGGGGACGCCCCGTCGCTGATCTCCTCCTCCCCGGCGATACACCGGCCGATCTCCTCCTCGATGCTCCTATGGGCCTGGAGCCATTGGGCCAAATTCCCCAACAGGGGGCAGTCCTCGGCGGACTCCAACGCCTCCTTGCACAGGCGGATGGCCTTCAGGCACCTTGCGACGCCCAATAGCTCCCCCGGGGAAAGGTACAGGGCCGCGTGGGCCCGCTTTAGGCATCCCCGCATATCCGGGAACCCTTCCGCCGGGCTGCGGCCCGTGCGGATCAGCAGCTTTTCCGCCTCTGCGGTCAGGGCCATTTGGCTGGCCGCCTCCCCATTGGTAAACACCGGCTCCATGGCCTCCGCCAATTCCCGGCCGGTGCAGCACTGGGTCCGCTCCGCCACCATGGCCCGGATCTTATCATATTCCAGGGTCTTTAATACCTTTTCCAGCATAGACGCCTTCCTATCTCTCGTTTAATCTACCGCCCGGTTCCAATGTCCCCGGGTGCAGCCCTGGGGCTGGGGCAGGGCCGCCCCCGCCAGGGCGGCTTTGGCCCGCCCCACCAGGGCGGCCGCCTGTTCCGGGCTTTCCTCGTAAAAGGCCAGGTGGAGGGTATCCGGCTTGGGCAGTTGGCCCACCAGATCCAGCACGTCCGTGGGCAGGCAATTCAGCAGCCGCACCAGGCAGCCATCCGCCCCCTTCAGGCTGGATAAGGGGAACCTGCGTCCCTCCCCGTCCTCTATATAGGCCCCGTCCCCCGGGCAGACCTTGCAGCCCACCTGCTCCCGGATGGGACAATGAAACAGCTGCATCAGCTGGGCACGGCCATAACCGCTGACCCCCGCAGCCTCCACTGCCAGTATATCACGCATTTGCGCCTTTGTCAGTTCCAAGGAAAGCACCACCCGGTGAAAGCCCAACGCCTTGAGGGCCTGGACCCCCTCCCGGTTGAAGGCCCCCAGCTGAGGCCCGGCAATGCGAAGGGGAAGGCCCTCCATCAGCTCGATCTGTCCCAGGTTGCCCGCCAGGGCTCCGTCCAGCAGGGGGCTTTGCAACAGCGCCGCCAGCCGTTCCGTCTCCCGGCCCTGCACCGATGCGCCGGGCAGGCATATGAGCAGCTTACAGGTCTCCCGCAGGGGCTGCAACGCTGCAAGGGCCTGTTCCGCCCCCAGCCCCGCCTCCAGGGCTACCATATCCGCTCCCGCCTGGGCGGCAGCCCGGGCCTGGGCCTGGGTACGCACCGCCGCCAGGATGCCGGTCTCCCCTGTAAAGGGGGCGGCGGGGCAGGTCGGACGCCCGGCGGGCGCCGGCAGCTGCCTGCGAAGGCGCAAAGAGGCTTCCAGGGCTTCCACAGCCTGGCGGCGCAATTCGTTGATCTCCCGCACCGGCAAGAAGGCCCAAGCGTCCCCCTGTATCTCTCCCCCTTGGCTGACGAAGGGGGTGCCGCCCAGCTTTTCCCCCTGGGCCAGATACCGTTGGGGGTCTTGGGGTTTATTGGCCTGGGCAGGCGCCGGCCCCATGGCCGTAACCTCCCCTGGCCCCGGGAACCGGCTTCGTATCCCTTCGTCCAGGGATAGGCGTAACTTCGACGCCTCCCCTTGCCGCACCGTAAGGCCTACCTGCACCGGTAGGCGCCGGTCCGTCGCCTGAAGGGCCTGCTCCATTTGCCGCACCAGGGCGGCAGGGGGGTCTCCATGGGCCACGCAGCCCGTGATCCCGTCATCTCCATAAAAGTATCCCGTGCGGCCCCCGCCCCGGTCGAACAGAGCCAGCAGCCGTTCCCGGTGTTCTGCCAATTCCGCCGGCCCAGCCCCGTCCAGGGCCGCCCGATACGCCGCCGTCACCCCGGCCACATAGGCGGGCCGCTTCATGCGGCCTTCGATCTTCAGCCAGCTGACCCCGGCCTTTTCCAGATCCCCCAGGTGCTCCAGCATACACAGGTCGCTCAAGCTCAGGGCATAATCCCCTTCCCCCGGCCGCCGGTTCAGGGCGCAGGGCTTTCTACAGGGCTGGGCGCAGGTGCCCCGGTTGCCGCTGCGCTCCCCCGCCATAGAGGAATACAAACAGGCGCCGGAAAAGCTCATGCACAGGGCCCCGTGGACAAAGGCCTCCAGGGGCAGGTCCACCGCCCGCCTGATGGCGGCAATGGAAGCAAGGGGCGTTTCCCGGGCCAGCACCCCGCAGGAAAACCCCAGCCTTTGCAACAGCCTGGCCCCGGGGATATCCCCGATGCCCAGCTGGGTGCTGCCGTGGAGGGGCAGGTCGGGCAGCTCCCGCCGGAGCGCCTGGATCAGCCCCATATCGCATACGATCAGGGCGTCCGCCCCGGCCTGATACAAAAACCTGGCATAGGCCATGGCCTCGGGCAGCTCCCGGTCCGTAAGCAGGGTGTTCATGGTGAGAAATGCCTTGGCCCCGTAAAGATGGCATAGATCCAGGGCATGTTCCATTTCGGCGTCGGAAAAATTCGCCGCCCCACGCCGGGCGTTGAAGGCCGCGCCGCCGAAGTATACGCCGTCCGCGCCGCTTTTTAGGGCCGCCAGCAGGCTTTCCGGGCTGCCGGCCGGGGATAGAAGTAGCATAAGGCCTCCTGTTTTTTCGTTAAAAAAACGGCGCCGGGGCATTGCGTCCCGGGCCGTGGGGCAAATTCAGCAAGTTACTTGGTTTGCAGGGTTTTGCTCCCCTCGAAGGGACGCTTCACCGGCGCGCTCTGCCTGGGCATTTCCCTTAGCTCGCTGATGCGGGAATCCAAGGCGTTATAATCCTCCCGCAGCTTATGCAGCTCGTCGGAAAGGTTCAACGCCGCCAGGATTACGCAATTGCCGGTGCTCAAGCTGGGATAGGCCCGCTGCACCTCGTCGATCTTTTGGTTTACATAGTCCGCGATCTGCCGGATATAGGCTTCGCTATCCGTGCCGGAAAGTCGGAGATCCTGCCCGGCCACATGCACCGTGGTATGGGTCTTGTCCATAATACGTCCCCAATCCCCTATAATATTGAAGGGTTTCATATATTTTGTATCTTTACTATTTTATTATACAATAACTGGGGTACGCTTGCAAGCCCCAACCCCCATGCGCCTGGAGAAATCTCAATCCAGCTGGGCGCCGGCGCAAAGGCTGGGCGCGGAACCATCCTGGAGCACATAGCAGGAAAAGTCCACCCCGCCGCCCCGGCCATCCCGGGCCTTGCCGTCCAGCGCGGTCTCCTCCAGCAGGGCGTAAAAGCCGTTGATATCCACCGCCGTAGCGCTGCCGGCGATATCCAAGGCGGCGCACAGGGCCGGGATCGCGCTTTTGCGCCAGCGCTGCTCCAGTTCCATGGCGGCCAGCCGCATCTCATACAGGTCCCCCTCGATGGGGGTGGGGTCTTCCGGGGCGGGGCCCGGGTCCTGGGCAAGGGGCGTCTCCAGCAGGAAGGCGCACACGCCCCCGGAGCGGAAGGATAGGGTCAGGGTGGCGTCCGGCAGGTCCGGCCGTTCCAGCCGGTATATGCTTTGGCCGGGCAGGACCCCTTCCACGGGGTAAAGGCTGGCGTCTAGGCCAAAAGCCCCGGCGTTTTCCAAAAAAGCCGATTCCGCCGGATAGGGGCATGGGCTGGCGGTGGGGCTTGGGGTGGGCGTCGCCTGCGTCTCGCCGGGCAGGGCAAGGCCCTGGGCCAGGTACAGGCCGATGCAGCACAGGATCATGGCCCCGGTAAAGAGCATATAGCCCAGGCTTTTCTTGTTTTGCCCTTGCCGCTCCATGGGCTACGCCTCCCCCCACTGCCGGCGAAGAAACGCCTCGATGTCCTCTTCGGCGGGCCGGCCCGCCCGAAGCAGCGCCTTGCAAAAATACGCCGGCACCGGGGCTGCAAAGGTCATGATCTCCCCGGTCCGGGGATGGGCCAGGGTTAGCCGGGCCGCGTGCAGGGCCTGGCCCTCCAGGCCCAATTTGGGCCGGGCCGGGCCATAGACCGGGTCCCCGGCCACCGGATGGCCCAGGGAGGCCATATGCACCCGGATCTGGTGGGTGCGGCCGGTTTCCAGCCGGGCTTCCAGCAGCGTAAAGGCCCCATAGCGCTCCAGCACCCGCCAATGGGTCACCGCCGGCCGGCCGGCCGGATCGATGGCCATGCGCTTGCGGTCCGTTCGGCTCCGGCCGATGGGGGCGTTGACCGTGCCCTGGTCCTCCCTTAGGTTGCCTTCCAATATGGCGATATAGGTGCGCCGGGCGGAATGGGCCTTCAGCTGGTCGGATAGGCTCTGGTGGGCCAGGTCGTTTTTGGCCACCACCATCAGCCCGCTGGTCATCTTATCGATCCGGTGCACGATCCCGGGCCGCAGGGCCCCGCCTACCCCGGACAGGTCCGTAAGCCGGTACAACAGGGCGTTCACCAGCGTGCCGTCCGGGTTCCCCGGGGCGGGGTGCACCACCATGCCCTGGGGCTTGTCCACCACCGCGATGTCCCCATCCTCGTATATGATGGAGATGGGGATATCCTCCGGCCGGGCTTCCAGCTCCATGGCCGGGGGCAGCCGCAGGGTCACCTGATCCCCCGGCTGCAGCTTATAGGCCGCCTTGGCCGCTTTCCCGTTTACCAGGCCGCCCCCCTGGGCGATGGCCCGCTGGGCCTGGGCCCGGCTTATGGAAAAGGCCGCGGCGCAAAAGGCGTCCAGCCGTTGGCCGCCGGCCTGTGCCGTCTGCTCCAGCTGCTCGCCCCATTCCTCCCAATATTCGGTTTCCAATCCTTCGCTCATTCCCCGCTCTGCCCGCCGTCCTGGACGGGGGCCTCGCCCGCCTCCGGCCCCTGGCCGGCCGCCGGGCCCTTGGGCTTTGGCTGGTCGAAATAGTCCTTGCCCTTCAGGAACAACAGGTCTAAAAACAGCAGGCCGCAGCCCACGCTCAAGGCCATATCCGCCACATTGAAGATGGCGAAATTGAAGATCACCGCGCTGAACATATCCCGCACATAGCCCAGCCATACCCGGTCGATAAAATTCCCCAGGGCGCCGCCCAGGATCAAGGCCAGGGAGATCTTCATCAAAAGATGCATCCGTTTGCGATCCTTATAGAGGAACCAGATCACGCCCCCGCACACCGCCACCGTGGCCACGATAAAAAACCACCGGCCGCCCTGAAGCATACCGAAGGCTGCCCCCCGGTTTTCCGTATAGGTCAGGTGGAACACATCCTGCCACAGGGGATAGGTATACGCAGGCAGCTGGGTCAATAGCTTGACAGCCAGGGCCTTGGTGACCTGGTCCACCACCAGGATCGCCGCTACGATGATAACGATCAGCATGTATGCCTCCTTGGGGAAAGTGCCGCCGGCGTCCATGCCGGCGGGGCTAAGGGTAGTATACCGGACCCGGGGCGGTTGGTCAATCCTGGGAAAGGATATACCATTGATCCACCCCATACATGATATCCGGCTCCTTTACCTGGGTCACGCCCTGGATATCCGAGGAATACACCACGCTGTTGAGCCGGAAATACAGCACGATAAAGGGCAGGCTCTCCACAAAGGCCTTCTGGAAGGCCACCGCCGCCTGCTGGTAGCCCGTCTCGTTTTTGGCGGATACCACCGCCTGGGCCAGGCTGGTAAGATCCGGGCTGGAATAGTTTCCATAGTGGGCGGCGCCTCCCGGCTCCATCACGGAGGTCAGGTCGCAATCCCGCCCCAGGTTGATGCCCAGCAGGCAAAGGTCATAGGCCCCGGTTTGCAGGGCCGTCATATAGTCGCTATCCGTTTCTCCTAGGGCATGGGCCGCGGCCACGACCTCCACGGTGACGCCCAGGTCCGTCAGCTGATCCGCCACCAACCCTGCGGCCTCGCGCCGGGTGGTGTCCGAGGAGTCGTTCACCAGCAGCCGGATGGAAAGGGCGCGGCCGTCCTTTTCCAGCTCGCCGGTTTCCGGGTCCTGCTCCCATCCCGCTGCCGCAAACAATTCCAACGCCCTGGCCTGGTTATAGTCGTACACCTTGCTGGTGCTATCATACACCCAGCTGTCCGGCGGGATGGGCACGTCGCAGGGCTGGGCCCGGTTCATATAGATATTGGAGATGATCTGCCCCCGGTCCAGGGCGCAGGCCAGGGCCTTGCGCACGTTGATGTCCCGCAAGTTGGCGTTGGAGTTGTTGATAAGCAGCAGCTCCGCCGTCTGGGTCATAATGTCCAGCACGGTGGTATTGTCGTCCCGGTAGCTGCCCACGCTGGTATTGGAGCTGGGTACCATATCCAACTGCCCCGCCCGGTAGGAGGCCAGGGCTGTATCGTTGTTGTCCCGCTCCAGGAAGGTGATGGCGTCCAGATAGGGCCGCTGCTTCCACCAGTTCTCGTTGGCCACCAGCCGGACCTGCTCCCCGCTCCAGCTTTCCAGCATAAACGGCCCCGTTCCCACCGGCGAGACCGCCGGCTGGCCCCCCTCCATGATGGGGAATGTAAGGGCGTACAGGGAAGCGTAGCCCCCCTCCTTCATGGTGATCTCCAGGGTCAGCGGGTCCAAGGCCCGCATGGATTCGATCTTGTCCGCCTCATAGGCGTAATAGGAGGACGCTCCCAGGTCCTTGAGCCGGGTGAAGGTGGCGGTTACGTCATAGGCGGACAGCTCCGCCCCGCTGTGCCACTTCACCCCGCTGCGCAGCGTTACCGTCCACACCCGGGCGCTTTCGTCGCCGCTCCAGCTTTCCGCCAGCTCCGCCACCAGCCTGCCGTCTGGGCCGATGGTGATCAAGCTCTCGTACAGCAGGGAGAAAAAGGAGAGCATCTCCTCCGTATTCACCTGCAAAGGATCCGTTATATCCGCGTTTAGGGGCATGGGCAGGCGGATCTCCCCGCCCCGTTGAGGGGCAGGGGTGGGGGAGGGGGTGGGCAGCAAGGGGGTGGCTTCCGCCGTCTCTCCCGCCCTGCCGCCGCAGCCCCCGCAAAACAGGCACGCCGCCGCCAACCCCAGCAGCAGCCCCCTACGCAAAGGCCCCCTTATATAGTTCTTCATAGACCGCATACGCCCGCTCTACCCTTTCTACATAGTTCCGCGTTTCTTCAAAGGGGATCTCCCGCAGCACCCCGTCCTGGGCGCAGGCAGGGTCCTCTAGCCATTTGGATACGTTTCCCGGCCCTGCGTTATACGCCGCCAGGGCATGGGGCAAATTCCCGTCAAACCGATCCAATAGATACTTCAAGTACCAGCAGCCCATCCGGATGTTGAGGGCAGGCTCCTTGAGCATTTCCGCTTCAAAGCCCGTCACCTCCAGCTTTTCCCCGATCCAGGCCCCGGTCTCCGGCATGATCTGCATCAGGCCTACCGCGCCCTTTGGGGATTCCGCATCCGGCCGGTTTCCGCTTTCGCAATGGATTACCGCCGCCACCAGGTACGGATCCAAGCCGTATTCCCGGCTGTATTGCTGGATCAGCGCCGGATATTCCAGCCGGTACTCCCGCTTTTCCATATATACGTTCAACTCCAAAGCCCCCAATATCAGCCCCAGCAGCGCCACCGCCGCCAGCAGGATACGGATCAGCTTCTTCATTCCTGCATCTCCTTGATTCGTCGATACTGAGCGTCCACCTGGCGCAGCAGCCCTTCCACCGGGCCGTCGTTTTCCAGGATCACGTCCGCCAAAGCCCGCTTTTGCGCCTCGGGCATCTGGGCCTGCATCCGCTTGAGCGCCGCCTCCCGGGTGGAGCCGTCCCGGGCCATGGCCCGGCTGAGCCGCGCCTCCAAGGGCGCGCTTACCAGCCAGCTTTCCTGGCACAGCCTGTCATAGCCGCACTCAAAAAGCAGGGGCACATCCAGCACCGCCACCCGGGCCCCGGCTTCCCGGGCCCGGTCCAGCTCCCGCTCCATTTCCGCCCGGATGGCCGGATGCAGGATCCCGTTCAGCGCCGCAAGGGCCGCCGGATCGGTAAAGGCCAGGGCGGCCATAGCCTTGCGGTCCAGCTTGCCCTCCCCGTCCAGGATGCCCGGGCCGAACCGGGCCGCCAGCGCGGCAAGGGCGGGCCGGCCCTTCTCCACCACCCGGCGGGAGGCCTGGTCCGCGTCGATGACCACAGCCCCCAATTCCCGAAGCCGGGCGGCGGCGGTGGACTTCCCCGCCGCCATGGAGCCGGTGAGCCCCACCACCATGATGCTATTTCGTGTCATACCAGCTATGGCCCTCCCGCACGTCTGCGATCAGGGGCACGGAAAGGGGCATGGCCTCTTCCATGCAGGCCTTGAGCAAGGGTTTGACCCGTTCCGCCTCCTCTATGGGGGTGTCCAGGATCAGCTCATCGTGGATCTGCAAGATCAGCTTGGCCTGCAGGCCCTCCCGTTCCAGCGCCTGGTATACCCGCACCATGGCCAGCTTGATGATATCCGCAGCCGTACCCTGGATGGGCATATTCATGGCCACCCGTTCCCCGAAGGAGCGGGTATTAAAATTGGAGGAGGCCAGCTCCGGCAGCTCCCTTCGCCTGCCCAACAAGGTGGTGGCGTAACCCTTTTCCCTGCCTTCCTGGACGCAGCGGTCCATAAAGGCCTTTACCCCCGGATACCGCTGGAAATACCGCTGGATATAATCTCCCGCCTCCTTGCGGCTTACGCCGATGTTCCGGGCCAGGCCGAAGTCGCTGATGCCGTACACGATGCCAAAGTTCACCGCCTTGGCGGCGCTGCGCTGCTGGGAGGTGACCGCCTCAGGCGCTACCCCGAACACCTCTCCGGCGGTGATGGCATGGATGTCCGCGCCGGTGCGGAAGGCTTCCACCATGGCGGTATCCCCGCTCATGTGGGCCAGCAGCCGCAGCTCGATCTGGGAATAGTCCGCCCCCACCAGCACCCGGCCCGGGCTGGCCACAAAGGCCCGGCGGATCTCCCGGCCCAGCTCCGTGCGCACGGGGATATTCTGTAAATTGGGCTCCGTGCTGGAGATGCGGCCGGTGGCGGTAACGTTTTGGTTGAAGCTGGTATGCACCCGGCCGTCCGGCTGCATCAGGGCCAGCAGCCCGTCCAGGAAGGTGCTCTTCAGCTTGGAGAGGAACCGGTATTCCATCACCATGGGCACGATGGGATGGTGGTCCTGTAGGCTTTCCAGCACCGAGCTATCGGTGGAGTAGCCGGTCTTGGTCTTTTTCCGGGTGGGGAGGCCCAGCTTTTCAAACAGGATGACCCCCAGCTGCTTGGTGGAAAGGATGTTAAAGCTTTCCCCCGCCTGCTGGTAGATCCCCTGCTGGATCTCCTCCAGCCGCCGGGCGAACAGCTCGCTAAGCTCCCGCAGCATGGCCCCGTCCACCATGAAGCCCTCCCGCTCCATTTGGTAGAGCACCTCCACCAGGGGCAGCTCCACCTGGTTATACAGGTCCAACAGGCCCTTTTCCCGCAGCTCCGCCTCCATATCCTGGCCGGCCTGTAAAAGCCCTCCCGCCCCATAGGGCAGGCTGCGCTCGGACAGAAGGGTCTTTAAGGAATCCGCCGGATGGATGGCGTGGAGCAGATAATCCTGGATCATGGCGTCCTGCCAGGGGCCGGCCAGCCGGATCCCATAGGGGGCGATGGCGTGTAAAAACCCTTTGGCGTCGAAGAGCCGCTTCTCCACCCCCGGGTCCTCCAGCAGGGGCCGGATGGCATCCAAAGCCTGCGCCGGCGTAAGGCCCGGGGTCAAAAGGTCGCCCCCGTCCAGGGCTACCTGGTATTGCATCGCCGGGTCCGCCGCCACATACAGGCAGCTTTCCTCCAGCTGTATCCCCAGGGGGCTCTTGCCTAAAAGGGCCTTTACCATGGCCTCCAGGGGGGCTTCCTCAGCCACCCGCTGGGTTTGGGCTGTGGGCTCCGCCGGGGCCTCCCCTTCCGGCTTTGTGTCGGAAAGCTGCCCTGCGATCCCCCGCAGCTCCAGCTTGTATAGCAGGGGCAGCCCCCCCGCCAGGGCCTCAGGCCGGAACGCCCATTGGGACAGCGCCGCCTGAAGGGGCGCCGCCGTGTCGATCTTGCCCAGCCGGTAGCTGAGCCGGGCCAGCTCCGCCCCCTGCTCCAGCTTGGTCCGCAAAGCCCCCTTCTCCTCCCCGGCATGGGCCAGGGCGTTTTCCAGGGTGCCGTATTTTTCCAATAGCTTCAGGGCGGTCTTTTCCCCCACCCCGGGTACCCCGGGAATGTTGTCCGAGGCGTCCCCCATGAGCCCCTTCAGGTCTACCATCCGCTCCGGCGTAAGGCCATAGGCTGCCAGCAGGGCCTCTTCGTCGTATTCCACGGTCTCCGTAATGCCCTTCTTGGTCATCAACACATGGGTATGGGGGGTGATCAGCTGCAAAGCGTCCCGGTCCCCGGTCACCAGCAGGGCGTCGCTCCCCGCCGCCTCCGCCATGCGGCTGGCGGTGCCCAGGATATCGTCCGCCTCATAGCCTTCGCATTGGCATATGGCGATGCCCATGGCCTCCAATACTTGCCGCAGCAGAGGAAACTGGGGGCCAAGATCCGGCGGGGTAGGCCGGCGGCCCGCCTTATATTCCCCATATTCCCCATGCCGGAAGGTGGGCCCTTTCATATCAAATGCCACCACCAGATAATCCGGCTGCCGCTCCAATAGCTTGAGCAGCATCCGCAAAAACCCGAATATGGCTCCAGTGGGGGTTCCGTCCTTGGCGGCCATGGAGGGCAAAGCATAATACGCCCGGTGCATCAGGCTATTTCCATCGATGGCGATCAGGTTCTTCAATCTCATTTCCTCGCTTTTCCCCGCCGGAACAGGCAGGCTTGCTTATCCTTATATTAAAACATACGGACCGCTAAATTGCAATTTAACGGTCCGTAAACTGTGGGGGATCCCCAGGATCCCCCCAAATGTGTCAAAGCTACCTATGGCCGTTTGGCCGTTATGCCTCCTGTTCCGGCTCCTGGGCTTCCGGCAGCTGGGTAGGCTCTTCCGCCGGCTCCCCTTCCGGGGCCTCGGGCCGGGGCATACCTAGATCCTTTTTCCGGCAGGCGAACAGGAAGAAGGGCATGGTAATATTGAACAGGATGCTGAGCACCAGGAACAGGGTGGTGTTCTTGGGATCGCAGGATTTATAGATCCTGTACAGGGCGATGTACTGGAACACCGCGAATACGATCGCCTCCGCCAGCAGCAGGAAATAGCCCAGCAGCATCCACACGGCCATGGCAGCCACCTGGCTCCCATTATCGATCACAGCGCCTGCCACCATGCCGCCCATCAGGCCGAAGAACAGGCCCAGCAGCACATACATCCCCACCTCCAGCCAAAGGAGCAGCCTGCGCTGGTATTTGACCTTGCCTTCGGTGAAATATACATATTGGTCCGCCAGGCTGCCCATGATCCACCGGGCGCCGCATACGGGCACCCAGGCCAAGCCCGGATGCAGGATGCCCCGGCGCTTGGCCAGGGTATAGAGGGACAGGGACAGGAACACATACAGCACGATCCCCAGCGCCAGGCTGATCAGGCCGATCACGCCAAATACGGCTGCCATAGCAAATACGTTAGCGTCCATAATTTACCTCCTTGTTTAAGTTGACGGGTCAGGCCCCATATTCCGGCAGCTGCTCGCCGTCCCCGCCTTCCGGCTGGGGCATGCCCAAATCCTTGTTCCGGCAAGCGAATACGAAGAAGGGCATGGTGATGCTAAAGATGATGGAAAGCACCAAAAACAGCACCGCGTGCTTGGGGTCGCAGGATTTATAGACCTTATAAAGGGCGATGTAGATCATTACGCTCAGGGCGATGCTAGCCAGGTTCAGCAGGGTTTGTACGCCGTTGAGCTGCATCAGCTGCATGGTCACATCCTGCCCTGCCAGGGTAGCCGTCAACAGCTGGATGGCGAACACCAGCAGCGGAATAGCCGCGGCGGTGAGCACCAGCTCGCCCCAAAGGAGGATGTGCCGGGAGCACCGGAGCTTGGCGCCGGTCAGGCTCGCGTACTGGTCCGACAGGCTCCCCAGGATCCACCGGGTGCCGCCGATGGGGATCCAAGCCAAGCCTGGGGCCCGGATGCCCCGGCGCTTGGCCAGGGTATAAAAGCCCAGCGAGGAGAAAATGTAAGTTACCAACGATAGAATGCCAGCGACAACCAAAATGGTCACAAGAATGGATGTGATCATGGCCAGGATTTCCGCATCAGGCGTCATTTGCATGGTTTATTTACCTCCAACCAATTAATTTTCTTACCCCGCCACAGGGCGAGGCCTTTTTATATTTTATCTACCGGAAAAGGCCCTGCCTCAAGCCCCTACCACCTCATAAACCATGGGGATCTTTTCCGGGGGCTGTTGAGAAAGGGCGATGGCGCCCCGCAGGGTATCCATGGCTTCCGCCAGCCGGGTCTCGTCGTTTACATACAGGGTGGCCAAGGGCTCCCCGGCTTTCAAATAATCGCCCCGGCGCTTATGCATGATAAGCCCCACCGCCGGGTCGATGACGTCGGTCTTTTTCGCCCGGCCCGCCCCCAGCAGCTGGGCGGCGGTGCCGATCTGGGCGGCGGCCATGTTGGCGATGTACCCGCTCTGCTCCAGGGCGACCGGCACCAGCTTGCGGGTCTTGCATAGGGCGTCCATATCCTCCAGGCAGCCGGGTTTCGCCCCCAGGGCGCATACCATGGCCTGGAGCTTTTCAAATCCCGCCCCGGACCGAAGGGCCTGGGTGAGCTTTTCCTCCGCCTCCGCCGCGTCGTTTGCAAGGCCCCCTAACAACAGCATATGGCTGGCCAGGAGCATACAGACCTGATAGAGGGGATCCTCCGGCGGGATCTGGCCGCGAAGCAGCTGCACCGCCTCCCGCACCTCCAGGGCGTTGCCCACCGCCATGCCCAGGGGCTGGTCCATATCCGTGATCACCGCCACGGTCCTGCGGCCCACATGCTCTCCGATCTCCACCATGGTCTTGGCCAGGATGCGGGCGTCCTCCAGGGTCTGCATAAAGGCGCCGGAGCCGGTCTTCACATCCAGCACAATGGCGTCGGTGCCGGCGGCCAGCTTTTTGCTCATGATGCTGGAGGCGATCAGAGGGATGCTCTCCACCGTGCCCGTCACGTCCCGCAGGGCGTAGATCCGCTTATCCGCCGGAACCAGATCCCCCGTCTGGCCGATGACGCACACCCCCAGCTCCCGCACGATCCGCTTGAAGGCCGGGATCTCCACGTCGATGCACACCCCGGGGATGGATTCCAGCTTGTCCAGGGTGCCGCCGGTATGGCCCAGGCCCCGGCCGCTCATCTTGGCCACCGTGCCCCCGCAGGCCGCCACCAGAGGCGCCAGCACCAGGGTGGTGGTATCCCCTACCCCGCCGGTGGAATGCTTATCCAGCTTGACGCCGGGCAGGTCGCTCAGATCCACCACGTCCCCCGAATGCCACATGGCCTCCGTCAGGGCGGCGGTCTCCGCCGGGGTCATGCCCTGAAAACATACGGCCATCATCCAGGCGGACATCTGGTAATCCGGGATCTCCCCTTGGGTAAATCCCCGGATGATATCCTGGATCTCTTCTTTTGTATGGGCTTCCCCTCTGCGCTTTTTCTGGATCAGGTCCACCATGCGCATACCGTTTCCCTCCCCGTTCTTGGTTTCCCGGCTGCGTCCTGGGCAAAGCGGGAAAAATGTCCGCCGTCCCAGCCCTTACAGCGTATCGTATATTGTACCACATGCCCCCATCCCTTTCAAGGCGCTCCATGTATGGAACGCTTCCCCCTTGGCAACACTACCCCCATGACGGATTGGGAAAAATTGACCATAGATTTAATCGACGCCCTGGAACAAAGCCGGGTCCGGGAGCTGGCCCATGTGCTTGCCAATACCCGCAGGCTCCTGTGGAACAGCTTCCTGTCCGGCGTCTTCCGGGGCCTGGGCGCCGCTTTGGGCTTTTCCGTGCTGGGCGCGCTGGCCCTGCTCCTCCTGGGCCGCATCTTCGGGGTGGAGTTCTCTTGATTCCCTTTTCTTGGCAATTCGGAAAATCCCCTCTTGCAAATTCTCTCCCGATGCTTTATAATCATATGCGTTCGGGGATGTAGTCTCAGCCGGTTAGAGCGCTTCGCTCACATCGAAGAGGTCGGGGGTTCGAGTCCCTCCATCCCCACCATATCGCCGCGGGCGTTATATCGTTCGCGGCGATCTTTTTTTGCAAAAACCACCGCTCGCGCATTTTGTCGCGGCGCCGCCTCAACCCGCAACCCCTTACCCCGGGTTGCGGGTTGGCTTTTGGTGCGGATCTGCCCGCCGGCGTTTCTTTTTCGGCAGCATAAGCAAAAGACAAAGAAAACCCGCCATTTCGATGCGGCGGGTATCGGGATCGCGGTTCTGGTTTTCCTATTTTCAAAACGGCCGAACAAGGAACCCCCTGCCGGAATCGGGCATACGGCGGGGAGGTTTGCGGTTGGATCCAACTTGCCGGCAAGGAGATCGCCGATCATTCTGCGTATCATCGATTTACAATCCATTTCTTTCCGGTAAAAAAAATATATGGTAAAATCGGAAAGGAAGGGGGTTGGCGCGACATGGTGCATACGGTTACAATCATTAGCCTTTCGCGGGGAATACTGGGGGAAGCCTATGTTAAGCATGAGCTCGATATTGGTCTGAAACGGTTGGAACGCTATGGGCTAAACGTAAAGTTTTCTAAGCATTCGCTCCGGGGAGAAGCCTTTCTAAAAGCGCATCCGGAAGCGCGTGCCCAGGATCTTCTCGACGCCTTTACGGACCCCGATACGGACATGATCCTTTGTGCGATTGGCGGCGATGATACGTATCGCCTATCGCCATACCTATTTGAGAACAACGAGCTGCAAAAGGCTGCTTCGCAAAAATATTCCTTGGCTTCTCCGACACCACCATCAATCATCTGATGTTGCATAAGGTGGGGATAAAATCCTTTTATGGGCAAGCGTTTTTGCCGGATATTTGCGAACTGGATGATGAAATGCTTCCGTATACCAGGCGCTATTTTGAAGAGCTGCTGACCACCGGAACCATTCAGGAGATTCGTCCCAGCGATATTTGGTATCAGAGCCGTACCGACTTCACCCCAGATGCGATTGGGCAAACGATGCCCCATGCGCCGGATCGCGGATTTGTGCTTTTACAGGGATGCTCCAAATTCCGCGGAAAGATACTCGGCGGCTGTATCGATTCCCTCTATGATCTGTTTAACCATGACCGATATGGGGATTCCGTTGAAATAAGCAACAAATATGGGCTTTTCCCCCCCGAAACGAGTTGTCAAGGACTTTTTAATCAAATTCACAAAAAAGCCACAAAAA
>UQOG01000012.1 GCA_900542615.1 uncultured Eubacteriales bacterium | reverse complement strand
GGCCCCTTCGGCCCAGGGCGCGCCCAGCGCGCCCGCCGCCGCCCCCCGGCGGGATCCGGCTAGGCATCGGACGGCATGTGGCCCCGCAGGTAGCGCATGGGGGTAAAGCGTATACCGTCCGCTATCTGTTCCACATCCATATCCACAAATCCCAGCTTATGATAAACCGGCACAGCATACGGGGAGGAATGCACTGTAAATTCCCCATGGACGCTGTTGGCCAAAAGGAACTCCCATAATTTCCTGCCGATCCCCTGTCGGTGGAAACGGGCGTCCACGAAAAAGCAGCATATGTGCCGTCGATGGGCGTTGGTGGCAAGAACGCCCCTTAATTGGCCGTTTTCGTATGCGCCAAAGAATTCCAGTGACGCCACAATCTCACGGTTTTCAATAAAAGATCGAAAGGCCCGTACCCCTTCGTTGGAATAATCAGGTGCCTCAAACTGTAAAAAGGTGTCCCATATGAGCTGGATGGCCGGAGCAATCTCCCCGGCGCCGATCTGTCTGACGATCATATAATACCTCTCTGGTTTTCTTCCTCCGTCCATGGCCAAAATAGGCCGGTTGAAGTGGCGAACGCACCTCGTGGGGGAAAGAAGCGGAAAGGGTCCTTGGACTTGGGGGCCCTATTAAGCGCCGCCGGGGACAGGCAGCCCTTTTAGGGGTGCGGCAGGGGAAACGCGCCCCCCACAAGGGCCTATCCGGTTTCGGAATAAAGGCCGGGGCTCTATTTTTCGGGGCGGCAACACGGGGACGGCGCTAAACCGGCCGGATCAAACCATGGGCGTACAGCGTTTCGAAGGTGTTGACGGCGCCGCCGTGCTCCACAATCTTCCCCTGGGCCACCCGATCGATATTGATGCCGGTGAAGGAAAGCCGTTTGTGGGAAGGCTGTATCCCCAGGAATTCCCCCTCATGCAGGCCCTCCATGACAAAGACGGAGATCACATATTCGCCCTCCCCATACTGGCGAAGGATCTGCATGGAATAGGCGGGATAGGTGCTGCGCACCGCCAATAAATGCTGCCGCATTCCATCTACCCCCAGGGGAGAACAGTGCGCCCCGTCGATGGATAAGCAGTCCTGGGAAACATATTCCGGAAGCTGCTCCAGCAGGTTTTTTGAAACGATGTCTTCATAGAAGTGTTTGATCAAAGCTTTGGGATCCAAGTCGAAGCGCCTCCTTTTGTTGGTATTGCCTTGGACGTCAGGGCCGCAACGCCGTTTAATTTCCAACGACCTCTTCCGCCAGGGCGGCAAGGCGGGCCTGGGCCAGCTGAAGCAGGGGCTGGGATTCGGGGGAAGGGGCAGCCAATAGGGCCTGGGCCGCCTCCTGGACCTCCTGTAAAATGCCCACGTCGCCCGCCAGGCTGGCGGCGGTGAAGGCGGATAGGCCGTGTTGCCGGGTGCCCAGGAAATCCCCGGGGCCCCGTTGGGCCAGATCCGCTTCCGCGATGGCGAAGCCATCCTGGGTGGAGGTAAGCATGTGGAGCCGGGCGATGGCGGCATCTCCGGGATCCGGACCGCACAGCAGGAAGCAATAGGCCGCGTGTTCCCCCCGGCCCACACGGCCCCGCAGCTGATGGAGCTGGGCAAGGCCGAAGCGGTCGGCGTGCTCGATGGCCATCACGGTGGCGTTGGGCACATCCACCCCCACCTCGATCACGGTGGTGGACACCAGCACCTGGATCTGGCCGGCGCGGAAGGCGGCGGCGACAGCTTCTTTTTCCTTGGGGGGCTGCTGGCCGTGGAGCAGGCCGAAGCGCACCGAAGGGAAGGCCTTTTCCAGCCTTCGGTATAGCTGAACCGCCCCCGGCACCCCAGGCAAATCTTCATTTTCCTCCACCAGGGGGCATACGATATAGGCCTGCCTGCCGGCTTGGGCCTGATCCCGGATGAAGGCGTACATGTCCTTGGCCTTGGAGGGAGGGACCAGCTTGGTCTGTACGGGCTTGCGGCCGGGGGGCAGCTGATCGATCCGGGAGACCTCCAGATCCCCGTACAGGAGCAGGGCCAAGGTGCGGGGGATGGGGGTGGCGCTCATGACCAGCACATGGACGCCGGCATTGCCCTTGTTTTGGATGGCCGCCCGTTGGCTGACTCCAAAGCGGTGCTGTTCGTCGGTGACGATAAGCTGGAGGTTGGAAAACATGCCCTCCTGCCGCAATAGGGCATGGGTGCCCACCGCAATGCTGGCCTGGCCGCGGGACAAGGCGTCCCAGGCTTCGGCGCGCTGGCTGGCCTTCATATCCCCCAGCAGCAGCCGTACCCGGTGGGGGCCAAAGAGGGCGAGCAGCTTTTCGTAATGCTGCCGGGCCAATATCTCCGTGGGGGCCATAAGGGCTGCCTGGCCCCCCGCTTCCATCACCGCGTACATGGCATAGAAGGCCACGGCGGTTTTGCCGCTGCCCACGTCCCCCTGGATGAGCCGGTTCATGGCCTTGCCGGCGCTCAGATCCCGGCAGATCTCCTCCATGGCCCGGCGTTGGGCCTGGGTGGGGGAGAAGGGGAGCAGGGGCAGGAACGCAGAAAGGGCCTGGGCGCCGTCCAGGGGCGGCGCAGCGGCTTTGCGTTTGCTTCCCATGGCAGCCAGCATTAGCCGAAACAGCAGCAGATCCTCAAAGGCCAGCCGGCGGCGGGCCCGGGCTAGGCTGGCAAAATCCTTGGGGAAATGCAGGGTTGCCAGGGCTTGCTGAAAGGGCATCAGCCCATACCGCGCGGAAAGGGCGGGGGGCAGGAGATCCGGCATTTCCTGCAACGCCGCTTCCAATCCGGCCCGGATGGCGTCCCGCAGCAGGGGCTGGGACAGACCCCGGGTCATGGGGTAGATGGGCAATATGCCGGGCAGGGCGGGGTAAAGGGCGGGGTTTACCAGCCGGGCGCCCCGGCTTCGGTCCACCCGGCCGCAGGCGATGACCGATTGGCCCTCCTTGAGCTGGGCCTGGCGGTAGGGCTGGTTGAACCAGGTAAGGGTCAGCTTGCCGGAGGCGTCCTGGCCGGAGACGGTCAGGATATTCAGCCGGCCCCGGCCGGGAATGCGGGCCAGGCGAGGCTGGCTGCAAAGGGTGAGGGCAAAGGCCCCGTCCTGGCCATGGGCGGCCTCCCCCGCCAGATGCACGCGGCTATAGTCCCGATAATCCCGGGGAGCAAAGCGCAAAAGCGCCTTCACAGAAAAAAGGCCCAGCTTGCCCAGCGTTTCCGCTCGGCGCGGGCCTATGCCTTTGAGGCTGGTTAAGGGTGCGTCGGGTCTCATTCCACGGCGATGTAGTAATAGTACAGGGGCTGGCCGCCGCTCTGGCAGACAAACTCCGCTTCCGGATACTTTTCTTCCATGGTTTCCAGCAGGGCCTGGGCGTTGCCGTCGTCCACGCCCTCCCCATAGAACAGGGTGATGACGCTGTCCTCCGGGGCGTTTTCCATCATTTTATCCAGCAAAGCCAAGGAGGCTTCGTCCACGTTGTTGCCAACGGAAACGATGCTGCTGCCCATCAGGCCGATGATGTTGCCCTTCTCGATTTTGGTGCCGTTGAAGGAGGTGTCCCGCACCGCGTAGGTCACGGAGCCGGAGATCACCCGCTCCGCCGCGGCCCGCATCCGTGCTTCGTTATCCGCCACAGGCTCGCCATCCAGATAGGCGGTGGCGGCGCTGATGCCCTGGACGATGGTTTTGGTGGGCAGGACGATCACATTGCGCTCGCTCAGCTCCGCCGCCTGCTGGGCAGCCAGGATGATATTGGAATTGTTGGGCAGGATGAACACATTGCGGGCGTTCACCCGGCGGATGGCCTTGGAGATGGTATCGATGCTGGGGTTCATGGTTTGGCCGCCTTGGATCAGGCCCTCCACCCCCAGCTCGGTGAACACCGCGTCGATGCCGGCGCCCGTGCTGACCGCCACCATGGCGCATTCCTTCTCGCTCTCCTTGAGCTTGGCCTGGATCTCCCGGTTCTGCTCCCGCATGTTTTCGATTTTGAGCTTATCCAGCTCGCCCAGCCGCAGGGCCAGCTGCAGGATCTTGCCCGGCGCGTTGGAGTGGACATGCACCTTCACAAAGCCCGTATCGTGGGCCACCACCACGCTGTCGCCGATCTTCATCAGCTTATCCCGGAATTTATCCAGCTCCGTTTCGGAGAAGTTTTCATCCAGGTGGATGATGAAAAACTCCGTGCAATAGCCGTAGGTGATATCATTGACATCGTCCAGGGTAAGGTTGTCCTCATTGCTGGATGCTTCCACCGCTTCAATGGGCAGGTCGTCTACCTCTTCCCCATCCAGGGCCATCTTGAAGCCCCGGAAAATGGTGAGCAAACCTTTGCCGCCGCTATCCACCACGCCGGCTTCCTTCAGGACAGGGAGCAGATCCGGCGTAATCTTCAGAGCGGCTTCCCCTTCCTCGATGATGATATCCACCAGCTTGTATACGTTGGCGCCATCGGCGCTGGCCTGGCCCACCCTTTCGCTGATCATGCGGGAAACGGTGAGCATGGTGCCTTCCTTGGGCTTCATCACCGCCTTATAAGCGGCTTCCGTGCCGGTTTTGAGGGCCACGGCCAGCATGGCGGCGTCCATTTCCTCCTTGCCGTCCAGCGCCCGGGCAAAGCCCCGGAAGATCTGGGAAAGGATAACGCCGCTGTTGCCCCGGGCGCCCTTGAGGGACCCCAGGGAAGCCGCTGCCGCCACCTCGCCCACGGTATCGCAGGCGCTGGATTTGATCTCACGCACAGCGCTCTGCATGGTCATGGACATGTTGGTACCCGTATCTCCATCCGGAACGGGGAAGACGTTTAGGGAATCGATATGCGCTTTGTTCTTTTCCAAAAGCGCGGCGCCGGTAAGGAACATTTCTTTGAGCAATGCTCCGTTTATCGTCATTTCTTTCAAATTATGAATCCTCCCAAAGGGCGCGCCAAATAGACGCGCAAGAATCGGCCGCTTGGATCCAAGGGATCAAGCGGTGATGTTTTCCACGTGGATGTTTACGCTGTTGACCTTGATGCCGGTCATTTCCTCCACCCGATAGCGCACATTGTCGATGGTATTTTTTGCCACCACCTGTAAGGAAACGCCATAGACCATGGTGACGAACAGATCCACATCCGCTTCATTGCCGTCCCCCAGGAAGGTGATTTTCACGCCCCGTTTGCGATTGGTATCATTGCCTACCAGCTGCAAGAACGTATCGGTGGCGGTGCGGGGATTCATACCCACAACGCCATAGTTTTCCGTTGCGGCATAGCCCGCGATGTTCGCCAGAATGTCCTCTTCTATGGTGATACGTCCAAGCTCGTTGATGATCGTGCCTGCCATGTGCAAACCTCCTTTAAAATGTAATCGCCAATCATAAAGCATATTATTACGTTTGTATTTTACCCCAAAATCCTATGGCTGGCAAGGAATAACATGGAAAGGGACAGGCGCGGGCCCTGGATTTGGCAAAGAAACATAAAAAATTTCAAATTTTGGCCGCGCTTTACACACACATGTCTGCGATCGGAGGGCGAACCAATCAAACGCCGATGGCGCGCTGGACGCGGGCCATCAAAAATGAAAGCGATCCACCAATGAGCGCATATATTACCATTCATAAATTTATGAGATCGGGTCAAATTAAAGCTACATCACCGAGCAAAGGAGGTGAAACCACAGTGGCACGAAACAGTGTATTGATCCCCGAGTCCAGGCAGGCCATGGAAAACTTCAAGATGGAAGTGGCCAACTCCCTGAACGTGAATCTGAAGCAGGGTTACAACGGCGACCTGACCTCCCGGGAGGCCGGCTCCATCGGCGGCGAAATGGTGAAGCGCATGATCGCCTACGCCGAATCCAACATGAAAAAGTAAGTGCGGCCAGCGCACAATATAAATGAAAAGAAAGGAGAACCAACATGAATACCAATAGCAGCACCAGCAGCAACAAGGCCAAGCTCCAGTCCCTGAAGACCGAGGTGGCCAGCTCCCTGAACGTGAACCTGAAGCAGGGCTACAACGGCGACATCACCGCCCGGGAAGCCGGCTCCATCGGCGGCGAGATGGTGAAGCGCATGATCGCCTATGCGGAAAGCAACATGGGCGGCAACATGATGAAATAACCTGTCCCTTTCCGAAAAGAACGAGAAACCGCAAGCCGCCCTCTGGGGCGGCTTCAGCTTGTCGAAAAACCTCTGGCGAATGGAAGATCGCGGCCCTTTTAGGCTTTAATCGGATTTGGCGGCATGTACGGCAAATCCGCAAAAAGCCTTGCGTAGCAAGGGTTTCCCTGCATAGCTCCCTGGCCGCGCCGTAGGCGCAAGGGAGCTATGAAAACCTCGAAAAAGTGGCGCAAGCCACTTTTTCGACAGCCTGAAGCCGCCCTCTGGGGCGGCTTGCATGGCGTTGGGAAACCCCCTTGGGGCTCCCGGGCCGCAGCCCCGGCGGCTTCTGTCGGATTTGGCGGCAGTCCAAACCCGCAAAGCGGCTTGCCGGGCAAGGATATCCCCGCGTAGCGTTCATTCTGCGCAGGGACGCGAAGGAGCGAAGGGGCCGTTTTGTTGACAGCCCGCGCCCATGCTCTGGGACGGCTTGCGCTGCGCCTGGGGGAGAGCGTTACCCTCCGATTTTCTCCTAGGAGGGAGAAACGGGCGTTCCGCCGTCTGCAACGCCGCGCCCCTTTGGCCCGCGCCTGGAGCGGGCCGGACGGATGAAAAAGGGCGGCTGGACGGCAAGAGCGCCCGCCCGTATCCGGGGGGGGCGGCCTGGCTGAGTGGGCCGATACCGGAATGGCGCGGCGCAAAAGGGATGCAAGAGAATGGAAAACCGGCGGCAAACCGGGTAGATCCGGCAACACCGGCATTTCGGAAGCACAAAAAGAAAGGTTTTCTTGGCGAAATTGTGATATTTTCCAACGCCGGTTGACTATATAATTTTTCCTCGCTATCATAATATAGCAGGGCATACTATAGGAAGCATCCTTCCTACGTGGCCCAGCCGCCGGCAAATGCCTATGCCGGTGCTTTTCAATTGAAAGAAAGCGGCAATGGATCGCAGCTTGCCGGGCAACCGGGGCTGCTTCCAAAGGGTGCCGCTACTTTTTATGTTTTGTTAGAGCCAGGCCGGCAAGGTATCGGACCATTGCGTCGTATCTTAGGCCGGGACGCTTCCCCCTGCACTTGCCTTGGGGTATAAAGCGGCCAACCTTGGCGGCCTGTTGATTGGATTGGAGGTATGCACATGGTAAAAAAGCTGTTGCGCAGCGTGCGGGAATATAAGCGGGATTCCTTTTTCGCGCCGCTGTTCGTGTCCCTGGAAGTGGTTATGGAGGTGCTCATCCCCTTCCTAATGATACGCCTGATCGACGACGGGGTGGATGCGGGCAATATGTCCGCCATCCTGAAGGTGGGCGGCATCCTGACCGTCAGCTGCTTGTTGGCCCTGGTGTTCGGCGCCCTGTCCGGCCATTTTGCCGCCAGCGCATCCGCCGGGTTTGCAAAAAATCTGCGCAAGGATATGTATTACACCGTGCAGAACTATGCCTTTTCCAACATTGATCGGTTTTCCACAGCCAGCCTGGTCACCCGCTTGACCACCGACGTTACCAACATCCAAAACGCCTATCAAATGGTGATCCGGGTGGCGGTTCGCAGCCCGTTGATGTTCTTGTTTTCCCTGGTGATGGTGTTAAAGATCAACCAGAACATCGCCGTCATCTTCCTGGCTGCCATCCCCCTGCTGGCCGTGGGCTTATATTTTATCATGTCCCGCGCCCATCCCATTTTTGAGCGGGTGTTCAAAACCTATGATAAGCTCAACAACGTGGTGCAGGAGAACCTGCGGGGCGTGCGGGTGGTGAAGGCCTATGTGCGGGAAGCGCACGAGGTGGAGAAGTTTAACCAGGTATCCGAACGGATCTATCGGGACTTCTCCAAAGCGGAGCGGATGCTAAGCTTTTCCATGCCCTTGATGCAGTTTGCCTTATATGGCTGTATGCTGGGGGCCAGCTGGCTGGGCGCGGGCTTTATCGTAGGGGGCACCATGACCACCGGCGAGTTGATGACCGTGATGACCTACTCCATCCAGATCCTCACCAGCCTGATGATGCTGTCCATGATCGTGGTGATGATCGCCATCTCCCGGACCAGCGCTGAGCGTGTGGCGGAGGTGCTGGATGAAAAGAGCGATATTACCGGCCCGGCGATCGCGGGACCGGAAGCCCTGGAGGAGCCGGTGGACGGCGCCATCGATTTTGATAACGTATCCTTCAGCTACGCCAAGGATGCCCAGGAGATGTGCCTGAAGGATATCGACCTGCACATTCCCTCCGGCGCCACGGTGGGGATCATCGGCGGCACGGGCGCGGGCAAGTCCTCCCTGGTGCAGCTGATTCCCCGGCTGTACGATGTGACGGAAGGCGCGGTCAAGGTGGGCGGCAGGGACGTGCGGGAATACGACCTGGAGACCCTGCGCAAGGCCGTCGGCATGGTATTGCAAAAGAACGTGCTCTTTTCCGGCACCATCAAGGAAAACCTGCGCTGGGGCAATCCGGACGCCACCCAGGAGCAGCTGGAAGCGGCCTGTAAAATGGCCCAGGCGGACGGCTTCATCCGCACCTTCCCGGATGGGTATGATACCTACATCGAACAGGGCGGTACCAACGTATCCGGCGGCCAGCGGCAGCGGCTATGCATTGCCCGGGCCCTGCTCAAGGAGCCCAAGGTGCTGATCCTGGACGATTCCACCAGCGCGGTGGATACCGCCACCGACGCGGCTATACGCCAGGCCTTTATGACCCGGATCCCCCATACCACCAAGCTGATCATCGCCCAGCGGGTTGCCAGCGTGCAGGACGCGGACATGATCATCGTGATGGATAAGGGCCGCATCAATGGGATCGGCAACCATGAAACCTTGCTGGCCACCAATACCATTTATCAGGAAGTGTACCATTCCCAGATGAAGGGAGGGGATTTTGATGAATAAAATACCCCGCGGCGTTCGGATGCCCGGACAAAAATTTGATAAAAGAACCATAAAGCGGTTGCTTGGCTATGTATTTAAGCCCTATAAGCTGCGCTGCATCCTGGTGGTGATCTGCATCCTGGTCAGCTCGGTAGCCGGGGTAGCGGGCTCCCTGTTCCTCAAGCAGCTGATCGATGATTATATCGCGCCCATGCTCCAGCAGGCCGTGCCGGATTACAGCCCGCTGGCAGGGGCGCTGCTGCAGATGGCCTGCATTTACCTGGCGGGCATCATTGCCAGCTTCTCCTATAACCGGCTGATGGTAAAGGTATCCCAAGGGGTGCTGATGACCATCCGGGACGATATGTTCGCCCACATGCAGACCCTCCCCGTGAAGTATTTTGATACCCATACCCACGGGGATGTGATGAGCCACTATACCAACGATACCGATACCCTCCGGCAGATGATCTCCCAATCCCTGCCCAACCTGGTATCCTCCGGGGTGACCATCCTGGCGGTAAGCGGCGCCATGCTGAGCCTGAGCCCGGTGCTGTTTGTCCTGGTGCTGATCTGCATCGTGCTTATGCTGCAGGTCACCAAGAAAATCGCCGGGCAAAGCGGCCGGTTCTTTGTGGAGCAGCAGCGGTCCCTGGGCACGGTCAACGGCTATATCGAGGAAATGATCAACGGCCAGAAAGTGGTAAAGGTATTCTGCCACGAAGAAGCGGCCAAGGCGGATTTTGACAAGCTGAACGAGGATCTGTGCCGGAACGCCACCAACGCCAACCGGTTCGCCAACATCCTTATGCCCATCATGGGCAACCTGGGCTATCTCATGTACGTGGTGGTGGCCATTGCAGGCGGCGCCATGGCCATTGGCGGGATCGGGGCCATCACCCTGGGTACCATCGCCTCCTTCCTGCAATTGACCCGCAGCTTTGTCATGCCCATCAACCAGATATCCCAGCAGCTCAACTCCGTGGTAATGGCCCTGGCGGGCGCCCAGCGGATCTTCAAGCTGATGGAAGAGGAGCCGGAATCCGACGAGGGTACCGTGACCCTGGTGCGGGTGCGGGAGGAAGCGGACGGCTCCCTGGCGGAAAGCCAGGTCCGCACAGGCAAATGGGCCTGGAAGCGGGTGGACGAGGACGGCCAGGCCGTCTATACCCGGCTGCAAGGGGATGTGCGGCTGATCCACGTGGACTTTGGCTATGTGGAGGATAAGCTGGTATTGCACGATGTATCCCTTTATGCCAAGCCCGGCCAGAAGATCGCCTTTGTAGGGGCCACCGGCGCGGGGAAAACCACCATCACCAATCTGATCAACCGGTTTTACGATGTTAACCAAGGCCAGATCCTTTACGATGGCATCGACGTGCGGGAGATCCGCAAACGGGATCTGCGGCGAAGCCTGGGCATGGTGCTCCAGGATACCAACCTGTTTACCGGCACGGTGATGGATAATATCCGATACGGCAAGCTGGACGCCACGGACGAGGACGTGATCGCCGCGGCCAAGCTGGCCAATGCCCATGATTTCATTATCCGGCTGCCCCACGGCTACGACACGGTGCTGGAAGGGGACGGCAGCGGCCTATCCCAGGGCCAGCGGCAGCTGCTCTCCATCGCCCGGGCGGCGGTGGCCAATCCGCCGGTGATGATCCTGGATGAAGCCACCAGCTCCATCGATACCCGTACCGAATCCATCGTCCAGGAGGGCATGGACCGGCTGATGGAAGGCCGCACGGTGTTCGTCATCGCCCACCGGTTATCCACGGTGCAGAACGCTAAGGCCATCATGGTGCTGGAGCAGGGCCGCATTGTGGAGCGTGGGGATCACGACGATCTGATCGCCCAGCAGGGGCGGTATTACCGGCTGTATACAGGCTCCTTTGCCAAGGAGGCATAGCAGCCAGAAAAGGAGCGGATCATGGACGATCGCTGCAAGACCCGTTATCCCATTCTGCTGCTTCACGGCGCGGGCTTTCGGGACTTGAAGCGGCCCCTGTACTGGGGCCGGATCCCCGGCGCGCTGGAGGCCCACGGGGCGGCCCTGTACTATGGCCAACAGGATGGCTGGGGCAAGGTTACTGAGAACGCCCGGTTCCTCAAAAGGCGGCTTTTGGACATCCTGGCGGAGACCGGGGCCGAAAAGGTGAATATCATCGCCCATTCCAAGGGGGGCCTGGAAGCCAGGGTATTGGCTTCCGGCCTGGGGATGGGGGATAAGATCGCCAGTATCACCACCGTGGGAACGCCCCATCGGGGCAGCCGGGTGATCGACCGGCTGCTGGAAGCGCCCCGGCCCCTATTCAGCCTGGCTGCCCTGGCGGTAAACAACTGGATCCGGCTGGTCGGGGATAGAAAGCCGGACTTCCTGGCGGTTTGCCAGGGCTTTTCCACCGCCGCCATGGCGGCGTTCAACAGGGCATATCCCGACCATCCTCAGGTGTTTTATCAAAGCTATGCCTGCGTGATGGCGGCGCCATGGAGCGACATCTACCTGGGCACAGCCAATCTGATCATCCAATGGCTGGAAGGGGACAACGACGGGCTGGTATCCGCAAGTTCCGCCCAGTGGGGGCAGGCGTCTCATGTGCTGCATGGCCCGGGAGGGCGCGGGATCTCCCACCTGGATGAGGTGGATTTCCGCAGGCGGCCCTTCAAACAGCGGGGGAAAGGCATATTGGACATTTGCGACGTTTATGTGGATATGGTGCGGGAGCTGAAAGCCCGGGGGCTATAAAAAAACGCCCTCGGGCGTTTATTTTTCCGGCCCGGGGCGGCAGACCCGCAGGCGTTGCATATCAAAGCGGCGGATATGCTCTTCCATCCTGGCGCCCATGCCCAGGTAGTGGCATAGCAGCGCCCCGCAGGCCTGGCTGTCGCTGCCTGCATGGTGATGATCCAGGGGGATATCCAGATATTGGCAAAGGGTGTTGAGCTTATGATTGGGGAGTTGGGGCAGCAGCCGCCGGCCCATTTGGCAGGTGCAGGCAAAGGCGACCTGGTCCTTCCAGGGGATCGCATAATGGCATAGGCACTTGGAGAGCACACCCAGGTCAAAGGTGGCGAAATGGGCCACAGGCACTCCGCTTTCCAGCATGGGCCGGATGAAGGGCCACAGCTCCCCAAAGGTGGGCTGGCCCTGGACCATAGCCGGGGTGATGCCGGTGAGCTGCACGTTGAAGGGAGCGAAATAGGTCTCCGGGTCCACCAGGGTATAGAAGCGGGAGCCGATCGCCCCATCCTCGATGGTGCAGATGCCGATGGCGCTGATGCGGTCATTGGCGGCGTTGGGGGTCTCCACGTCTATGGCGATATAGCGTTCCATGCTGCTGGCTCCTGTGGGAAAACTGGATGAACGGGGAGGGATCCCTGTCCGATTCAGGGGATATTGTATGCTTCCTGCGGATAAAAGTCAACGGCCTGCCGGGGGCAAAAGGCGAAATGCGCCGGGAAGCCATATCCCGGCGCAGCGGTAGAAACCCGTATGGGGCGGCGAAGGGACGCCAAAGGAGCTACGGATTTATCAGCCTTTGCGCCGGCGCAAGATCCCGCTTATGCACGTAAATTCGATATTGGTAGGCAGACGCTGCCCGGATATTGGGAACCCCGTGCTGCCGGCCGGGATTCGTAATGCTATTTGTGCGAACCAGGTGGTCGATCTGGCTTTCGGCAAGCAGATTGCGCACCCGGTTGAGTTCGTCCAGATCCCAAGTGCTATAGGCTTCCGCCCGATTCAAAATCGTGAGCATGGGCAAGGCCTCCTTTCATGCAGCGGTTGGGCAGGCAAAGGGCTACAAGACGCAAGCCCTCCGCGAAAGGGAACATATATAAGAAAGTATAACATATCACTCTATGGGGGACAAGGTAACCGGGCAAGTATTTCCCATAACGTCCTACCGGCTTCCTAAGGGGCAGCCTTCTTTGGCAAAGCCATTGTGCAAGGGGAAGGGTGGTGCTATAATCGGTATGGCCATTCCGCAGGCTATATACGCGAGGAGGTGTCCTGGTTGCAAGAACTCCGGTTCGCCTGGAAGCATACCCTGCCTATTTTGTTTACCTACCTGTTTATCGGCATCGCCTTCGGGGTGCAGATGGCGGAGGCGGGTTATTCCGCCGTTTGGTCGGTGGCGTCGGCGTTTTTTATATACGCCGGCTCCCTGCAGATCGTCATGGTATCCCTTCTGCGCGCAGGGGTGCCCCTGCTGACCATGGCGGCCATAACCTTTTTCCTGAACGCTCGGCATATTTTTTACGGCATCGCCTTTATCGACCGGTTCCGCAAAATGGGCTGGCGGTATCCCTATATGGTCCTGACGCTGACGGATGAGACCTATTCCATCCTTTGCTCGGTACAGTATGACCCGCAGCTGGATGCGGATAAGGCGGCGTTCTATATCGCCCTGCTGAATCATGTCTACTGGATGGTAGGATGCCTGGTAGGCGGTTGCATGGGCCGGATGCTCCCCTGGGATATGACGGGGATCGATTTTTGCGCCACGGCGTTTTTCCTGGTGGTGGTGCTCGACCAATGGAAGCAGTGCAGCTCCCGGATCCCCGCCTGGACGGGCCTGGTATGCGCCCTGGCGTTTTACTTCCTGTTGGGGCCGGACGGGTTCCTGATCCCCGCCCTTTCCGCCAGCATGATCGCATTGGCCCTTCTGCGGGGCCCCGTGACCCGGGAAAGGAGCCGCCATGCATAGCGAGGCCCTTTATTCCGTTTTGATGATCGCTGTGGCCGCCCTGGTCACCTGGCTTACCAGGGCCATTCCCTTCCTGGTGTTCGGCAAGCGGCAGCTGCCCGGCATGGTGGTCTATTTGGGGGAGGTCCTTCCCCCGGCCATTATGGTGATCCTGGTGGTCTATTGCCTTCGCAACATTTCCTTTACCACCCCGCCTTACGGCCTGGCGGAGCTGGCAGCCTGCGGCGGGGTATTCCTGGCCCACAAACTCCTAAAAAACATGTATGTTTCCATCATCCTGGGAACGGTTTGCTACATGCTTTTGCTCCGCGCCCTATAAATGCACCATGAAACCCGGCGGACACAATCCATGGTAAAGATCCTGTTCGTGTGCCGCGGCGGGATTTACAGGACGTGAACAAACGCTTGTAAAGTAAGCATGGGCCACGTTCCCTGCAGGTTTGCTAAAGGATTGCCAATATTTCTGGGGAGCCGTGCCTGCTGGTTATCGTATCAGACGAATCGAATCATAAACTTGTATAGCGAACAGACCGCGTCTCGTAGAAGGACAAAGGTCTGTTTGTTTTTATCCATTATCACGGGAGAAAATGCAGCAACTGTGTTGTGTTAGCGTAATAATTCGCAAATCGCGGTATTGCAACCGGTGAAAGCGTTTGCGGCTTTGCTGTTGTGCAAAAAAAGTTATTTACACTGGAAAGAAAAGGAACTGTATGATATAGTAAAAATGTAACAGACAAGTCTTACTTTTTTATCCAGCCACCCCGCTATGATTTGGTATATACGCCCCTGCGCTTTTCAAAGGGTGTGAAAGGCAGAAATGGAGGGATCCTTCTTGGTTCAGTTACCATATGGAGCAAAACTGTTGGCGGGAAAGTCTGGCCCGGACGAGAGCCTGTGGCTGCCACTCTGGATTCACGGGCAGGATACCGCAGAGATCTTCTGCCGCTTGGTACAGAATTGGTTGCCGGGAGCGGTGCGTGGGCAGCTTGGGTTGGAAGAGTCCCGCCTGGTGCGCGTTGTGCGGTTTTTAGGGCTGATGCATGACGTGGGCAAAGCGACCCCGTTGTTTCAAAGCCGCATTTTGCTTCATATTCCCGGCGCGTATGAGCGGGTTTGCAAAGTGCTGCCACTGCCAACCTGTTTTTTACACCAACACAGATCTCCCCACGCCCGGGCCAGCGAAGCCATCCTGCTGAACCTGGGATGCCCAGAGGGGATTGCCTCTGTGGCGGGAGCGCATCACGGCAAACCGCAGGCAAATGATTTGGATGATTACATCTATGATCAGATGGAACAGTATCCCAGCAATTATTGGGGGAAAGGGCAGAGAAACCAGTGGCAGGCATTGTGGCAGGCCCTATTTCAGGCCGCGCTGGAGGCGAGCGGCTTTTCCGGCCCGGATGAGCTTCCGGCGTTGACGCTTTCCGCCCAGCTGTTATTGACCGGGCTGCTGACCATGGCGGACTGGATCGCCAGCAACCCCAGATATTTCCCGCTGATCCCGGTGGAAGACCTGGGGGAGGCCCCGCTTTATCCTGAGCGGGTAGACCGGGCATGGCGCGCCCTATCCCTGACCGGCCCCTGGGAGATCGTATGCTCCGGGATGGATAATGACGCCTTTCACGAGCGATTCGGTTTTGCCCCCAATGCCATACAGCAGGCTGTTTTGCAGGCCGCCAATGGAATGACTGCGCCGGGTATTCTGATCCTGGAAGCACAGATGGGCGTTGGCAAGACGGAGGCTGCGCTGGCGGCAGCAGAGATTTTTGCAGCGAAATTTCAGGCCGGCGGCCTGTTTTTCGGCCTGCCAACCCAGGCCACAGCCAATGGGATTTTTGATCGGCTTACCCAATGGGCCCAAACCCAGTCCCAGGAAATGCTCCACTCCATCCGGCTTGCCCACGGCGCCGCAGAGCTGAACGAGGCGTATCAGCAGCTGATTCCCGGCAGTTCGGTGACCCAGGAAGATGATCCGGATTCCGGCATACTGGTCCACCATTGGTTTGAAGGCCGGAAACAGGCATTATTGGCGGACTTTGTTATTGGGACCGTGGATCAGCTGTTGCTGGCGGCGCTGAAGCAGAAACATGTGATGCTCCGGCACCTTGGGCTGGCCGGAAAAGTTGTGGTGGTGGACGAGTGCCATGCCTACGACGCTTATATGAACCGGTATCTGGACCGGGCGCTGGCATGGTTAGGATGCTATCATGTGCCGGTTATTCTACTGTCGGCCACGCTGCCGGCCAAACGCCGTTCCCAGCTGATACAGGCCTATTTGGGTACCAGCCAACAGGGGAATTGGATGACCAGCCGGGGATATCCTTTGCTGACCTGGACGGACGGGGGCCAGATCCGCCAGGAGACCGTGCCCCTACCGCCGCAGGAAAAACCCGTTCAGCGTATTTCCGTCCAGGAACAACAACTGCCGGCGTTTTTGCGGCAGACCGTGGGGCAGGGCGGCTGTGCGGGCATCATGGTCAACACCGTAAAAAAAGCCCAGGAGCTGGCTTCGATGCTGCGCAAGGCCCTACCAGCGCATACGGTATTACTGATTCATGCCCAGTTTTTGAGTCCGGACCGGGCGGAAAAAGAGCAGGAGCTGCTCCGTAGATTGGGTAAAACTTCCACCGCTGCGGAGAGGGATAGGCTGATCGTGGTGGGTACCCAGGTCTTGGAGCAGTCGCTGGATATTGATTTTGATTTTCTGGTAACGGAGCTCTGCCCCATGGACCTGCTGCTACAGCGCATGGGGCGTCTGCACCGCCATCCCCGGGTGGACCGGCCGGCATCGCTGCAAACGCCCTGCTGCGCGGTGCTGGACCCTGGAGATGGGAGCTTCGAGGAAGGCAGCCTGGCGGTGTACGGCCGATGGCTGCTGTGGCGCACCCGAAGATTACTGCCCGACTTTATTCGACTGCCTGGGGATATTCCAAAGCTGGTACAGGATGTCTACGGCTGGGAGGAAGCAGATTGCCTGGAAAAAGATGCCGAAAGCCAACGATCCAGGGCAGAATATGAGAAGGAACAAAAGGATAGGGCGAGGAATGCGGAAAACTTTGCGATCCTGCGTCCCCAGGAGAGCCTGGACCGCACCGGCCTAGACGACTGGATGCAGGAGGAATATGCACATTCGGATGCCGCAGCCCGGGCAGCTGTGCGGGATGGAGATCCCTCTGTGGAAGTCCTCGTCATGGTACGCCATCAGGATGGAAGCGTCCATTTTCTTCCCTGGTATCAGGAGGGCCGTGCCGTTGCCGCGGACGAGCCACCCCGTTGGGAGGACAGCCTGCAGATTGCCCGGCAGCGTCTGCGTTTGCCAGGCTATTTTAGCCGCAGATGGAAGATCAATGAAGTGATCCGGGAGCTGGAAGAGCAGAACCGGACCATCCTGCCCCAGTGGCAGCAGGCGCCCTTGCTGAAGGGTGAGCTGGTGTTGTTGTTGGATGAGTCGCTTACGGCATATTTGGCACAGACCGTATTGCGGTATGATCAGGCGGAGGGATTGACTTATCGGAAGGAGAAAGCCTATGAAGGAGATTGCATTTAACCTGCTGGAGGAACCATGGATTCGGGTTTTACGGCCCGATTGCAGGGTGGAGGAAGTTTCGCTGCGCCAGGTATTGCTCCAAGCCCAGGCGTATTCCGATCTGGCGGGGGAGCTGCCCACCCAGGATGTGGCGGTTTTGCGGCTGCTGCTGGCGGTGCTCCATGGGGTATTTGGACGGGTAGATACCCAGGGGCAACCGGTGGAGATCAGTAATATCAGCAGCGCAGTCCGCCAGTGGCGAAGTTTGTGGGAGCTGGGACGGTTTCCGGAACAGCCTATCTTGGACTATCTGGAACAATGGCACGACCGGTTTTGGCTGTTCCATCCGGAGCGGCCCTTCTGGCAGGTGCCGGAGGCGGAGATCGGAATTAACTTTACGGGTGCAAAGCTAAACGGTGAAATATCTCAGAGCGAAAATAAAAGACAACTTTTTTGTAGCTTTTCTGGCTCTGAAAAAGAAAGTCTCTCTTATGCTGCGGCAGCAAGATGGTTGCTTTATATCAATGGCTATGATGAACGAGGAGGACGCCCTAAGGCGGGTAATAAACCAAGACACGGTGTAGCTTGGCTGGGTAAGATTGGCTTTGTGGCAGTGAAGGGAAATAATCTATTTGAAACCTTAATGCGCAATTTTACTCTGTTGCAAGATGCAGAAAAAGCGTGGATGAAACCTAGGCCAGTGTGGGAACAAAGCATTGTAAAAACGGAACAAAGTACTGAAATTCCTGCTCCTACTAATCAGGCAGAAATGCTTACTCTACAGTCCCGTAGGATTATCCTGAAACGAGCAAATGAGCGAGTGATTGGCCATGCATTGCTTGGCGGGGATTATATCAATCCAGAGAATGCTTTTGTAGAACAAATGACAATATGGCGAAAAGTTGATATGCATGATTTAATTTCTTATTATCCTCAGCAGCACGATGCAACTAAGCATCTGTGGCGTGAATTCCCAACTTTTTTTGAGGGAAGAAGCCCTGGTGTAGTCCGCTGGAATGTTCTTTTGCAGAAAAACGGAGCACTCAATCGAAAGAAACCAATTGCACTTTGGGTTGTGGCAAATCAGTATGACAGTCAACAAGCCTCTTTGAAAGATACATTTAGCGATACACTTTCACTTCATCTTGCTGCATTTTCCGAATTAGGTTTTAAAAGAAAAATGGTTATTGACGAAATCCACCGCTGCGAGCAGTTTGCCGATGCCTTGGGAAAGCTGGCGCGCGATCTTGCCCAAGCGGCGGGGGCTGGTGAGAAAGACGTATCACAAAGCGCTAAGGAGCAGTTCTATTTCCGCATCGATCAGCCCTTCCGCCAGTGGCTTTACTCGATCGACCCGGACTGGGACGAGGACGAGACCGATGCCAGCCTTGCCGCCTGGCGGGAACAGTCCCGGAAGATTGCCTATGCCCTGGGGCATCAGCTGGTGGAAGAAGCCGGCCCAACAGCCTTTACTGGGCGCATGGTGAAGGAAAAGAAAGGAAAAAAGGAGGTCAAATATCGGTGTGCAGCGCCGATCGCCAGTAATAAATTTGCATATTGCATCAGCATCATTGAGAAAAAGGGGTGACATGATGACAGAACAGAAGACGCAGCTGATCAGAAGTTATGTAGCCCGCCGCTTAGGCTGGCTGCAGACCCAGGCGGAGCACCCGCAGAAGGCGATTCTGGCAAACCTGCGGCGGGGGGTGGGACATGCCCCAGGCGATCTACCAGAGTTGTGGGGGGTGTTATTGCAGGATTTTCCATTGGAATTGGAGAGCCAGGATGGGATTCCCACACGGGGCGAGTGGGCCGCGTATCTGGCACTGACCTGCTATGCCCTGCATCAGCAAGGGCACGGGTTGCCCAGGGAGAACATGCACCAAAAAGACGCCCGATTTGGGCAGGCGGTCCGGAAGCTGGTGAAACCGAAAGAGCAGCCGGATGACGCCAGCGTGTTGCGCCGGTTCAACGCCTTGGCCACCGCTAGCACGATGCCGGAATGCGCCCATCATCTGCGGGGCATCATTCAGCTGTTGCGGGCTGACGGGGTCCCATTGGATTATGTGCAGTTGGCAGAGGATCTGTACTGGCTGCAGAACCCCGTTACCGCCCAGCGGGTGAGGCTGCGCTGGGGCCAAGACTATTACTACGCGCCTAAGACAGAGGGGACAAACCAATAACAAGAAACAAAAAAGGAGTATGGATATGGAACAAAAACGCCTTTATATTGACCTTCATGTGCTGCAAACCGTTCCCCCCAGCTGCCTGAACCGGGATGATACCGGAAGCCCCAAAACCGCTGTTTATGGTGGCACTACCCGGGCCAGAGTGTCCTCTCAATCCTGGAAACGGGCGGTGCGGCTGATGTTCCGGCAGGAATTGCTCCCGAAAGAGCAGCTGGGCGAGCGCACCAAGAAGATTGTTGCAATGGTGGCCGGTGAGATCAGCAAACTGGCGCCGGATCGGGATTCCGTAAAGCTGGCCATGGATGCTTTGAAATATGCGGGCCTGGACAAAGTCAATGAGGATAAAGGAACGGATGCACTCTTCTTTATGAGCTACGATCAGGCCGGCGCCCTGGCGAAGTTGATTGTGGTTGGCAGCGACGACAAAAAAGCCTATAAGGAAGCGCTGAAAGAAAAACCTTCCGTGGATATGGTGTTGTTTGGCCGTATGGTGGCCAATGATCCCTCCCTCAATTATGACGCAGCGGCGCAGGTGGCCCACAGCATCTCCACCCATCCGGTGCAGAACGAGTATGACTACTTTACCGCGGTGGATGACCGCGCACCCGAGGACAACGTCGGCGCCGGCCATCTGGGCACAGTGGAATATAACTCCGCCACGCTTTACCGGTATGCCACCGTGAACCTCATGGAGCTGGCGGAACACCTGGGCAAGGAGATGACCCCAGCCGTAGTCCGTGCCTTTGCCGAAGCCTTTATCCGCTCCATGCCCACCGGCAAACAGAATACCTTTGCCAACCGCACCCTGCCCGACGCTGTGTACCTTACCATCCGGGAGGATCAGCCCGTCAATCTGTGCGGCGCCTTTGAACGGGCGGTACCCGCCTCTTTAGAAGGATATGTGGAACCTTCCAAGCGCCGGTTGGTGGAGTATGCGCAGCAGATGTATCAGACCTATGCCGATGCACCCGGCGAAGCACTGACGATTGGCACTGGCCTGGAGCAGTTGGCCCAGCCCATGCCTCTAAAGGCAGCCCTGTCCGCAGTGGAGGATGCCGTCCGGCGGCGCTTGGGTGGAAACGGGGTGGCGTGATGGCAACCTTGTTGCTACGCCTGGCAGCCCCGTTACAATCCTGGGGGGCAGATTCCAAATTTGAAATCCGGAAGACAAACCGGGAACCTACCAAAAGCGGTGTAATCGGCCTGCTGGCGGCGGCATTGGGCCTTGCCCGGGATGACGGCCAGGCCCTGCAGCGCCTTAATGGGCTACGCTTTGCCGTGCGGGTGGACCAGGAGGGCCAACTGCTTCGGGATTACCACACGGCCAACAATCCCACGCCGGACCAGGTTTGGGAGGCGCGGCGCCGGGGGAAAGCCCCACACGCGCCCTATGTCACCAAACGGTATTATCTGGCGGACGCCATTTTCCTGGTGGGGCTGGAGAGTGAAGATGCAGCCTTGTTGCAGCAGCTGCAGCAGGCGCTGTCGCATCCCGTCTATCCGCTGTTTTTGGGCCGCCGCTCCTGCCCGCCTACCCTGCCCCTTTGTTTGGGCATTCGGGCCACCGGCTTGCTGGACGCGCTGGAGGCGGAACCCAGTCAGGCGCCTGCCTGGCGCCGCCGCCTGCCCGCCGCAACTAGGATTGTGACCGATGCCACGCTCTCCCAGGCCGGGGCGGTCCCCAGGCAGGATTTGCCGCTCTCCTTCAGCCCGATCCACCGCCAGTTCGGCTTCCGCCTGGTACGGGAATTCCCGGTTTCGTTGGCGGAGGAGACGGGCCCCCAGAGCGAGACCACCCACGACCCCTTTGCAGAATTGAGGTGACAGCATGTATTTATCCCGTGTGGAACTGGATATGACCCGCCGCGCCACAATGCGGGCAATGGCCTCGCCGCAGATGCTGCACGGCGCCGTGGAACGTTCCTTCCCTGGCGCGCGCCGCCGACGGCTCTGGAGGCTAGACCGGCTGGGGGACAAATTATATCTGCTGATGCTCAGCGAGGATCGGCCTGACCTGTCGGTTATAGGAGACCAGTTCGGCCCGTCGGGTATGGCGGATGCGGCAACCAAGGATTATGACCAGTTGCTGCGCCGGATCACCCCAGGCAGCGCCTGGCAGTTCCGGCTGACAGCCAATCCTACAAGAAGCTGCCCCACAAAGGACGGTTCCGGTGGCCGGGGCAAAGTGTATGCACACTGTACCGTGGCATATCAACAGCAGTGGCTACTGGATCGCGCGGAAAAACATGGTTTTTCCCTCAACCCGGAGGCGTTTACCGTAACAGAAAGCCGTTGGCTGCACTTTAATAAAGGAACGGAGTCCGGACGCCCGGTCTCGCTGCTGTCGGTGACCTATGAGGGCGTTTTACAGGTGACGGATCCCGGCCGGTTCTGTGCCCTGCTCACCAACGGCATTGGGCGTGGCAAGGCCTACGGCTTTGGCCTTATGACTGTTATCAACCGGAGGTAGACTGTGTCAGCACATTCTGGTGTGATCCGACCGGATCTACAGGCCCTGCCGCAAGTCAAGGATCGCATGACCTTTCTGTATCTGGAGCACTGTACGCTGGGGAGACAGGATGGGGCGATTACCATGACCGATGAAAAAGGTGTAGTTCATATCCCGGCAGCGGCCATTTCGGTGCTGTTGCTGGGCCCGGGGACCCGTGTCACACATCGGGCCATGGAACTGATGGGAGATACCGGTGTGGGGGCTGTCTGGGTTGGCGAGCACGGCGTGCGTTATTATGCCCACGGCCGCCCATTGACGACACGAGCGAACCTTTTGATCAGACAAGCGGAGCTGGTGAGCAATACCCGCAAGCATTTGGAAGTGGTCAGGAAAATGTATCAGCTGCGCTTTCCGGATGAGAACGTCGCCCATCTGACCATGCAGCAGCTGCGTGGACGAGAGGGAAGCAGAGTGCGTAACGTTTACCGTGCATATGCCAAGGAGACCGGCGTTGCCTGGAGCGGACGCGTTTACAATCCCGATGACTTTTCTTCTGGAGATGCGGTTAACCAAGCGCTGTCAGCCGGTCATGCCTGCCTGTACGGCCTGGCCCATGCCGTCATTGTCGCTTTGGGATGTGCGCCAGGGTTGGGGTTTATTCATGTGGGGCATGAACGCTCCTTTGTCTACGATATTGCCGATCTGTACAAGGCTGAAATCACGATTCCGATCGCCTTCCAAACCGCCGCAGAGGAGCCGGAGGATCTACCGGCTGTTGTACGCCGTCGTGTGCGGGATGCCATGGTAAGCGCAAAAATTTTGGAGCGCATGGTCCACGATATCCGCTGGCTGCTTTTGCCCGAAGCGGAAAGCACAGAACAGGAGGAAGTTGTCTACCTTTGGGATAACAAAATTGGAACGGTATCAAATGGAATCAATTATTTTCGTGGAGAGGAGGAGGAGGGGCCATCATCGTCATCACCATGACAGACTGTCCACCCCAGCTGAGGGGTGATCTCTCCAAATGGCTGTTTGAAATTAACACCGGCGTCTATGTGGGACAGGTGAGCCAGCGGGTACGGGAGGCGCTTTGGCTGCGGGTCTGCGATAATTTAAAGAATGGACGTGCAACCATGGTCTATTCAACCAACGGCGAACAAAAGATGGACTTTCGGGTGCACAACACCGCATGGGAACCGGTGGATTATGATGGACTCAAGCTCATGCGCCGGCCGCTACCCCAGGCCGTTCAATCCCAGGAGACGCTGAAGCCTGGGTTTAGCCATGCTGCCAAACGGCAAATGGCCCAGAGAGCGCATACAAAAGCGGGAATAGCCTTGGATTCTTTCGTGATCCTGAATCTGGAAACCACGGGGTTGAATCCGGCAGAGGACAGCATAATCGAGCTTGCAGCAATACGGATAGAGGCCGGCAAGGAAACACAGCGGTTTGCTGCCTTGGTTCAGTGCAATCAAAAGTTGCCAAAAACAGTGGTAGAACGGACCGGTATTACAGACCAACTGCTAAAGGAGCAAGGAGAACCATTGGAGCAAGCACTACAGGGGTTTTTGGCTTTTGTGGGGAAAGATAGATTGGTAGGATACAATATTGCCTTTGATATGGGGTTTCTCAGAACAGCCTGTACAGGATTTAGAAAACCAGTCCTAACCAATCGCTGTACTGATTTGTTAAACCTTGCCCGACGACGTATATATGGTGTGCCGAACTACTAGCTGCCCACTTTGGCAAAACATTTGGAGTTGCCCTGCAAAGAGGTTCGTCGAGCCCAAAATGATTGCGAACTGCTGCTGCAATTGTATTGGAAACTAAATGAATTCCATTGACCTGGAAAAAGAAAATGTAGAAAAAAGCAGGATTTTTTTAGTCTGTTCCCCGCACGCGCGGGGGTGATCCCCCAGGCGGGGCATGGCCCCGTCGTAGCCCATGCTGTTCCCCGCACGCGCGGGGGTGATCCCAAACACAAGTCGTCAAAAGTGTAAGTCTCCTCCTGTTCCCCGCACGCGCGGGGGTGATCCGTATAGTCGATTCCTTTTGTGAGGCGCGGGTCGCTGTTCCCCGCACGCGCGGGGGTGATCCTGCCGCACTTGGTCATTACCGCGCATGGCAAGGCTGTTCCCCGCACGCGCGGGGGTGATCCCATGGGTTCGGCTGTTCGCCGGTTCGGTTGCGTCTGTTCCCCGCACGCGCGGGGGTGATCCTGTATCAGGAAGTATGACGATTACTGGTGATAACTGTTCCCCGCACGCGCGGGGGTGATCCATACTAAACCCAGTATCAAACATGAATATATCCCTGTTCCCCGCACGCGCGGGGGTGATCCTCCCGAGGCGGCAGTACCTACTAAAGGAGGAACCTGTTCCCCGCACGCGCGGGGGTGATCCCTAAGGGGGTGGCGGCATGTTTAACCTGAGCCGCTGTTCCCCGCACGCGCGGGGGTGATCCTCCTCCAAACATAGGCAGGGTCAATCCCGTATTCTGTTCCCCGCACGCGCGGGGGTGATCCTAATATTTGCACCGGCAGTTTCCTCGCTAGAAACTGTTCCCCGCACGCGCGGGGGTGATCCTCCCCGTTTTGCTCCGGATGGTCTTTCCAGTCCCTGTTCCCCGCACGCGCGGGGGTGATCCGCAAGCGGGCCCGGAGCCACCAGGCGCAGGGCCCTGTTCCCCGCACGCGCGGGGGTGATCCTCAGCGGCGGGAGCGTCGGCGGCAGGGGTCTCCCTGTTCCCCGCACGCGCGGGGGTGATCCAAGCAGACGGAAAAACGTTGGGTGCTGGGGGAACTGTTCCCCGCACGCGCGGGGGTGATCCTGATAGAAAACATAGTACAACCGCTATTGCAAACTGTTCCCCGCACGCGCGGGGGTGATCCTAGAACACGGCGGGGTATTTTTTTTACAGAGCCTGTTCCCCGCACGCGCGGGGGTGATCCTTTTGCGAGGCGCGTGTCGTGCTTGCTGGCGGCCTGTTCCCCGCACGCGCGGGGGTGATCCCTGCGCCGAGCTCTCGCAACCCTGCTGCATATGCTGTTCCCCGCACGCGCGGGGGTGATCCTAAAAGCGAATGAAACCGCGTGGTTAGTAAAAACTGTTCCCCGCACGCGCGGGGGTGATCCTACGGGCGCTACCGCTCCAAGCTACAGCCGGGGCTGTTCCCCGCACGCGCGGGGGTGATCCTTTACCGCCTTTGGCGCGGCTCTCCCCCGTATCCTGTTCCCCGCACGCGCGGGGGTGATCCCCTGGGTGCGGCAGCGACCGCGAGGGGGCGGGCCTGTTCCCCGCACGCGCGGGGGTGATCCTTAACTATTTTTAACGGGTTGCTTTCTGATTGTCTGTTCCCCGCACGCGCGGGGGTGATCCATGACCGCCTTGTCCTTAGACATGAGGGTGGAACTGTTCCCCGCACGCGCGGGGGTGATCCCGTAACGGCGGCGGACGGAACTACCACCAAATCCTGTTCCCCGCACGCGCGGGGGTGATCCTTATCTGGTATTTGGGGTGGGTCAAAAAGGGATCTGTTCCCCGCACGCGCGGGGGTGATCCAGCCCCCGCCACCGTGCGTATGGCAGGGGGGCTCTGTTCCCCGCACGCGCGGGGGTGATCCCTATGCTTGCATCCAACGAAGTCTTATGATAAGCTGTTCCCCGCACGCGCGGGGGTGATCCAAGACCATCCGTGTTGCATTGTTTGGATATATACTGTTCCCCGCACGCGCGGGGGTGATCCCTATGCGGAGCAGCTCATTGCCTCGGGCCACGCCTGTTCCCCGCACGCGCGGGGGTGATCCCCTTGCCACTATCGGCACTGATGAAAACGCGGACTGTTCCCCGCACGCGCGGGGGTGATCCTAGGTGCCCCCGCCGCTGCTGCTGGTGCTGGTGCTGTTCCCCGCACGCGCGGGGGTGATCCTGAAACGTGATATTGACGATGTACTCACTGCTGCTGTTCCCCGCACGCGCGGGGGTGATCCCTTTATGATATGATATGCTCATGTAGGGGGCCTCTGTTCCCCGCACGCGCGGGGGTGATCCTTCTCCATCAATTAAGGGGGGAATAGGGTATGTCTGTTCCCCGCACGCGCGGGGGTGATCCCCCGTTATGGGAACGGGGGATGAAGTGGGCATTCTGTTCCCCGCACGCGCGGGGGTGATCCCGGTGTATGAGCTTTTAACAATTTGGCCAGGCGCTGTTCCCCGCACGCGCGGGGGTGATCCCAAGCGAGTGGGCCCGAAGCCACCAGGCGAAGGCTGTTCCCCGCACGCGCGGGGGTGATCCCTTAGGCACCGTCCATGTGGGGCGGGAAGTTGGCTGTTCCCCGCACGCGCGGGGGTGATCCCATGGTCCAGGTGAAAAACTCTTGCGTCATATACTGTTCCCCGCACGCGCGGGGGTGATCCTATGCCCATAGGCTGGAAAAAGCGGGGCCACCGCTGTTCCCCGCACGCGCGGGGGTGATCCTATTTTTGTATAATATTTTTGCAAAATATATTGCTGTTCCCCGCACGCGCGGGGGTGATCCCGCATCCTGGGCCATGCCAGCCCGAAAACAACCCTGTTCCCCGCACGCGCGGGGGTGATCCCAGAATATCGAAGGGTATATGTCTATCGAGCTGCTGTTCCCCGCACGCGCGGGGATGATCCTTCGAGCCAGGAGGGCCATGCTGTGGTATGATGCTGTTCCCCGCACGCGCGGGGGTGATCCATACGCGTCCGGGAAAACGAAAAAAGAGCTGGCCTGTTCCCCGCACGCGCGGGGGTGATCCTCTATACTATTTACTTCGGCTTCTTGTCGTATTCTGTTCCCCGCACGCGCGGGGGTGATCCTTAAGCTGTTTGCGTTAATATCCGTATCTTATCCTGTTCCCCGCACGCGCGGGGGTGATCCATGGGCACCGACCATGACGTGGATTTGACGGAATCTGTTCCCCGCACGCGCGGGGGTGATCCTTGTTCATTTGTGGCAGTTTGAGCAATACGCAACTGTTCCCCGCACGCGCGGGGGTGATCCTCCGTCACAGCCATGCTCACGGCGGCGGGTTGGCTGTTCCCCGCACGCGCGGGGGTGATCCTCGCCATCTTGCGATACTGCCGGGATAAAATACCTGTTCCCCGCACGCGCGGGGGTGATCCCGCCAAAAAATACCGCAAAGGCATGGAGTACGGCTGTTCCCCGCACATGCGGGGGTAATCCATATTTTCTACCAATGGAAATGCCATCCGATAAAGAGCGTCCAATTGAGAATAGCTATAATACCGCTATCTTCGCTCCCCTTATGAATCGTGTGGCTGAATAAGCGCTGCCCTGCATTATGCCAGGCTTCAGCGTGCGGACGCAAAAGCCATTTTCTTCTGATGCATGGCCGCGGATCAGTTCCTGTCGGGCAGCTTCCAAAACTAGATCTATCTGAGCCATCCGGATCTTGGCGATCTCCTTAACAAAAATCTCAACATCCGTCATCCGCCACCATAAATTATTCCAGGTGGAAATCTCACATAGTAACGATTGTTGTTTTTGCCGCTGCACAATCATGTAACCATATTATTACTCAAATTCGGGGCCTGAAGTTCTGCGCTTGGAGGATTGCTATTTTCTGATAACTTAATCATGCATTGGAGAATCCAATCTGCTTGGCTAGCTGCTCCAGCGTCAGGCGCTTATTCACTGCCCGAAAGTCCATTTATCCTTCTGGGATAGACAGTTTAATATACACCCATTTTTGCTAGAAACTGATACAGTATTCCATAAACGAAAATAATGGATTTAAGTAACTTTTCTCCTTTGAGACGCATGGGAGCGGGCCTGCTTTTTCGGGAATATGAGTTTTTCAGGAGACACGAAACCTTGAAAAAATGATCGGCTTTAGGAATTATGACTTTTGGCTGCGCTTTCCATCATGGCAATTGTCCTCTGATTAGCGGGATAAATTTGAGCGGTATCAGAATTAGGTCACGACTATCTTGAAGCATTTCGAAAAGTCGATGGTAGATTGCCAATCTTTTATGGCAGACCTATACGTAGAACCAAACTTGTGCTATGATAAGGGCGCAAGTTCGGCGTTCCTTTCTTTTGCGGAGAGATTTCAATGCGTGAAAAGACGGGACAATCGCATTTTGCAAGAAGGCGAGTATCAGCGTAAGGATGGGAGGTATCGGTTCCGTTATCTAGACGAGGATAGCAAAGCGCAAATATGTACAGCTGGCGGCTGGATAAAAATGATCCTATGCCCAAGGGAAAAAGCGAGAAGCCTTCCCTGAGAGAAAAGAAAAGCCCAATTACAGCTGATTTGTCCAATCACATCGTAACCAACGGTGGGCAGTTCGCGGTTTTGAACGGTTGGAAAAGCATGTGCCTTTGAAAACGGGCGCCCTCTATAGTACGGCCGCAGGTCACAGACGGCAACATTTTGAAAAAAGAGGCGTTTGGCAGGCAGCGCATCGCTACGGTACGCTTGTGGAAGGCCAAAGCATGGCTGATTACATTCCATCGGGTTGACGGCAGAGGGGATCGCTCGCCGCATTCGATTCGATGCGTTCTCAGACCGGCATTCCAGATGGCTGAGGATGATGACCGAATCTGCAACTCCCCGTTTGATTTTGAGTTAGCGCCAGTGGTGTTACATGACCCAGTGACGAGAGAAGTCATCGGTCGGAAATAGAAGCGGGATCTTCTGAAACAAATTAAAGAGCACAAGTGTTTCAGCGATTTTGCGATGGGGTAATAGCAAGCGTTTGAGAAAAAATACAGGACGTATGAGGAGTAAAAAAGATGATAAAAATCCTGTTCGTGTGCCACGGCAATATTTGCCGCTCCCCTATGGCGGCTTGCGTCATGAAGGCGCTGGTAAAAGAAGCGGGGCTGGGGGATGCGGTTTATATCGACTCTGCCGCGACCAGCCGGGAGGAGTTGGGGAACCCCATCTATCCCCCGGCCCGGCGCACCTTACAGGAACACGGCATACCCTTGGATGGGCACCGGGCGACCCAATTGCAAAGGCAGGATTATGCCCGATATGATTACCTGGTGGGTATGGACGGGCAAAATATAGCCAACATGAAGCGCATCCTGGGAAGCGATCCGGCAGGGAAGATCCACCGGCTTTTGGATTTCGCCGGCAGCGGGGCGGATATCCCGGACCCGTGGTATACGGGGGATTTTGAGGCTACCTATCAGCAGGTGGCCTTGGGCTGCCGGGGCCTTTTGGAGCGGCTTTGGCCATCCTTGCCAAGCTGCTAGAAGCGCCCAGGTAAATCGCCAGCCATCCCCGGGGGGGCGGCGGCGTTTGGCAGGCCAAGGGCCTGCCAAACCAACAGAGGGAGGGGCCAAAGGCCCCTCCCTCTCAGGCTGTCGAAAAAGTGGCTTGCGCCACTTTTTCGAGGTTTTCATAGCTC
>UQOG01000011.1 GCA_900542615.1 uncultured Eubacteriales bacterium | reverse complement strand
CTCCCTGGCCGCGCCGTAGGCGCAAGGGAGCTATGAACACCTCGAAAAAGTGGCGTAAGCCACTTTTTCGACAGCCTGTCTTTTTTGCCGCGCCCCCGCCGCCAATGCGGCCTACGCCTCCGATGCGTCCGCGTCCGCCTTGGTCTTGTGCACCGTGCCGAAGGGATGTTGGGGCGGCGCGTAGACGGAGACCAGCTGCAGCGGGTCGCAGCCGGTATTGACCAGGTTGTGCCAGGCGCCGGCCGGGATCACAATCCCATAGCCCGCGTCCACCGCCTGCCTGCAATACAGGGCCTCGGGCCCTTCTCCCATCATGACCAGGCCGCACCCTGCTTCCACCCGGAGCAGCTGATCCACGTCCGGATGCATTTCCAGCCCAATCTCCCCCCGGGGCGGGATGCACATTAGGGTGATCTGCATATTGCCGCCCGTCCATAGCGCGCTTCGGAAATAGGGGTTTTGCTGGGCCAGGCACCGGATATTCACGATCAGCGGATTGGGGCCGTAATCCCCTATGGCAGGCGCAGGATTGCCGCAGCGTTCTTCTCTCACATACTTCCCCTCCCTATCTTGCTTTGCTCCCAGTATATGCAAACCAGGGGGAACCTGTGCCGCCGCTTTTTCGTCCCGGGCGGAGCGCCGCGCCCCGGCCGCCTGCCCGCTCCTTTCCCGGTCTTCCGTTCCGTCCGGCGCATCCCGGCCTAGGCCTGGCGCGGGAAAGGGTTTTGCAAAGGCTGTCCAGCCAAAAACCGTTTGACCTCCTCCAGCACCATGGCGGACTGCCACCGGTCTATATCCACCGTAGCCCCCGCCTGATGGGGTAGTACGATCACCTGGTCCATGGAAAGGAAGGGATGGTTCGCCGGGCAGGGCTCGATCCACATCACATCCACCGCCGCCCCGGCCAGCTTGCCGGATTCCAGGGCCTGTAGCATCGCCCGCTGGTCCACCACCGCCGCCCGGGCGGTATTGATCAGCTTTGCCCCATCCTTCATCCTGGCAAACCAGCTTTCATTCACCATGCCCGTGGTCTCCTTGGTTACCGGCAAGTGGATGGACAGGATGTCCGCCGCGCCCAGCGTCTCCTCCAGGGACGAGAATTTTGCCCCGGCGTCCTCCACGGCCCGGGGGTCGCAATAAGGATCATACGCCAACACCCGCATTCCAAAGGCCAGCGCCATTTTCGCCACCCGCTTGCCGATGGCCCCAAAGCCGATCAGCCCCAGGGTGCGCCCGTAAAGCTCCTCCCCCAGGGGCAGCATGGCATAGACGTTGACCCGCTCGTTCATCCAGGTAACGTCGGTAATAGGCGGCAGGTCATAGATGTCCGCCGCCGGCGCGTCCAAAAACGCCCCGGTGCCCATGCCCTTCATGGCCCGCTGGATATGTTTTTGCAGCATCAGCATAACGGTCATGGTATATTCCGCCACGGACTGGGCGTTGCGGCCCGGGGTATAGAACAGGGGAATGCCCAGCTTCTTGCAGGCGGCAGCGTCCACGTTCAAGGGATTGCCCCGGGTGCAGCCCAATAGCTTAAGGCCGTGCCCTTTCCATAGGGCCAGGGTTTCCTCCCCCAAAACGTCGGCCTCCACCACCACGATGTCATATCCCAGGCAGGTGTTACGGAACTCGGCCTCAGGAGGCCACATGCCCGGGGTGCAAAGCTGGCTGACCGGTGTGATTTGGCACAACGCCTCCAGCTGGGACAAATAGGGTTCCGCCATAGGCGATCCAAGGGCGAGACGGGGTTTTTCCATAACGATTGCCTCCTATTGAACTAAAATGATTGACAGAATTTCTTTATGAGTATAAGATACAAAGTGATTATATCATATATGCGAAATAAATCAATAAATTTTAACTAAACAAGAAAGGATCGTGTTTTCCCATGAAAAACGGTTGTCAAAAGGAGCTTGCTCTGCGGCAGGAGATCTGCGAAGCGGCCCACCGGATGTATGCAGCAGGGTTCTCCCCGGCAAACAGCGGCAACATTTCCGCCCGCCTGGGGGAGGGGCAATACCTGATTACCCCCTCCGGGGTATGCAAGAAGGACCTCACGCCCGACATGCTGGTAAAAATCGACGACGGGTGCAACCCCATCGACGGCGGAAAAGCCTCCAGCGAAGCCCGGGTACACGTGTATTGCTATCAGCACCGGCCGGATGTGATGGGGGTATGCCATTCCCACGCCCCCTTTGCCACGGCCTTTGCCTGTATGGATCGCAAGCTGGATCGGTACATCCTGCCGGACCAGGTGGTATATTTGGGCGCCGTACCCCGGTGCGAATACCAGATGTACGGCACCCAGGGGGTGGCGGAATCCATGGCGCCTTATATTGAAAAGCACAGCGCCTTGCTCCTTGGCAATCACGGCACGGTCACCATGGGGGATTCGGTGCTGGACGGATACTACCGCCTGGAGGCCCTGGAACAATACGCCAAGATCCTGTTCATCACCACCCTGATGGGGGGCGCCCGGGCGTTTACCCAGGAAGAAGCCCAGGCCATCTTTGACGATATCCGGCAAAGCGGCATGATCCATCCCGGCAACATCCGCTTATAAGCCATGCCTCAGCCTTATTTCTTAGCCATTGACGCCGGCACCACCTGCCTGAAGGCGGTTGTAATGGATGCCGGCGGCCAGATCGCCGCCGCAGAGGAAGTGGAAATGGCAGGCTGCTATGTTGCTCCCTGCCGCCTGGATATGGAGGCCCTGCTCCAGGCCCTGGCCGGGGCCTTGGCCCGACTGCGGCCCCGCTGCCCGCAGCCTTGGGACGCCTTGGCAGGGGTCGGCGTTACCGGCCAGGGGGACGGGTTGTTTCCCTTGGATAAAAACGGCCGGCCCTTCATGCCTGCCATCACCTGGCAGGATGGGAATGCCGCCCCTGAAGCGGAACAGCTGGCGGGCCTAACCCAAACGCTGGGGAATCAGCGCTGCAACCTGCCCTTTGCCGGGTCCCGAATGGCCATTCTCCGGCGGCTGAAGGATCATGCGCCGGAGGAATACCGAAATATCGGCTATGCTTTAGGCTGCGTGTCCTTTTTGGTGTATTGCTTGACCGGGCAATCGGTTACCGATCTTTCCAACTGCGGGGAAGGGGTAGACCTTGCGAAGGGCAGCTACGCAGCGGATATCTATCAGGCTTTCGGCCTGGCGGATATGCTGGACAAGCTGCCCAGCCTCCGCCCCAGCTGGGCGGTCGCCGGCCCCGTGTCCCCCCAGGCGGCTTCCTTGTTCGGCCTGCCGGCGGGACTGCCCGTGGGGGTGGGGGCCCTGGACACCACGGCCGCCGCCTTTGGCGCAGGGGAGCAATGGGACGCTTCCATCATTGCCGGCACCACCCTGGCGGTAAGCCTTTGCTTAGGCGCGCCGCAACCCGCTCCCACGGAAAAGGGGTTTGTGGACCTGCTTCCCTTTGACCCGCCCGTTATGCGCTTGACCCTGGGGACCGCCGCCGGCGCCTGCGCCTTGGATTTCGTCCGGCAAAAGTTTTTCCCCGGCATGGATTACGGCGGCTTTTTCGCCTTGGCCGCCCAAAGCAGCCCAGGTGCGAACGGGGTCCTATTCCTCCCCTTCATCAACGGGGAGCGGGCGCCCTTTTCCTGTCCGCAAGCCACCGGCGCTTTTCTGGGGCTAAGAAATTCCACCGGGCCAGCGGACCTTGCCCGGGCCTGCGTGGAAGGGATCGCCTATTCCGCCAGGCATTGCCTCGCCGCCATGCGTTCCACACCGCCCCGGCAGGCGTTGCTATCCGGCGGGGCCAGCAAAAGCGCCGTGTTCTGCCAAATCTTTGCGGACGCCCTGGGAATCCCCCTGGGATTGGCCCCCGCCTATCCCGGCGCCGCCGGCGCCGCGGCCCTATTGAAAAAGGGCCTAAGTCTACCCTGGCGCCCCTCCCAAAAAGCAGAGGTCGCCTTCCTACCCAGCCAGGCCGACCGGCCGGTTTACGCTGAAGGCTTTCGCGCCTATTTACAACGCATCGCGGCGCTGTTTCCCGACGCCATGGGAAAAAGCCCTTGACAATAATTCAAAAAACATATATAAATTAAATTATAGATTAAATTTTAAGCAAATATTTCGTTCATTTCAGAAAAACAAGGGGAAATTATATGATAGCTGATCGAATTCAAGCGGCGCTGGGAAACCGGCCGGCGGATCTGGTGATTGAAAACGGACAAATTGTGAATGTATACACCGGCGAAATTTATCCCGGCGGCGTGGCCATCAGCGGGGATACCATTATCGCCGTGGGGGATGTGGCCTATACCGTAGGCGCTGATACCCAGGTGTTGGATGCCCAGGGGGCCTATCTTACCCCCGGCTTTATCGATGGCCATATCCATCCGGAAAGCACTAGCCTCGCCATTCGGCCCTTTGCCCAGATCATGTTGCAGCACGGGGTCACCACCATCTTTTCCGACTTTCACGAGGTGGGGGTGGTGGCTGGGCTGGAAGGTATCGAGGCCATCCTGGAAGAAGCCAAACAAACCGACCTGAAGGTGTATTTCGTGGTTCCTTCCCATGTGCCCTTCTCCCCCTCCCTGGAAACCAGCGGCGGCCTTTTTGACGAGGCGGTCATCCGCAAGGCTTTGGCCCGGCCGGATGCGGTGGGCCTTTCGGAGTGCGTTTGCACCTACATTCAGTCCTGCTATCCCCCGCTTTTGACCTCCATGGCGGATACCCTACAGGCCCGGGGCACCTTGCAGGGGCACCTGCCCGCCACCAGCGGCCCCGCCTTGAACGCCTGCATGGCGGCGGGGATTTATACGGACCATGAGTCCTTCTCCGGCCAGGACGCAATAGAGCGCCTGCGGGCCGGTTGCCACGCCATGCTGCGGGAAGGCTCTGTGGCGCGGAATTTAACCGATTGCCTACAGGGCTTCCTGGCCCAGGGCCTTAGCCTACAGCGGGCCAGCATTATCACGGACGACCTGCACACCGTGGATGCGGTGGAGCGGGGCTGCCTGGACGATGGCGTGCGCACCGCCTTGAAAGCGGGGGTCTCCTTTGTGGAAGCCATCCAAATGGTGACGCTGCACGCAGCCCAGGCCTTCCATTTGGATGGGGTCACCGGCGGGCTGGCCCCCGGCCGGCGGGCGGACGTGCTTTTGACCACGGGGCCGGAGGACTTCCGGGTGCAAAAGGTGATTGCCGGGGGCAAGCTGGTGGCGGAAAACGGCGTGTTTTTGCAGCCCTACCCCCCTGCCGTCCACCAGGAACTGCTCCTCCACACCATGCGGATGAAGCGGCCGGTGGTTCCCGAGGACTTCCGCTTTACGGTGGAGGAACGGGCCAAGGCGGTGGAGGTCCACGTGATCGACACCCTGGATTGGATCCCCATCACCAATGACCGGCACGTTGTTCTGCCGGTAAAAGACGGCATCGTGGAATGCGATCCCCAGCAGGATGTGCTGTATGTGGCCCAGGTGGAACGCTATGGGAAAAACGGCAACATCGGCAAAGCCTTCATGGGGGGCTTCCACCTAAGGGCCGGAGCCATCGCCTCCTCCGTCGGCCACGACAACCACAACATCATCGTGCTGGGCACCAACCACGCGGATATGGCCTTGGCGGTGAACCAGGTGGCTGCCCTGGAGGGCGGGCAGGTGGCCGTGCTGGATGGCCGCGTCCTGGCCCAGGTGGCCTACCCGGTGCTTGGATTGATGAGCGACCTGCCCGCCGAAACCCTGGCGGCCCAGAAAAAAGCCCTGATCCAGGCCATACAGGCGCTTGGTTGCCCCATCTCCATGCCCTTTATGTTCCTTTCCTTCCTCAGCCTGGCGGCTGGCGGCGGCTATGCCATTACCGATCACGGGTTCATCGACAGCGCCCATCAGTGCGTGGCGGACCCGGTGATCCGCACCCTATATGAAATGTAACCAGGAGGACGACAAGCATGGCGCAAACATATTTGAAAAACGGCTATATCCTCACCATGGGCCCCGATATGCAGGTTTACGATGGCGGCGGCCTGCTGGTGCAGGACGATACCATCCTGGCGGTGGGCCAGGTGGACCCGGCGCTGGTACGCCCGGACGCGGAGATCATAGACCTTCAGGGCAAATACATCCTGCCGGGATTTGTAAACACCCATGTGCATACCTCCCAGCAGATCAGCCGGGGCGTTGGAGACGACGTGGCCTTTATCACCTGGCTCCACGACCGGATGTGGCCCTTTGAAAGCAATATGACCGAGGAGGATTCCTACATTTCCACCCTGATGTGCTGCCTGGAACAGATCCGCTGCGGGGTTACCGCCTTTGCGGAGCCGGGGGGGCAGTTCGTCGGCGGCATGGCCAAGGCCGTGGCCCAGGCGGGCCTGCGGGCCAAGCTGGCAAAGTCCGTAATGGATTGCGGCGAAGGCCTGCCCCCCGTCTGGCAGCGCACCGCCCAGGAGGAATTGGACCAGCAGGAAGCCGACCTGAAGCGGTTCCACAACACCGCGGAGGGCCGGGTGCAGGTCTGGTTCGGCCTGCGGACCATTTTCAACAATTCCGACTCCCTGATCCAGCGCACCAAGGAATTGGCCGACCGCTACGGGGTGGGTGTCCATATGCATGTGGCGGAAGCAAGGGAAGAGGTGGCGTATTGCCAGGAGGTATTTGGCGAGCCTACGGTAACCCATTTGGAACGGCTGGGGGTGCTGGATCAGAACCTGCTGGCCGTGCATACGGTATGGCTCACCAACGAAGAGGTGGAACTTTTCCGCAAGCGCGATGTAAAGGTTTCCCACAATCCGGCCTCCGCCATGCGGGTATTGGGCTTTGCCAAGATCCCCCGGATGCTGCGGGAGGGGATCTGCGTGAGCATCGGCACGGACGGCGCCTCCTCCAGCAACCGCATGGATATGGTGGACGAGATGTGGCTTACCTCCCTCATCCACAAGGGCTGGCGGCTGGACCCAACGGTGGTGCCCTCCCAGGCCATTTTGCAGATGGCCACCATCAACGGGGCCCGGGCCCTGTTGGACGGCCACCTGTACGGCAGCTTGGAGCCGGGCAAAAAGGCCGATTTGATCGTCATCGACCCCTACGGCCCCTCCATGATGCCCGTACACGATAAGATCGCCGCCCTGGTCACCGCCATGCATTCCACCAACGTCCAAAGCACCATGTGCAATGGGAAATGGCTCATGCGGGACCGGAAGATCCTGACCCTGGACGAGGACGCCATCCTTCGGGAAGGGCAAAAGGCCGGGGAAGCCATCTATAGGCGGGCCGGTATCCGGCTGCCGGATCGCTTCCCCGTTACAAAGGTTCGTTAACCTTCAGAAGGCGGGAATGGAACAAGATCGGCATTGCCCGGCAACGGGCGAATCGATAAAAAAGAAAAGGAGAAAAAACATGAAAAAACTACTGGTTCTTTTATTGGCCGCATTGCTGCTGGTCAGCGCAGCCGCCTGCAAGGCGCCGCAAACCCAGGAAGCCCAGCCCGACGCCTCCGCACCTGCGGAGCAGGAAACCCAGGCGCCCCAGGCGGAAGATGCGGAAGCGGAAGCCCCAGCCGAGGAAGGGGAAGTGACCCCCAAAGTCGCCTTCATCATCCCGGGCCCCATCAGCGATATGAGCTGGTGCTACACCGCCTATTTGGGCTGCGAAATGGTGAAGGAGGCCGGCTATGAAGCCACCTATCAGGAAAACGTCACCACGGACATGCTGGTGGAAAGCGTGCGTACCTTTGCCTCCGCCGGGTATAACTGCATCCTGGTGGCCACGGACGCCAACCAGGAGGATATCATCGAAACCGCCAAGGACTTCCCGGACACCCAGATCTTCATCGTCAACGGCGCCTATCAGACGGAAAACGTATACCCCATCTACTTTGCAGATGAGGACCAAGGCTTCCTCATGGGCGCCATTGCCGGCGTGATTACCAAGACCAACAAGGTGGCCTATATCGCGGGCATCGACTTTGCGCCCCTCATCAACGGCGGAAAGGGCTTTGAAGCGGGCGTCAAGTATGTAAACCCCGACTGTGAGGTGCTGGTATCCATCGCAGGCACCACGGAAGACGTGGCCATGGTGAAGGAAACGGCCAAAAACCTGTTTGAAAACGGCTACGATGTCATCGCCCCCAATGCGGACCAAGCCAGCCTGGGCGTAATGGAAGCCGCCAACGAGGTGGAAGGCGCCATGGCCATTGCCAATGGCGACGGCATGATCACCGTGGCTCCCAACAATACGGTAACGGCCGTGATCATGAATACGGCGGTGGGCTACTATGCGGCCTTTGAGCAGTTCCGCACCAACAGCATCCCCGAAGAAGTCAAAAAGTACGGCATCGCGGACAACCTGATCGAAATGCCGGAATGGAACCCGGACTTCTTCGCCCCCCTGACCGAGGAGCAGATCGCCAAGGTGCAAGGCGCCTATGACGCCCTGGCCAACGGCGAGGTGACCATCAACCTGGATTGATCCAGGCGACCAAGGACAACCACGGCTGGGGGCGGCCCCCTTCGGGCCGCCCCCGGCGCATTTTCACTACCAAAGCATCGACACGGAGGAATGGATATGGTGATCCGAAACTGTACCCGCAGAGCTTGGGGCAGCCTGAAGGGATGGATGTTTCCCCTGGCGGCGATCCTGCTGGCTCTATTGGCATCCGCCGTCATCATGGCCTTCATGGGGTATGACGCGCTCCTGGCATATCAATGCCTGTTGCAGGGCGCCTTCGGCAGCCTAAATGCCATCGGTGAAACCCTGGTCAAGGCTACCTCGTTGATTTTTGTGGCCCTTTCCTTTGCCTTTGCCATGCGCAGCGGCATGTACAACCTGGGCGGGATGGGGCAATTCTATTTGGGCGCTTTGTTCGGCGGCTGGATCGGCTACAGCATTTCCACCCTTTTGCCGGTGGCCCATATCCCCCTCATGCTGCTATGCGGCTTTATCGGGGGCGCCGTGTATGCCCTGCTTCCCGCCCTATTGAAGATTTACTTAGGCGCAAACGAGCTTATTTCCACCATTATGTTCAACAACATTGCCGCCCAGATCCTAAGCATGTTCGTTGCAGGCCCCATGAAGGACCCAAACAGCGTGAACAACGCTTCCCAATCCCCCTTGATGCAGGAAAGCGTGGATCTGCCCATTATTTTGAGCGGCACCCGGCTGCACGCCGGCTTTCTCATTGCCATCGCCTGCCTGGTGGCATATTGGCTGTTTTATTCCTATAGCGCCAAGGGCTACGAGGTGCGGGTGGTGGGCCTGAACCAGGGCGTAGCCCAATACGCCGGCATGAACATCGCCGGCAACCGGCTGCTGACCATGCTGATCGGCGGCGGCTTGGCGGGAATCGGCGGATGCGTGGAGCTGATGAGCGTCCAATCCCGGCTGATCCAAGGCTTTTCTTCCTATTTGAGCTTCCAGGGGATCTCCGTTGCCCTGTTAGGCAACTGTACCCCCTTTGGCATATTCTTCTCCAGCGTATTGTATGGCGCGCTGAATGCGGGCTCTACCCATATGCAAATGATCGCCAAGGTACCCGTCCCCATCTTGGATATCACCCAGGCGCTCATCATCCTCTTTTTGGCCGGCCGTGGGATTCTCCAGCGGGGCTGGCCTTTGCGCAAAAAAGGACAAGCTAGGAGGGCTTAAGCATGGGCGACCTTATCACACGTTTTTTGATTACCACCCTGGTCATGGCGGCGCCTATGCTGATCGGCGCCATGGGCACCCTTTTTATCGAGCGTTCCGGCATCATCAACATCGGCAATGAAGGCTTTATGATCATCGGGGCGTTCATGGGGGTTTTAGGCTCCTATTATTCCGGCAACGCCCTGGTGGGCGCCCTGACCGCCATGGGGGCCGGCTTGGCCTTTGGGCTCATTTTCGCCCTGTTTACCATCACCTTCCGGGCCAACCAGGTGGTGACCGGCCTCGCCATCAACGCGGTGGCGGAGGGCCTCACTTCCCTACTCTTCCGGCAGCTATTCGGCATCAGCGGCGTGGTGCCGAAAATCGCCACCTTTGAAAAGGTCTCGATTCCCCTCCTATCCCAGATCCCCATCCTGGGCCCTTCCCTGTTTAACCAGACCCTAGTGGCCTACCTGGGATTGCTGCTGGTGCCCGTCACCGCCTTTGTCCTATACAAGACCAAGCTGGGACTTACCGTGCGCAGCGTAGGCGAAAACCCCAAGGCCTGCGATACCATGGGCATTAACGTAAACCGGGTGCGATACGGTTCCGTGCTCTACGGCAGCATGTTGGCCGGGCTTGCCGGCGCCTTTGTTTCCATGGGCCAGCTGAGCTTCTTTACCGAGGGCATGATCGCGGGAAAGGGTTATATGACCTTGGCGGCCATCGTTTTCGGCAACTATTCCCCGGTGGGTATCCTGGTTGCCTGCTTGCTATTCGGCGGCGTAAGCTCCCTGCAATATCAGCTGCAAGCCACCGCCAGCACCATCCCCTATCAGATCTGGGTCATGCTTCCCTATGTGTTCGCCGTGGCCGCCCTGTGTATGTACCGGGTACGCTCCAAGGCGCCCGCTTGTAGCGGCATACCTTATGTGCGGGATTGAGGAGGAATAACCATGGCTTATCTACAGATGCGCAATATCACGAAAGTATTCGGCAGCGTGGTGGCCAACGACCATGTGGATCTGGACGTGGAGCGGGGTGAGATCCATGCCCTGGTCGGCGAAAACGGCGCGGGGAAAAGCACGCTGATGAACGTGCTGTATGGGATGTACGACAGCTTCCAAGGCAGCATCCAGCTGGACGGCAAGCCCCTGCACATCCGCAACCCCAAGGACGCCATCGCCAATGGGATCGGCATGGTGCACCAGCACTTTATGCTGGTAAATGCCCACAATGTGGTGGAAAACGTGATCCTCGGCCTGCCCGGCGGCCCGGTATTGGATGCCAAGGGGGCGGCGGAGCGGATCAGCGCCCTGGCAAACAAGCTGGAGATCGAAATCGATCCCTATGCCCGGGTGGGGGATCTAACCGTTGGGCAACAGCAGCGGGTGGAGATCATCAAGGCGTTATACCGGGATGTGAAGATCCTGATCCTGGACGAGCCCACCGCGGTTTTGACGCCGGGGGAAGTGGACAGCCTATTTGCTTTGCTGCGCAAGCTGACCCAGGCGGGCATGACCGTGATCCTCATTAGCCACAAGCTGGCGGAGATCATGGACGTTTGCACCCAGTGCACCATTTTGCGGCAAGGGCGGGTGGTCAAGACCGTACAGTTAAACGAGATCCAGGACAAATACCAGCTGGCAGCCCTGATGGTGGGCCAAGACCTATCCCGGAGCCTGGAAAAGCAGCCTTTTACCCCGGGGGATAGGGTATTGCAGGTGGAAAACCTGTGCTACCGGGATGCGGAAAATATCCAGGTGCTGGATCATCTCAGCTTTTCTCTGCGGTCCGGGGAGATATTGGGGGTATGCGGCGTGGACGGCAACGGGCAATCCGAACTGATCCGCTGCATCACGGGGCTACTAGCGCCAACCTCCGGGGCCATCTATCTGGATGGGCAAAACGTAACCGGCAAATCCCCCCGGGAAATGCTGGGCCACGGCATGGCCCATATTCCGGAAGACCGGCTGAAAATGGCGGTGCTCAAGGAGCTCTCCATTCAGGAAAACCTGATTTTACATGATTTCCGCCAGACACGCTTCAATCGGGGCGGCTGGCTGCGCAAGCAGGCCATCCGCGAGGAAAGCCAAGCCCTCTGCCAGCGGTATTATGTAAAAACTCCAAGTGTGGACGAAAAGCTAGAAAACCTTTCCGGCGGAAACCAGCAAAAGGTGGTGGTGGCCAGGGAGCTGTCCAGAAAGCCCCGATTGCTGGTTGCCATGCATCCCAACCGGGGGTTGGATGTGGGGGCCACCCAGTATATCCAAAAGCAGATCCTACAGGCCAGGGACGAAGGCGCGGCGGTGCTGCTGGTATCCACCGAGCTGGATGAGATCCTGGAAATGAGCGATACCATTATGGTTTTGTATAAAGGCCGCAACATGGGCATTGTGCAAGGGGATCAGGCGTCGTCCCGGGAGTTGGGCCTGAAAATGGCGGGGATCCAAAGCCGGCCCTCGGGGGAAGCATAGGATTGCTTCTTGCAAAATTTATCAAAGATTGTTAAACTGGTTGTAAACACGTCAGTTTTTTCCGGGAGAAGTTAAATGGATAATATTACCTATGCCAACGCTAGAAATATACGCAAAGAAAAGAAGATGAGCCTCAAGGAATTGTCTGAGCGTTCCGGCTTATCCATGGCGTATTTAAGCAACTTTGAAAACGGGAAGGTCAATATCACCGTGGCTTCCCTCTATCAGATCGCAAAGGCGCTTGGCGTATCCGTAAAGGCCCTTTTGGCCACAGAAGAAGATAAAAACATCCTGGTGGTGCCCAGCGACAAGCGGTTTTCCGTCATCGAGGACCCCAATCAGCCCTGCCCGCCCATTCAGGAATTCCTGACCCGGGGCGCATCCTTTGACATGCAGGTCACCGTGATGCATATGGCCCCCCATACGGATTCCGGCGAGCCCAAGACCCACGACAGCGAGGAGTTCGTCTATGTGCTCAAGGGCGGCGTGACCGTTTGCATCGGCGGGGATCGGATCACCCTTAAAGAGGGGGATTTCGCCTACTACAGCGCCTTACACCTGCACTACTGGAAAAACGAATTCGACGAACCGGTGGACTTTTTGGCCGTTGCCAGCGGCAAGGGCTTTTAGGCCCGCTTTGTCCCCAGGGTTTCCCAGCCGCCCCAGGGTATGACGAATGCCCGGGAGGGCAAACGTATGGCCCGGTTGCCGGCGGATCGCCGGTGGACCGGGCCTTGTTTTGTGGATGGATCTACCCGGGGAAGCGGGCCTGTGCGCAGCGTTTCCAGGCCAGGGCCAACGCCGCCAGGGAGGCGGCCAGCAGCCCCCAGGGCCACCCATGCCCGCCTCCGTCGCCGGTGGGCGGCGGAAGATCCGGGGCCCGGGGGATCTGGGGCTCGGGCTGCGGCTCCTCCCCATGCCCCGGATCGACGCCGGGTTTGGTGGGATAGGCGTTGATAAAGCCCACCGTCTGCCCATCCGCTGTCAGAGTTCCCGCCGCTTCATGTCCTTGCTTACCCGCGCCATTCACCGAAACCGTGGTGGTATACGCCTGCTCCTGGGACTGCGTTTCGGTTACCGTATAGCTTGCGCCTTCGGGCAGGCCCAAGATGGTCAGGCTTTCCCCGGCCTGCAGGGAAACGGTAGCCTTTCCCTCGGTAAACGTAAGGAAGCCGCTTTTCCCCGTCCCGCTGACGGTGTCGTATCTGCCGGAAATGGGCTTCCCGTCATCCTCCACGCAAATCTCGATCTGGTAGCTTTCCCCGGCAGGCGCGGTGCTGCCGGTGACCGTCTTTGCGATGGTCAGCCCCTCCGCCCTATCGTTGGCCACCCGCACCGTTACCGTGCCGGAAAACAGGTCCGTGATGTCCTGGTCCTGCAAATTCGTTTTCAGGCTGGTATCCGTACCGGGATCATGCTGGTAGCATTGCCGGATCAGCAGCTTGGACCAGCCCGACTCCGTTTCCAGGGTCACATCGTCCAGCGTGACCGTTGCCGGGGCATCGTATAGCCCATAGTCCAGCAGCTTATTGGCGTTGTCATATTGCAGATGAAGGATCTCCGGCCCGGTGGAAACCCAATCGATCCCATCACCGGAAACGGTAAACTGCTCGCTCGTCTCGTTCCAGGTTACGCTTGTGGCCAAGGCTGCCTTGATGTCCTGCAGGGTGGCGTCCACGTCATCCTTTGCGGCGAATTGCACCATGCTCTTGATCACAGACCCAACGCCCCGCAGCACGCTGATCCCATCTCCCCGCTGCCCTGCGTCCGCATATACCCCGGTATCGTCCACAATGATGCGTACCGCCGCCGGGTTGGGCTTGTAGCCTGCGGGCGCGCCGGTCTCCACCAGATAATATTCCCCATTTTCCAGCACCTTGTCCTGGGTGGGGAAAAGCCCTCCGCCTTCCAGGCCCAGGGGGCCTCCGGCGCCTTCCGTTTGTAAGGTATCGTAAGCCGCGGCGTCCGGTTTTATGGTAACGGCCCCATTCTCCACGGTCGCATTCTCAGCCGCATATAGGGCAAACGCCGCCCCGGCAAGGGGCTTCCCCGCCTGGTCCACCTTTTGCACCAGGAGCCGGTTCTTTATGTTGGTAATGAACAGGTCCATGGAGAAGCTCCTCGTCAAGGGATGCTTGTCACTCTGGGAATCAATGCGCCATGTGTTCTCTTCCGTGGTCTCATCCAGGTTATTCGCTTCCGTATAATAATATGCCACGGTATATTTGGCTGTAGTTTCATCGTTGCATATATAATAGTAGGTTTCGATGTCCCCCGGTAGGTTTTCAATGGTCACCTGGTAGGAGCCGTTGCTGGTAAGCTGGAACACATAGGGATTTGCCTTAGCTGCCCGCAACACGCTGGCCCAGGTGCTGTCCGGCTCCACATACCAGCCATGGATGGGATCGCCGTAAACCGGACGCCAGTCATCTTCCCCCTGCTTCTGATACACCACGGCAAACATAAGGGGGTCGCTTGTTAGCTGAATTTCTTTCGGCGTTTCCGTTTCCAGCAACGCAATGGCGTCTGACGCGGCTACCGTCACCTTAGGCATGGCGTAAGCCCCTTTGTCCCAGATGCTTTTGGATAAAAGCAGCACCTCATCTTGAACGGACTTGCAAAAATACAGCCCCACCTGGTCGATGGTCCGGTAGCCCGCCGGCGTATAGGTCTCCTTCACGATCAGGTTGTTGCCGGCGGCGTCTTCGGATTTCCCATATTTTTCATACAGCTTCTGTATGGTGAGGGGCATAGAATCCTCTGGGTCCAGAAAAATGAACCTGCCCTCCCGGTCGGTGGTGCCGGTGGCTATTGCTGTACTGAGGTTGTCTGCCGCATACAGGCTGAATTCCGCCCCTGGTACCGGATCGCCCAGCTGGTCGATCTTGATCAGGGAGCTTTCCGGTTGGGTGACCAGGTTATATTTCAACACCATATGGGAGTCCACATTGCCCCGCTCCAGGTAGAAGAAATCCAGGGTGTGTTGGGTATTGTCCGCCAGGGTATTGGAACCCGTATTCAAAAGCGCTCCGAGGGTTTTTTCTTGTATTTCATCGTTTATCGTAATCTTGCCGGTAGAGAAATCGATCTTCACCGAAGCCGCGTCATGGATGCCCCCCAGGTCCGCCACCAGCACGCCGTCTATAAACACCCATACGTCGTCGTCCCCGCTGAATTCATAGGTGACCGGGTCTTCACCTATTTTTCCGCCGTCCAGCTGAATGAAGCGGGTAGACATATGCACGCCGAAATAGTGGTTGATGGATGGATCCTTGGAGCCTACCGTGCTCATCAGGCCGCCGCCTGAAGTGCCCGGGTCTTCGGTGGCGGCGTTGAATGGGAAAAAATTGCCGAATCCTTGCGCTGCGCCGTCGCTTTTCACCCCGGGACGATCGTACAGCACAAAGGAATTGACGTCCGGATAATAAACCGCGTAGTTTTTGCCGCTATTATAGTAATAATAGCCATTTTCGTCCACCTGCAAAAGGCCCTTTACATTGGGATAGCTGGCCTTGCCGTCCACCGGTATTTCCGGGTCGAACAGATAGGCCAGGGATTGGTTGCCATCCTTTGATTCGTGAAGCGTATCTTCAAGTTTATCCGACAAATTCAGCTGGGGATAGCCGTCGTTGCCCAGGTTGGATTTTACGATGCCTTTATAGGGGGCGTTGCTTTGGGTCCACCAATTCCACTGCCCAATGTTGTTTTGATTGCTCCGCATCCCGTTGCCGAAGAGTAAAGCGTGGCCGTTGTTGATGCCTTTGGAAAGAAAAGGCTTGTATAGGTTTTCCCCGTTGTCGTTTGCGGTTTGGCTATCCAGCCAGTAATCAAACAAATGGATGGTGGTACCCAGGGGGGAAAGCCCCTGCACGATGTGCTCGGGATGCAGCGGCTCGCCGGAAGGCAGCTGCGCGGCAAGGATTTGGGCGCCCCCCGCCTGAAGGGTGATGGAAAGGGCGTCCCCCTGGGGCAAGGCATAGGTAGGGTCGGCCAGGGAAGCAAGGACCGGGTATATCCCGGCGGAGGTTCCCGCCTCCGGGATGGAGGATAGATCCCAGGTAATGGGTAAAGACGCCTGTTGTCCATTCTTTAAGGTCACGTTGATTTGGGCGGGCAGCAGGGAGGCCGCCGCATCCCGGGTCAGGGGCTGTTCGGGGCCGACGCCGGGCAGGGCCAACACCCAGCCCTGTTCAGCCTGGGTCAATGCCCCCAAGGGGTCCACCCAATCCCAGGCCCGGACGCAATAGGGGCAACCGGCTTGGGCATAGGCGCAGGGGCTGGCAGTCCCAGCCGCCTGATAGCCGCAGGCGGCGTCGTGGACGTGGTTGCAGGGCTGCGCCTCCTGGGCGGGCCGGTAGGCGCAGCCCGCCGCGTGGTCGATCTGGCCGTCGCCGTCCGCATCCGCGCAGCCCTGGTCGCAGGGAACTTCCCCTATGGGTTCCCGGTAGCCGCAGGCGGCGTCGTGGACGTGGGTACAGGGCTGCGCCGGGGTCCCTTCCTGGTAGCCGCAGGCGGCGTCGTGGGCCGGATGATGGATGCATAGACCTTCCGTAGGCCGGGCGGCGCCATCCACCGCAGCGGCGGGAACGCTGGCCAGGCATAGGATCAGGGCCATTAGCATAAGCAACAGCTGCCGGATCTTTCTGCAAATGAATTTTTCCATAAACGTATTCTGTCCTCCATCCAGGTATCGCGCTTTGCGTTTGCCCAGCCCATTCTATTGAGGGAGCGACGCGCGTGGCGTTTTGATGTTCTAAATCTGCGGGGGGAGATCCTTGCGGGACAAGCGCCTGGGCCCATGTAGCCAGGGGCCCGGATAAATGGCTTTACCGGCGCGTTTCCCTATCCGTTCCACGGAAACGCGCCGTCCGCTTATAATGCAATTTTTGTAAGGTTGCCGGTTCTTGGAAATGCGGTACCGATTGTGCAACCCGATATTCTGTCGCCAAATGAAATACACGCCATCTCTTTCATAAAAAAAAGTATAGCAAAACTTTATGCGTTAGGCAAGAAATAGTTCCTTTATTTCAGCTAAAACAAAATACATTCATAATAATACGTATTTTTATTCAAATGCAGGCGGGTTTTCCATATGCGTACAAACTGCAAGCCCAAAAGAAAAGGCCCGTCCATCCTGCAACCGGATGGCCAAGCCTTTTTCTGCCAAGTAACTATGCCTTTTTATGTATTCGCTCGCTAGAGCCGCACCGTCAAAATAACCGTATTGCCCCCCTGGGATCTGGCGCAAATCGTACCCTTGTGCTGGGCTACGATGGCCTTGGCCATGGAAAGGCCGATGCCGAACCCGCTGCCGCAAGCCCGGGCGTCGTCCCCCCGGTAAAACCGGTCGAAGATGCGGCTTACGTCCAGGCGCCCGGCCTGGGCATAGGCGTTTTCTACCCGCAGGGTGGGATGCTTGCCGCCGCGCAGGTGCAGTTGGACCGTGCCGCCTGGGTCGCAGTATTTCACGGCGTTGTCCAAAAGGATGGCCAGGAGCTCCCCGATCGCCCGCCGGTCGCCCACATAGGTCACCCCCGGGTCGATGTGGGCCTGCAGAGCCTTGCCCTGCCGGGCCGCAGCGGCGGAAAAGGCGGCGGCCGCCTCCCCGACGGCCTCGCTCAGATCGAAGGGGGCAGCGGGCAACGCCTCCCCCGCCTCATCCATCCGGCACAGGGCCACCAGCCGCTCCACCAGCGCCGTCATGTTGGACACCGCCTCCTGCATATCGCTGCGCCACGGGTCCGGCCCTTGCTCGGACTCTAATATCTCCAGATCCGCCTGCAGCAGGGTCAGGGGGGTCTTCAGGGCATGGCTGGCGTCGGTAATAAAGCGTTTCTGCTTTTCATAGGCTTCCGCCGTGGGCCGCACCGCCTGCCTGGAAAAGAGCGCCGCCAACAGCAGCGCCACCAGGCAGCCCCCCAGCAGCACGGCGCAAGCGCCTATCAAAAACCGTTGGTTCGCCCCCTTGGCCTCGGCGCCGCTTAAAAACACCGCGGCCGTTCCCGCCGCCCCCTGGTATACCCGATAGCGGAAATCATCCATCCAGCCCCGTTCCTTGCCCGCCGCCAGGGCCGCTTCCCCGTAGGCGGCGGCCTCCTCCTCCGTCACGCTGGCCACCGCGCCCACATCCACCTGCGCCACCGTCCCATCCGCCCCAAAGGCAACGGTAAAAAACCGGGTGGTAAAGGGGGATTCCTGATTGACCGTCCCAGGGGGCGGCTCCGACGCATCCAGCGAGGACAGGGCCGGGAATCGGCCGCCGTTCTGGGCGATCAGGTCCGCCAGGGCGTCCAGGGAAGCGTTCATTTGCAGGGACGTGATCCCCAGGATGGCGAAAAACAACACCAAAAAGGCCCCCGTACAGGCGGCCATACACATGCGGATGAATTTCTTGCGCAACCGTTGGATCACTTGGCCGCCTCCAATACATACCCGGCGCCCCGCACGAACCGGATGGCTACCGGCGCTTCCAGCTGGGCCAGCTTTTTGCGGATGTGGGAAACATGCACCCATACCGCCCCCACGTCCACCTCCCGGTCCCAGCCCCAGGCGCGAGCCATGCAGGCATCCGTGGTCACGATGAAATTGGGCCGCTCCATCAGCATTTCCATGATCTGGAATTCCTTGCCGCTCAGGGCCTTGGCCCGGCCCTGAAAGCCCAGCTCATAGGTAGACCGGTTCAGCTCCAGGCCCCAGGCCCGCAGCAGATCCGGCGTAAAATTCTCCCGCCGCCGCAGCATGGCCCGCACCCGGGCCAGCAGCTCCTCGGTGGAAAAGGGCTTGGCAAGGTAATCGTCCGCCCCGGCGTCCAGCCCCTCCACCCGCTGGCTTACCTCCGAACGGGCCGTGAGGAACAGGGCCGGCACATGGTTCCCCGCCGCCCGGACCCGCCGCAGCACCGTTACCCCATCCAGCCCCGGCAGCATGATGTCCAGCACCATGCCGTCGTATTCCTTGGTTTCGGCGTAGGCCAGGGCGTCCGTCCCGGTCTCCACCCCGTCTACGGTATATCGTTCCCCTTCGAAAATATGCTTCAGGGACCGCAGCAGCTTGGGATCATCCTCCGCAACCAGCAGCCGCATGGCCGTTTTCCCCCTTTCCCGTTTACATGCGCTCGTTCTTTTCTTGTTCGATTTTTATTATAACGCCCCCCTTTCCCCACCTGCAACGGCTCATCGGGCCTTGTCACCAAAGCATCCCAATTGTCCATCTTTCTGTAAACCAACGCCACGAAAAGTTCACGATACCCCCGCCCCTTCGGCCCCCGCCTTAAGGCGGGCTTAAGGCAAGCGGGCTATCATAAATACCATAGCAGCCCCCGTTCCGCGGGGCCTGCGTTTTATTAGCAAAGGAAGGAAGCGTATGATATCCGTTTCGCATCTAACGAAATACTATGGCCCCCTGCTGGCGGTGGACGATCTGAGCTTTGAGATCGACGAGGGCCATGTATACGGATTCCTGGGCCCCAACGGCGCGGGAAAAACCACCACCATGAACATCATGACCGGCTGCCTCTCCGCCACAGCCGGCAGCGTACAAATCGACGGCTTCGACATCTTTGACGAGCCCGGGGAGGCCAAAAAGCGGATCGGCTACCTCCCGGAGCAGCCGCCCCTGTATCTGAGCGAATCCCCGGAGGAATACTTGCGCTTTGTGGGGGAGGCAAAGGGCCTGCGCGGCTCGGCCCTTCAGGAGCAGATCCAGGACGTGATCCGGCAGACCGGCATAGAAGCCGTAAAGGGCCGGCGCATCGCCGGGCTGTCCAAGGGCTATCGCCAGCGGGTGGGCATTGCCCAGGCCCTGCTGGGCAGCCCCAAAGCCATCATCCTGGACGAACCCACAGTGGGCCTAGATCCCATCCAGATCATCGAGATCCGGGAGCTGATCCGAGAGCTGGGCAAGCAGCATACGGTGATCTTCAGCTCCCACATCCTTTCCGAGGTGCAAACCATCTGCGACCAGGTGCTCATCATCGCCAACGGCAAACTGGCGGCCTTCGACCGGCCGGAGGCCCTGGAAAAGCGCCTGCTGTCCTCCAACGAGATCCTGGTGGTGCCCGACGCCCCCCAGAAGGAGGCCATGGCCATCCTGGAAAGCCTCCCGAATATCTCCGATATCCAGGCGGAAACGGAGGGCACTTATCCCGCCCTGCGGGTCCACGGGGATGCGGGGGATATTTACCGGCTCTCCCGTTCCATCTTCTTGGCCTTTGCCCAGGCGAAAAAACCCCTATTGGAGCTGCGGCTGGAAAAAGCCAGCCTAGAGCAGGTTTTCTTGCAGCTTACCGAAAGCGTCCAGGAAGCATCGCCCCAAGAAGCCGGGGATGGCACTAAGCAAAAGGAGGCGAAGTCCATATGATCGCCGTGTTGAAGCACGAGCTGCGCTTGTATTTCCATTCCCTCACCGCCTATGTATTCGGCGCCTTTTTGCTGGCCTTTGTCGGGATCGGCGCCATGCTGTACAACATCCAGGCCGCGGTGAGTAATTTTGAATTCGTCCTCAGCTTCGGCAGCATGGTGTTTGTGGTGATCGTTCCCATCCTCACCATGCGGGTCATCGCCGAGGAGCGCAAGCAAAAAACCGACCAGCTCCTCTATGCCCTGCCCATCACCACCGCCCAGGTGATCCTGGGCAAATACCTGGCCCTGCTGGTGGTGTACCTGATCCCCCTGGCTTTGATTACCTGGCTCTATGACCAGGACGCGGCCTTCCCCGTGGACCCGGAAAAGATCGAAGGGTTCCTGGAACGCTTTGAAGCCTTTGGCGTCACCTTCGTCATCGAGGATGTGGAGGATTACGGCCAATACGGCCTGGAGGATCCCCTTTGCACCATCCAGCTTTCCAGCGGGGATACGGAATATACCATTACCCTGGGGGATTTTAGCACCATGGATTCCCAGCGGTATGTGTCCATCGGGGACGGGAACGCCTATCTGGTGGCGGAGGACCCCCTGGAGGATTTTGACGCGGTGCTTTCCGATATGATCCTGGACGACGACCTGCCCTTTTTGCAGGATGTCCAGCAGCTCCAATTCAGCGGCGCCTTCAACGGCTCCATCCGGTACATAGAGGATAGCCCGGATACCTACTGCGCCCAGGATGTCTATTTCCTACAGGGCGAGGAGGGGGATCTTCCCCTGGATATCCAGCTGGTGGAAGGGTATCTGGATACCATCAGCTACCTGGGGCTTTGGGAATATGCCACCTACAACGCCACCGAGGCGGAGCTGGAGAGCTATGGCTTGGATGCGCCGGAACTTTCCATCCAGGTGGAGTATACGGTGGAGGACGAGGATAGCGGCGAGAGCAGCCAGGAGACCTTTGTGCTCCACATCAGCCGAGATCCGGCCCAGCTGGAAGCCCTGTCCGCCCAGGAAGCGGAGGAAGCGGAAGCGGCCGCCCTGGCGGAGGCGCAGCTGGAGGAGTCGATGGACGGCGAAGCGGAGACCGTGGAGGCGGAATCCGCCGAAGAAACGGCTGCGGAAACGGACCTGGAGGAAGAAGAGGAGATCACCGCCTATGCCCGGGTGGGGGATTCCCAGATCGTATACCTGCTGGACAGCTACGATTACCAGGCCCTCATGGACGTTTCCTATGACGCCCTCCGGCATACCCAGGTGCTCAGCGCGGATTTCTCAACCATCCAGCAGCTGGACTTCACCCTGAAGGACGGCCGGTATACCATCACCGCCCAGGTGGACGAGGAGGCCACCGAGGACGAGGAGGATCCGGTCCTGGTCTATACGTATCAGGGGGAGGAGCTGGATATCAGCGCCCTGCAAAGCGCCATCGAAGCCCTGTCCGCAGACAGCTTCACCGATGAACAGCCCACCCAAAAGGAGGAAATCCGCTTTACCGCCCACCTGGATAACCAAAACTTCCCCACCGTGGAGGTGGTCCTCTATCGCTACGATGGCGAAAGCTGCCTGGCGGTGGTGGACGGGTCGCCGGTTTCCCTGGTGCCCCGCACCCAGGTGGTGGACCTGATGGAAGCCCTATACGCCATCGTGCTAAGCTGATCCGGCCAGGGCATCCCCTTAACAACGCCGCGTCCCCCGGGGCAATGCCCCAGGGGACGTCAGGCTGTCGAAAAAGTGGCTTGCGCCACTTTTTCGAGGTTTTCATAGCTCCCTTGCGCCTACGGCGCGGCCAGGGAGCTATGCAGGGAAACCCTTGCTACGCAAGGCTTTTTGCGGATTTGCCGTACACCCCCCAGGGGGCCTTCTCTTGTCCCTTCGGGACAATTCACCTTGTGCCGCCAAATCCGATTAAAGCCTAAAAGGGCCGCGATCTTCCATTCGCCAGAGGTTTTTCGACAAGCTGGCGTCCCCCGGGGCAATGCCCCAGGGGACGTTTTGTATGGGCAACAGCCTGCTGCGGCTAGAACACCACCTTCACCGTGTGGCATTTTCCATCGTCCAGCAGGGCGATGCGCTTGGGGCCCTTCTTTTCCCCTCGCTGGAAGCGCAATATATAGGTGGCGCTGCCAAAGGCATAGGTCACCGCAAAGCTGTCAAAGGGGACGCAGGGCGCAAAGCAAAGCTCCTGGCCCTGCCGCCGGATGCCCAGCATATCCTCCAGGCCGATCTTATACAGCCAGGCCGCCGCGCCGGTATACCAGCTCCACCCGCCCCGGCCGCCGTTGGGCGGGGCGTATACGTCCCCCGCCAGGGCGTAGGGCTCCACCCCATAGCGCACCGCGCCGGTGCGGGTGCTGGTATGCACCAGGGGGTTGAGGGTCTCAAACAGGCGGAATGCCTCCTCGCTCCGGCCCAGGCAGCAGCAGGCCCATACGGCCCAGGCCGCCCCGTGGGTGTATTGGCCGCCGTTTTCCCGCACCCCCGGCACATAGGCGGTGATATAGCCCACCGGGTTCCCCTGCTCCAAGGACTCCCGGAAAGCTGGGGTCAGCAGCCGCAGGATACCGCTTTGGGGATCCAGCAGCATCTCCATTAGGGCGTCCATGGCCTCCGCCCCATGCGCCCCCCCGCAGATGGCCGCCCAGGCCTGGGAGATGCAATCGATCCGGCAGCTATGGTTGGAGGCAGAGCCCAGGGGCGTGCCATCGGCAAAATACGCCCGCCGGTACCAGGCCCCGTCCCAGGCCGCCTCCAGGGCCGCCTGGAGCCCGGGAATGGCCCCCTCCAATTCTTCCGCGTCCGCATCCCGGCCATAGGCCCTGGCGATGGGCGCAAAGCGCCGGTATACCGCCAGCAGGAACCAGCCCAGCCATACGCTTTCCCCGCCCCCCTGTCCGACCTGGTCCATGCCGTCGTTCCAGTCGCCCCCCTCCATATAGGGCAATCCATGGGCGCCGAACCGAGACGCGCTGCGGATGGCCCGCATACAATGGCCGTATAGGGGCTCCGCCGCCTCCCCCGGCTCCATCCGGTCATACAGGTCCCGCTGCCCTTCCGCCAGGGGCCGGTCCGCCAGATATGCCACCGGCACATCCAATATGTCCATGTCCTGGGTAGTCTCCAAGTAATAGGACAGCACATAGGGCAAAAACAGCCTATCGTCCACGATGCGGGTCCGTACCCCCCGCATGGGCATATGCCACCAATGGAGCACATCCCCCGCCGGGAACTGCCGCCCCGCGCACAGGAGCAGCTGCTCCCGCACCCGCGCCGGCTCCACCTGAAGCAGGGCCAGCATATCCTGGAGCTGATCCCGGAAGCCCATGGCGCCGCTGCATTGATAGTATCCCGTCCGGGCCATGAGCCGGGCCGCGTACACCTGATACAGCAGCCTGCCGTTGATTAGGGCGTCAAAGGCGGGATCGGGCGTCTGCACCCGGATCTTGCCCAGCCGGGCCTGCCAATCCGCTTCCACGCGTTGCAGCCGCTCCGCCACATAGGACGGCGTAGACCGGCTTATGCTCTCCGCCGCTTCCGCCTCCGCTTCCTGTCCCAGCATCAGCACCACCTGCGCCCTGCCGCCGGCCGGGATCTGCATACCCCCTCGCAGGCCGCTCATGGCCCCGCCGTAATGCCGGGGGGCTTCCGGCAGGGCTTCCGCCCACCAGCCGCCCTTGAGCAAAGCTTCCCGGTCGTGGCATACCTGTACCGGCAGGGTGGGACAGGCAAGGTACCCGGGCGCTTCCGCAGGCGTCCGCAGGCTTCTTGCAAACGCCGCCTCCCCATGGGTATAGGCGTAAATACTGGCCGGATCCCCCCGTTCCCCCAGCGCCCACTCCGCCTGGTAGAGAAGCTGTAGCCTTCGTTCCTGCTTCCCTGGGTTTTCCAGGGTCAACAGGGTATATTTTACCGGGGCCGTTGGATCGATAAACGTCACCGCCTCGCAGTTTAAGCCATAGGCGGTGGTGGAAAAGGCCGTATAACCATAGCCGTGCCGCACCCGGGCAGGCTCCCGCTGGAGCCGCCCCGGCTCTATGGTAAAGGGCCGGTGGCCTTCCTGGCCGTCCCATAGCAAGAGGATCTCCCCCCGCCGGTCTGACAATGGTTCGTTTTGCCAAGGGGTCAGCTTATCCGTGCGGCTGTTTTCCCCAAAGGTATAGCCTCCGCCGGATTCGCTTACCAGGGCGCCAAAGCGGCCGTTGGTCAGGATATTGCACCAGGGCATGGGGGTCTTTTCCCCGGGCCCCAGCTGGATCACATACGCCCCGCTGGCCGTATCCAGCCCCCCGAATCCATTGGCAAAGGCCAGGGGCGGCAAGGGCGGCAGAGCCGCTTCCCCCATGGGCTCCAAGCCCGGCGTCAATACCTGGGGCGGCCAGCTGGGGGCTTCCTCCTGGGCGAATTGCTTATCCAGGCTTCGGCCGGGCCTGCCGTCCGCCACCACCAGGGCCATGTCCCGCAGCAGTTGCCGTTGCTCCTGGGTCAGGGCATAGCTGTGCAGGAGCTTGGCCTGGGGATGCCGGCTGCATAATTCCCCCAGCCGCAGCTGCAATTCCCCCCGGTATGCATGGGGATAACACCCCACCAGCACCAGGTCGATGGGGCAATTCTGGGCGGCCATGTAACTACAAAATTCCAGCAGGGTACGGGCCATGCGCAGCCCCTGTAAGCTTTCCACCTCCATGAGCAGGATGGGCAGATCCCCGGACACGCCCAGCTGCCAAAGGCCTTCCAACCCAGGCCCCAAGGGGGCGTCTTTCGGCCTTTGGGGTTTTTGGGGGATCTGCAAAAGCAGCCGGGCCGCGATCCGCTGGAACAGCTCCGCCTTGCCTTCCGACAGGCCGGCCATCCGAAGATCGCTCAAGGCATGGGCCCAGGCCAGCTCCTCCCATTCCCCCAGCCCCGCCCGCAGGTCCTCCGCCTGGGCCAGGGCCTTTTCCTCGCTTTGGGCGTAGCCCATCAAAAACCAAAGGGTCCGGCTCTGCCCCGCCTCCAGGGCGACCGTGGCCCGGGCCGCGATGCAAGGGTCCACTGGCGCTTCCGCCGGCCCGCCCCCCAGGGGCCGCCGCATGGATTCCCCCAGGGTCGCCCCCCTGCCCCTGGCGGAGAACCGGTCGGTACAATACCGGGGACGTAGCCCCGGGGCGTATAGCTGGGCGTACAATACCCCCTTGGGCTTCGCCCCGCCCCCCTGCCTGCGCCAAAAGAGCAGCATCCCCTCCCGTTGGGCAGCCTCCACCGTCAGCCGCACAAAGGCCGGATGGGCCATATCCTCCCCGGCTGTGGCCAGGCATACCTCCCCAAACACACCCAGCTCCACCTCCAGCTTTTCCTCCCCATGGTTCCCCAACGTGATCTCCCGGATCTCCCCATCCAATTGTGGGCACACGTAGGTCTCCACGTGGGTGGAAAGCGGCCCGCGCCGCCCGTGAAACTCCACCTTATGGGGATGGAGGATGGTCTCCGCGCCCCAGGTCAGCTCCCAGGTTTCCTCCCCCAGCCGGGCCATCAGATGGATGCCCCCGTCCCCCCGCAAAGGATCCGGCCGCCATCGGGTCAGCAGCACGTCCTGCCATTTGGAAAAGCCCAAGCCGCTGTCCGCGAGGAACAGGGTATACTCCCCATTGGAAAGCAGCTGTGTTTCCGGCACTGCTTTGGGCCCGGTCACCCGGCGGGGCCGGTGAGGCTTTTTCTCCGGGGCCTTTCCTTGAAGCGCCGCGCTTTCAAATTCCCGAATTACGATACCGTGGGCCGGCGGCTTTTCCTCCAATAAAATCTCCACCGCCCGGATCTGCGGCAGGGCCATGAACCGCCGCCGGATGCTATCCCCGCACAAACAGTTGGTCAGGGCGCACAAGCCCATGCCCTGATGATGGGCCATATAGCTCTGCACCAGCTCCCGCTCCTTGCCGGCGGCCACCCGACTGCCGGTATAATCCAGCGCCTCCAGCATCCCATATTCCCCCAAGGCCCCCTCGTCTACGAGGCGTTCCAGATTGGCCAGGGCCTTTTCCTCCCAGCCCGGCACCCCCAGGGCCAATAGGGTGGAATAGGGGGACACCACCCGGCTGGGCTCCCGCTGGGCCATCAAGCCCAACCGAGGCACCCCAAAGGCCCGGTATTGATAATACATGGCCCGGTCAAAGGCATAGTAGCCGGATTCCGAGACCCCCCAGGGAAAGCCCTGGGCCTGGCCGTAGCGGATCTGGGCCTGCAGGGCGTTGACGCAGCTTTCGTGGAGCAGGGTGCCGGGCACCAGGCCGGTAAAGAGCACCGGCATCAGGTATTCGAACATGGTGCCGCTCCAGGAAAGCAACGCCCTGCCCCCGCCGGCCGGCACCAACAGCCGGCCCAAGTGAAACCAATGTTCAGCTTCCACCTGGCCCAGGGCCACCGCCACCAGGCTGGTAAGGCGGGATTCGCTGGCCATCAGGTCGTACCAGGCCCTGGAAAGCCTGCCCGCCCCCTCGTCAAAGCCGATGTGGAACAGACCCCGTTCCTGGTCGTACAGGGCGCGAAAGTCCATGGCCTTTGCCATGGCCCGGCAGCGCTCCCCCTGGGCGCGGCCCATATCCCCAGGCAGCTCCTCCAGCGCCGCCGCCACCGTCAGCAGGCAGGCGGCCAGGTTGCCGCTATCCACCGTAGATACATACCGGGGCGACAGTACCCGCCGGTCCCACAGGCTGTACCAATTATAGAAATGCCCCCGCCAGGTCTCCAAGCCCTCCAGGGTATCCAGCATGTTCCCGATCCGCCGGCACAGCTGTTCCCCCGTCAGGAACCCCAGATCCATGGCGCATACGCAGGCTATCATCCCCATGCCGATGTTCGTAGGGGAGGTATTGGCCACCACGGGCCGGGCCGGCGCTTGCTGATAATTGTCCGGCGGCAGCCAGCCGGTCTGCGGCCCGGCAAACCCATCGAAAAAGGCCCATGTCCGCCGGGCGATATCCAGCAACAATTCCCTGGCCCTGGGGGATAGGGGTTGGGGGGCTTTTCCCCGGTCCAGCCGTTCTATCCCCCAGGGCGCCGCCAGCCAAAGGGCGCCTAACAGCCCGCTTATCCAAGGGGCATGGCCAAGGGCCATCCCCGCCAGCATCAGAAGGCCTATAGCCGTCTGGGGCCACATGGCGCTGTAATACGCCCCCAGACTGCCGGGCTTGCCTCTGGTTTGGGCGGCGGTCTGCCATTGCAGCATGTGCTTATGGGAATGGACGACCCGGTATAGGGTGCGCGCCTGGGCGTCCGCCAGCCGGGCGGTCCCATAGGGCAAAACCAGCAGGTCCAGCGCCGCCCGGGCCGCCCCGGGCATACGGTCCAGCAAGGCACCGCCCAGGCGCACCGGCCGGCGGGAGCGCAGCAGCTGCACCGGCAGGCAGACAGCCTCCAGCACCGGCCCTTCCAGAATGCATAGCAAGGCTAGCGCCCCATACCAGCCCCACCCCAGATAGGGCAGGGCCAACATGCAGGCCAACGCCCCCAGGGGGGTCAGGCTGCGGCGCAGGTTATCGAAGATCTTATACCGGGACAGGCTGGAAAGGGGGTTGTCCCGGAGGATGCCGGCCCCGTCCCGCACCCCGTCCCCCAAATAGGGCAGCAGCTGCCAATCCCCCCGGGTCCATCGATGCTGCCGCTTCCACCAGGCGATAAACCCCGCGGGCTCGCAATCGTACAGGGTCACATCCTCCACCAGCCCCGCCCGCAAAAAGCAGCCTTCCAGCAGGTCGTGGCTGAGCACCTGGTTTTCCGGGATCCACCGGGGCAGAGCCCGGGCAAAGGCCTCCACATGGAAGATGCCCTTCCCCCCAAAGATCCCCGCCCCAAACACATCCTGGTAAAATTCGCCGCACAGGGGGAAATAGCTATCCAGCCCGCTGTCCCCCGAGGCCACCCAGGCAAAGCCGCTCTTTGCCGCGCCCCGGGGTAGGGCGGCCATCCGGGGAGCCAGGATGCCATAGCCCTTTTTCACCACCCCTTGGTCGTCCCATTCCGGCGCATGGAGAGGATGGGCCATGGCTCCCACCAGCTTGGCCAGGGCCCCGGGAGGCAGCACCGTATCCGCATCCAAGGTTAGGCAATACCGGATCCCTTGGGGCAGGGGATGGGTCAGCAAGGCAAAGGGCGTAGCGTCCCCCTGGGTCAACAGGGTCACCAGCTGGCACAGGGCCCCCCGCTTCCTTTCCCAGCCCATATACAGCCCATCCGCCTTTTGGTAGGTGCGCCGCCTATGCAGATAGTAAAACAGCGGGGTGGGGCTGGGATACTTTTGGTTCAGCTCCTCCACCAGGCTTTTCGCCAGCCGGAGAAGCTCCCCCTCCCCCGGCCGCTGGGCCTGCTTCCCATCCGGGAAATCCCCCAGCACCCCATAGTAACAATGCTCCATGCGGGTAGCCAACATATGCACTTCCAGCTGCCGGATCACCCCCCGCAGGCTTTCCGCATCGGTGATGAGGGCCGGCACCACCACCAGGGTGGCCTGCTCTGGCGGCAGGGCGTCCTTATATTCCATCCGGGGCAGCATGGATGGCTGGGACCTGGCCAAAAACAACCGGACGGACAGGCCGGCTGCAAGGCTCCAGGCGGGCAGCAGGGCCAACAGGCCCCGGTACCAGGCCGCCGCCCCGCACAGGTATACCAGCCCTGCCAGCAGCGCCCCCTGGACGATCCAAAACCGCCACAGCTTCCGTTCTTCGCTTTGCAGCCTGCACCGCTTGTCCGGCCGCAGGATGGCATACAGATCCCGCTGTCCTTCCTCCAGCAGATAGTACCCTGCCTGGGCCGCCCTTCCCCCCTGCTCCTGCCGGGCCTGCCCCAGGGATACCGCCTGCCGGGCCACCACCGTCTCCGCTACCCCCAGCCTTGCGGCCAGCGCCTCCACCCGTTGCCGGTACCAGGCCCGGCTCCTTGCGTCCATGCCGGGATAGGCGCCATCCCCCCGCAGGGCCCGGTCCACCAGGGAAAAGCCCTCGCAGCTTTTTTCCCAATCCATGGCGTCCAGCGTCCTGAGGCTCTTGATGGCGTGGCGCAGCCGGTCCCCCCGGATGCCGTCCTCCCGCTGCAAATTGGCGCACAGGGCCTCCAGATCCAGATCCGCCTGCTCCAGCCGCCGCAGCATCCTGGAGCACGCCCCCTGTTCCCCCGCCTCCGATAGCAGGCCAAACAGCCTTGCGGCCAGATAGGGCTTATGCAGGTACGCCTCCCGCTCCCGTTGCGGATTCCCCCTGCCCGCCTGGGCGGCCATCGCCTCCGCCTGGGCGTACTGGCCCATGGCGTCCAAGGCGCCCTCGCACTCCAGGGCGATGAGCTTCACAAGGGCCACCCGCAGCATGGCCGGCAAGGCGCACAGCTCCGCCAGCTTCAACGGCGCTACCCCCTGAAAGGCTTCCAAAAAACGGGTCAGCATACTCTCTTCCAGCCGGCCCGCCCGGTGGCCGATCAGGCATACCGCCATATCGTATACCCGGGGCAGGCCCAGCCGCTCTCCCTGGGCCATGCAGGGCAAGCCCCGCCATTGGCCGGAATCCTCATCCCGCAGGCTGGTCAGGGCCTTTTCCGCCACATATAGGTCGTCCAGCAGGCATTCCATGGCCTGGGGCAGCTCCAGCCCCTGGGCAGCCCGTTCCCGGGCCTGTTTATAGGCCGCCATTATCGTCCGCCGGTCTTCCCCTATGCTCAGGACGTTTTTGGTCCCCCAACGCAACCGCCGCCGGCTGGTTGACCAGGCAGCCCGTTGGGCTGCCTCCCGGCAAAGCTCCTCTCCCTCCAGCGTTACGTCCTGTAGCCCGAAATAGGTTCTATTTTGCGCCATCTTTCTCTCCCCCTAACGGTTGTTGCATAGTCCCCGTTAGTATTTACCAGAAGGCGCTTTTTCACCCAAAAGAAAAAAGCCCTGCGCTTTCCTTTTTCCGCCAAAACGAAAAAACGGCCCAAGGCCGCTCCCCGGGCTATCGAAAAAATCGCCCCTTGCAAGGCCCTCCATAGCCCCCTGTCCCGCAAGGCTGTTTGCGGATTTATATGCCCGCCCTGGGGGATCTCTGCCCTTTTGCGGCAACCCGCCTGGCGGCGCCAAACTCGACCCGCCGGGCCCCTGGCCTGCCCAGGAGGATTTTTGACAAACGAAAAAGCGGCCCAAGGCCGCTTTCAGCTTGTCGAAAAACCTCTGGCGAATGGAAGATCGCGGCCCTTTTAGGCTTT
>UQOG01000010.1 GCA_900542615.1 uncultured Eubacteriales bacterium | reverse complement strand
AGCTATGAAAACCTCGAAAAAGTGGCGCAAGCCACTTTTTCGACAGCCTGAAGGCTGGGCAATGCCCAGCCTTTCGTTTGCGGTAACGGGGGCTGCGGCGCAGTTCGCAATGGCCCCGCTGCAACGCTCCGGGGCGTTCCCTTGCGCACGGGGCTTCCCCCTCCGTCTGCCACCGGCAGCGCGGCTCCGGCCCCGGATGCTTGAATCGGGTTTGGCGACACAAGGTGAATTGCCCCGCAGGGGCAAGGGAGCGCCCGCTTTCGGGCGCACGGCAAATCCGCAAAAAACCCTGGCTGCGCCTGGGCGCAAGGGGAAAAAGAAAGCCGGCGGGGAAGCATAGGCGTCCCGCCGGCCAGGCGCGGAGGATCAACCCTCCCCCTGCAGGGCTTCCAAGGCCTCCTGGGCCTGCTCCCAGGCGGCGTATAGGCTGTCCAGCGCAGCCTGGGCCTGTTGGGCCTCTTGTGCCAATTGACCGGATCTTACATAGTCCGAGGCCACCTCCGGACTGGCCAGCTGCCCGTTGAGCTGGGCCAGCTGCTCCTCCGCCTGGGCGATGCGGGCTTCCAGCCGCCGCACCTCGCCCCCCGCCCGGTTGATGGCGCTTTGGCGCTCCTTTTGCTCCCGGTAGGCGTTGGGCTTGTGGCTTGGGGAGGGATCCTGGGCTTGCCGGGTGGAGACCGCCTGCTTTTCCGCCTCCCGGGCGGCCAGATAGTCGTCATAGCCGCCGATGTAGGACTGGAGCCCCTCCGGGGTCAGGTACAGCACCCGGTCCGCCAGCCGGTTCACCAGATACCGGTCATGGGTCACCACCAGCAGGGTGCCCTCATAGGCTTCCAGGGCGCTTTCCAGGGCGTCCCGGGAATCGATGTCCAGGTGGTTGGTGGGCTCGTCCAGCAGCAGCAGGTTGGCGCCGCTGAGCATGAGCTTGAGCAGCTGGATCCTGGCCTTTTCGCCGCCGGATAGGGGCCCGATCTGCTTGCATACGGAATCCCCCGTGAACAGGAAGGCCGCCAGGGCGCTGCGCACCTGGGTGCCGTCCATGCGGGGATAGGCCGCCTGGATCTCCTCCATCACCGTGCGTTCCGGGGGCATATTGTCCATGATCTGCTCGTAATAGGCGGCTTTGACCCGGGCGCCAAAGCGGATCTGGCCCTGGTCGGCTTTTTCCCGGCCCATGAGCAGCCGCAGTAGGGTGGTTTTCCCGCAGCCGTTGGGCCCCAGCAGGAACACCCGCTCCCCCCGGCGGATGTGTATGGATACGCGGGAAAACAGCGGATGGCCGTAGGACTTGGCCAGATCATCGCAAAGCAGCACGTCGTTCCCGCCGGGCTCCTGGGCGGTGAAGTGGAAACGGATGGAGGCGGTATCCGCCTCCGGGGGGACGAGGGCGGCCTTAAGCCGGTCGATCTGCTTTTGCTTGGAGGCGATGGTCACATAGTTATGGGCCTGGTTCCAGCGGCGCTGCTGCTCGATGACCCCCTCCAGGCGGCGGATCTCCTTTTTTTGGTTCTCGTAATGCCGCCGCAGGATCTCGTTCCGGTCGGCGGTCAGCTCCATGTGGCGGGAATAGCTGCCGTTGCTTTGCAGCAGCCGGCCATGCTTGAGCTCCATGGTGCGGGTGGTGACCCGGTCCAGAAAATACCGGTCATGGGAGATCACCATAAACGTGCCCCCATAGCCCCGGAGAAAATCCTCCAGATAGCGGATGCCGTCCATATCCAGGTGGTTGGTGGGCTCGTCCAGCAGCAAAAGGTTTGCCTGGCTCAGCAGGAGCCGGGCCAGCTGGGCCTTGTTCCGCTGGCCGCCGCTGAGGGTGGCGAGGGGCTGCTGCAGCTCCGCCTCGGTAAAGCCCAGGCCCAGCAGCATACTGCGGGTGCGGCTGCGCATGGTCAGGGCGTCCTCCCGGCCCAACCGGTCCTGCAGGACGGCCTGCCGGCGCACCAGGGCGGCTGCCTCGTCGCCGGCGGCGGCTTCCAGGGCGGCGGTCACTTGCGCAAATTCCCCCTCCGCCTGCAGCAGGTGGGAAAAGGCCTCCAGCACGTAGGCATACAGGCTTTGCGGCCCGCCCTCCACGCTTTGCTGTAAAATTCCCAGCCGGGCTTCCTTGCTTTGGTAGACGTTGCCCGCGTCCGGGGCTTCCGCCCCGCTGAGAATGCGGAAGAGGGTGGTTTTGCCGCAGCCGTTTACCCCGACCAGGCCCACCTTATCCTTGGGGGCCAATTCAAAGCTAACCTGGGAAAAAAGGGTACGGGCGGCATAGCTTTTGCTAAGGCCGCTGACGGCAAGCACTGCCATGGCTCCATCCTCCCTACAACAAAATCCAAATTATTATACCATAACCAGCCGTCCCTGCCAACGCGTAAGCCTGCGCTTCGCCCCCTGCAGGGGGAAAAGCGGCAAAAGGGGCCCGGGCTTTGTGGGAAAACGAAGGAAGTCGCTGGCGCAGGCGCCAAAAAGCGCCCTTTTATGTAGGGAATGGCCTCTTGGCCTTGTTATTCCAGGTCGAAATATGGTAAAATAATAGCATGGATACGAATGTAAACGATTGGAAAGAAAAACGTCGCGCAAAGGAGAGCCGGGCCAGCTTGCTCCGGCGGATGCGTACGCCTGTATTATGCGTAGCATCCATCGGGGTGGTGACCTTTATCGGCATTCCTTTGCTGTTCAACGTGGTAGGGTTATCGCCTACGGTGGTGGAGATACCCGAGGCCACGCCTCTCCCCGAAGGGCCCTTGGTGCCGGCGGCAGCGGCCGCTGCGCCGGTGGCGGAAATCCAAACGGGGGATAGCGACGTTCGCACCCAGGACGCAGGCAGCCAATATCGGACCTTGCGGGAAGGGGATACGGACCCCATGGTCATGGATATCCAGATCCGGCTGATGGAGCTGGAATACCTGGATGGTGACCAGCCCACCGAGCTTTTTGGCGAGCAGACGGCGGAGGCTGTCAAGCGGTTCCAGCGGATCCATAATATGACAGAGACCGGCGTTGCGGATGAGTTGACCCAGTCGCTGCTGTTTTCGGACCAGGCAGCTTCCTACCGCTTGGAGGTAGGGGATTCTGGCAACGACGTAAAGCGCCTGCAAAACCAGCTATATGACCTGGGCTATTATGGGGAAAAAGGGGAAAAGCGCAACGGATACTTTGGAGCCGCTACCCAGGAAGCCCTGATCGCCTTCCAGACCAAGAACAAGCTGGCCGCCACCGGCATCGAGGACCAGCAGACCCGAGACGTGCTGTATTCCTCCGACGCCCTGCCGAAGGTGGACCCCACGCCTACGCCTTCCCCCACGCCGAAGCCCACCCAGACCCCCAAGCCGGAAGCCACCAAGGCCCCCGCCAAGACGGAGAAACCGCAAGAGGACGAGCCTGCTACTGAGCCTGGAGAGATCCCACCGGAGCTTTGGATTCCCCAGGAGACGGAGGCGCCTGCCTCCACGCCGGATTCGGGCGGCAGTTCCGGCGGGAATTGGTCCGGTTCGGACATTGAGGGCGACGGCATCCCGGTGACGGGTTCCGGGGTGGAAGCTGTAATCGCCACGGCAGAGAGCCGGCTGGGTTGTCCCTATGTTTTGGCAGAGGAAGGCCCCAATTCCTTCGACTGCTCGGGCCTGGTATATTATTGCCTGCGTGCCGCAGGGGTACAGGTGAGCCGTATGTCTTCCAAAAACCTTGCCCGGGTGGATTCCTGGCAGACCATTCCCGACCAGGGCAGCCTGATCCGGGGCGACCTGGTATTCTTCACCAATAGCGTGGGCGCATCGGACATCGGCCACGTGGGCATCTATATGGGAAGCGGCAAGTATATCCACGCCTCCTCCAGCGCAGGCGCGGTGGTGATCAGCAGCTGGTCGGATTGGGCGTCGCAAAACTTCCAGTGGGGCAAGCGGGTATTTTAGCGCCCGGGAGGGATATGATCCAACTACCACAAGCTTTTATGCAGCGTATGCAGCAAAGGCTGGGGCCGGAGGCCCCGGCCTTTTTTGCCTGCTATGACCAGCCCCCCCGCCGGGGCTTGCGGGTCAATCCCCTACGCCTTAGCGTGGCGGATTTCCTGCAGATCGCCCCGGTGCCTTTGGAGCCGGGCGGCATCTTGCCGGAGGGGTTTTTGCTGCCTCCGGACGCGCCCCCGCTGGGGAACCATCCCTATCATCTGGCCGGCATGTTCTATTTGCAGGAACCCTCCGCCATGTCCCCCATCGGTGCGCTGGAGGTGGAGCCGGGGCTGCGGGTACTGGATCTATGCGCCGCCCCCGGCGGGAAAAGCGGAGGCATCGCCGCCCGGCTGGCGGGGACGGGGCTGCTGGTGGCCAACGAGGTGGTGCCGGGCCGGGCCAAGACCCTGCGGTTTACCCTGGAGCGGCTGGGGGTGGCCAATGGGGTGGTCACCTGCGCCCGGCCGGATGCCTTATGCGAGGCCCTGCCCGGGTATTTCCACCGGGTGCTGGTGGACGCGCCCTGCTCCGGGGAGGGCATGTTCCGCAAGGATCCGGCGGCGGTGGCCGCCTGGTCGCCCCAGCATGTGGCCGCCTGCGCCAAAAGGCAGCAGGCCATCCTGGGGAGCGCGGCCCAGGCGGTGGCGCCGGGGGGCTTGCTGGTCTATTCCACCTGCACCTTTTCCCAGGAGGAGAATCAGGGGGTGGTGGTGGATTTCCTGAAGCGGCATCCGGCCTTTCAGCTGGAATCTGCCGAAACCCTGTATCCCCACCGGGTGAAGGGAGAAGGCCATTTCGTGGCCCGGCTGCGCCAAACCGGCCCGGCCGGGGCGGAGAAGCCCCAGGGGGAACTGGAACTGCCCTTATGCAAGGATCGGGCCTTTGCGGCCTTTTGCAAGGACGCCTTTGCAGCCATGCCGCCGGGGGAGCCGGTGCAGCTGCCGGACGGCCGGGTGCTGCTCCTGCCCCAGCCCCTGCCCAAGGGCTTGGAGCGGGTGCATATGCTCACGGCCGGCGTTTACGCGGGCGATCTGCTGCGGGGCCGTTTCCAGCCCAGCCATGCCCTGGCCATGGCAACGGGGCTTTCCTGGGCGCGGCGCGTGACGCCCCAGGGGGAAGCCTTGGCCCGCTATCTTGCAGGGGAGACGTTGGAGGTAGACGCCGGCCTGACCGGCTGGTGCCGGGTGGAGACCGAAGGCTGTCCCCTGGGCCTGGGAAAAGGGGTGAACGGCACCCTGAAAAACCACCTTTCCAAGGGTTTGCGTCTGCGCTAGAGGGCGGGGCGGACTGTGGCGTTCCGTTGCCCCCGGCGCCGCCGACAGCCCTCTCTGTGGCGGCATGGCCTGGCGGATGGGGAATGCCGCCATAGCCCCCGCGCCCATGCAGCGCCTAGGCGCCATAGCTATTCCATGAGACAACGCCCCTGCCCGGGGCGTTTGGTTTTTTCCGGGGCAGGGCGCGCTTTACAGGCAAGAAGGGGGTATGGTATACTATAGCAACCTGGAAACGTTACCAGCCCTTGGTTATCCATTTCCGGTTTCCAGAGCGTTTTGCAGAAAAGGACGTGTGCTTTTGAAACAGCAGATCACCATCAAAGACATCGCCCATATGTGCAACACCAGCGTAAGCACGGTATCCCGGGTGCTCAACGGGCATCCTGACGTAAGCGAGGCGCTGCGCCGCCGGGTGTTGGAAACGGTGGAGCGCAGCAGCTATGTGCCCAACAACAGCGCCCGGAACCTGGCCAAAACCAAGTCCGACGCCATCGCGCTCATCCTGCGGGGGGCGGAGAACCCCTTTTTCAACCGGCTGATCAAGACCGCTATCCCGGCCATATACCGGCGGGGATACTCCTGCGTGCTCCACCAGATCCCCTCGGACGGGGACGAGATCCGGGCGGCGGCGGCCTTGGCCCGGGAGCGGCGGTTGCAGGGCATCCTGTTCTTCGGGGGCCGCTTCAATTATTCCCCCGCCGAGACGGAATTGCTCCAGGCGCCCTTTGTATGCTGCACCTACACCAACGCCTTTGGGTGCCTGGACGCCTCCGCCTATTCCTCCGTCACCATCGACGATACCCGGGCAGCGAGCCGGGCGGTGCGGGAGCTATGCATCCGGGGGCACAGGCGCATCGCCGCCCTAATCGATGAAACGGAGGGCCATTCCATTGGGGAATTGCGCTTCCGGGGCTATAAAGCCGCCCTGGCGGAGCATGGCCTGCCCTATGATCCGGCCCTGGTGGAATGCGTCCATGGCTTCGAGATGGAAAACGCCTACCAGGGCGTCCTACGGCTTTTGGACCGGGCGGGGGATTTTACCGCCCTGTTCGCCCTATCGGACCTGATGGGCATGGCAGCCATTAAGGCCCTGGATCAGCGGGGGAAACGGGTGCCGGCGGATTGTTCGGTGATCGCCATCGACGGGTTGGACGTCTCCCGCTATACCATCCCCACCCTGACCACTCTGGAGCAGCCGGCGGAAAGCCTGGCGGAGGAAAGCATACGGATCCTGGCGGACCTGATCGAGGGCAAGGGCGGCAATCAGCATGTGGTCATGTCCACCCGGCTTCGGGCCGGGGCTTCCATCCGGTCCCTGGGTTTGCAGAAAGAATAAGATAAAGGAAAGCAGCAGATATGGAACGCAGCAGCGGAATTTTGATGCACATCTCCTCCTTGCCCAACCGGTTCGGCATCGGCTCCATCGGCCAATGCGCCTATGATTTCGTGGACTTTTTGGCGGAGGCAAGGCAGCGCTATTGGCAGATCCTGCCCCTGGGGCCCACCGGCTATGGGGATTCCCCCTATCAGCTATTTTCGGCCAGCGCGGGGAACCCCTACTTCATCGACCTGGACCTGCTGGTGGCGGAGGGGCTTTTGCTGGAGGAGGAGGTGGAGCCCCACCTGACGGCGCCGGGACCGGTGGATTACGGCAGGCTGTACCAACAGCGCTTCCGCCTGCTGCGCAAGGCCTTTGCCCGGGGCCGGGAGCGGGATCGGGAAGCCCAGGCGGCCTTTGGGGCGGAGCAGGGGGCTTGGCTGACGGATTACGCCCTGTTCATGGCCCTCAAATGCCATTATGGGATGGGGCCCTTTTCCCAATGGCCGGAGGCTGTGCGGCTGCGCCGGCCCGAGGCCATGGCCCGGCTGGAACGGGAGTGCCGGGAGGACGCGGCCTTTTATCGGTACCTACAGTATCTTTTCTATACCCAGTGGGATGCGCTGCGATCCTATGCCAAGGGAAAGGGCGTCAAGCTGATGGGGGATCTGCCCATCTATGTTTCCATGGATTCTGCGGACGTGTGGGCCAATCCCCAGGTGTTTCAATTGGACGGGGAGGGAAACCCCACCCGGGTGGCGGGGGTCCCGCCGGACTATTTTTCCAAGGATGGGCAGCTGTGGGGCAATCCCCTATACGATTGGGAAGCCATGAAGGCCCAGGGCTACGCCTGGTGGCTGGAGCGGCTCCGCAACAGTATGCGGCTGTATGACGCCGTGCGCATCGACCATTTCCGGGGCCTGGAAAGCTATTGGAGCGTGCCCGCCGGGGAGCCCACCGCCCGGAACGGGGCCTGGATGCAGGGGCCCGGCTGGGATTTCATAAAGGCTGTCCAGGCGGCATTCCCCTCCCTGGAGGTGATCGCGGAGGACCTGGGGTATCTAACGCCGGGGGTGCGCAAGCTGCTGGCGGATTCCGGCTATCCGGGGATGAAGGTGCTGCAATTCGCCTTTGACTCCCGGGAGCCCAGCGATTATTTGCCCCATACCTATCCCCGCAACTGCGTGTGCTATACCGGCACCCACGATAATACCACCGCCGCAGGCTGGAATGCGGAGGCCAGCGGCCCGGACGTGGCCATGGCCCGGCAATACCTGGGGGTGGGGGAAGGGGAGGGCCTGGCCTGGGCCATGATCCGGGGGGGCATGAGCTCCGTGGCGGATCTGTTCATCGCCCAGATGCAGGATTACCTGGGCCTGGGGGCGGAGGCCCGCATGAATCAGCCGGGCACCACCGCCGGCAACTGGCGCTGGCGCATGGCCCCCGGGGCTGCCAGCCCCGCCCTAGCCCGGCGGATCGCCCGCTATACCTGGATGTACGGCCGCTGCCGCCAATAGCGGCTGGGGAAAAGGTTGCCGCCGGAACTTGGCCCTGCGTTCCGCCCGGCCGGCTGCGCCGGATCCTATCAGCCTGCCTAGGCAAAAGGACGCGTAGGGCCTCCCAGAAACAGGGCGCGCCCCACGAAAGCCTCTAAGCCTGGGCGGCCGTGGGCGGGAACTCGTATCCACGTCCAATTTTACCGTAAAAAAACAGGAACCCAATGGCTGCGCAATAAGCAGCATCGGGCGCCTGTTTTTATTTGGCGGGGCGGCTTCGCCGAGGTTTTATTGGGGGCAGCGGGGCAAAATTTGCTCCCGGATGGCCCATACGGCCCCGTCCTGGCTGTTGGGGGGCGCCACCTGCTTGGCGCAGGCCTGCACGTCCGGCAGGGCGTTGCCCATGGCAAAGGAACAGCCGGCCCATTGCAGCAGCTCCTTGTCCGTCTGGCTGTCCCCCAGGGCGGCCACCGCCTGGGCGGGGATGGCCAGCGCCTTACAGATATGGGCGATCGCTTCCGCCTTATTGGCCTTGGGGTTGTTGAATTCCAGGCCCCCTTGGATGGTATGGGAGGTGCGAAGGCCGATGCCCTGGTTGGCAGCTTCAAAGGTCAGCCGGTGGTCGTCACAGGGGAAAAACACGTTCACCTTTTCAATGCGGGCGTCCGCCCGGGAGAGAATCGCTTCCAAGGAAGGGATCGGCGTCCGGGATCCGGGCGTGGTTTCTTCCAGGTATTGCGCACGGTAGTAGACCCGCTTTTCCCAGCGGGACGCCTCCACATAGATCTTGCCGTTCGCATAGATCTCCGGCATGGTGTCTGCGGCCATGGCCGCTTGGTAGACCTTTCGGGCCACATCTGCGGGGATGCCTTGGAAATAATCGTCCAAAGGCCGGCCCATGCCGGCGATGGCGGCGCCGTTGCTATAGGCGATCCGGGTAAGCTGGGGCCAGGCGTCCCAGACCTGGTCCATTTCGGCTAAATTGCGGCCCGTGGCCACCACCACCAGGATATCCCGCCGCAAAAGCGCCGCGACCGCCGCCTGTACCGGCGGGGTAATGTCGCCGGCAGGGTCCGTGAGGGTGCCGTCTATATCCAGCACAGCCAGCCGAAGCCGGCAGGAGGCTTGCAAATCTTCCATAAAAATCTCCTTTGTACCTTCTGGTGATCCGATTCAGTATAGCATACCCTTGGGGATTTCGCCAGAGGCTTTGCAAAAGGACCACGCCTTGACAAGGGGCAGGCGTCACCTTACAATAAAAAACGGTGGGTAAGCCGCGCAAGCTGGCCCATAGGCGGGGAAGCCCATGGAAGTAGCGTATTTGGAGATGGGGAAATGAACGAACGGTGTATGCGCATTTTGGATATGGTACGGGAAGCGGGCTCCGTGGAGGTCAGCGCCCTGGCGGAGGCCCTGGGGGTATCCTCGGTGACCATCCGCAAGGACCTGGCCCAATTGGAAAAGGAGCGGCTGCTGCGGCGGCAGCATGGCAGCGCGGTGCGGATCTCCCCGGACGACGTGGCATACCGCATGGCCTTTGACTATGGCCCAAAGCGGCGGATCGCCCAGCGGGCCGCCGCCCTGGTGCAAGACGGGGAAACGGTGATGATCGAATCCGGCTCCACCTGCGCCCTGTTGGCGGCGGAGCTGGCGGAAAACCGGCGGGATGTGACCATCGTGACCAATTCGGCCTTTATCGCCGGGTATGTGGGGCGGATGCCCGGGGCCAAGACGGTGCTGTTGGGTGGAAATTACGATCCCGACGCCCAAACCGCCACCGGGCCGTTGGTACGGGTATGCGCCCGGGAGTTTTTTGTGGATAAATTCTTTTTCGGCACGGACGGCTTTGACCCGGCCTTTGGCTTTTCCAATGTGGATATGCTCCGGGCGGAGGCGGTGCGGGCCATGGGGGAGCGGGCGGCAAAGCGGATCGTGCTGACGGACGCCTCCAAGTTTGGCCGGCGCAGCGTGGTGATGCTGATGCCCACCGAGGACGTGAGCGCGGTGGTCACCGACCAGGTGCCGGCGGATTGCCGGGCCAGCCTGGAGGCCGCCGGGGTGGAGCTGATCCTGGCATAAGGACCTGGTTGAAGCATTTTTGAGGAAGGGTCTCCTTTGGCCCCGGCGCAGATGGCCGGGGCGTTTGTATTTGGAAAAGCAAAGGGGCGGATTATGCTTGCAGGAAACGGACGCGGGGGGTATGATGAAAGAAAAATCCGGGAGGTATGGGATATGGTAGGGAGCGTAGAAGAGCTGAAAAAGCTGCTGCAACAGAGTCGGGTGGTGACCTTTTTAGGGGGCGCCGGGGTATCCACGGAAAGCGGCATACCGGATTTTCGCAGCAAGGGCTCGGCGGAGGCGGCGAAAAAGCGCTTTGGCTATCCGCCGGAGGTGCTGCTGTCCCACGATTTCTTTTTGGCGCACCCGGACATTTTTTACGATTATTATAAAAGCGTTCTGCTGCAATCCGCCGCCCCGAATCCGGCCCACTACGCCCTGGCCCGGCTGGAGGCGGCGGGCAAGCTGAACGCGGTGATCACCCAAAACATCGACAACCTGCACCAGCAGGCGGGCAGCAAGCGGGTCTATCCGGTCCATGGGAACGTGGAATGGAACCGCTGCATGAAATGCAACCGGTTTTTTAACGGGGATTATATCCGCAACAGCCAGGGGGTGCCCCATTGCGACCAATGCGGCGGCCTCATCAAGCCGGAGGTGGTGCTTTATGGGGAGCCCCTGGATCAACAGGTGTGGCGGGGGGCCATGGCGGCGGTGAGCAGCGCGGATACCATGATCGTGGGCGGCACGTCCCTGTCCGTATATCCGGCGGCCTCCCTGCTGGAGTTTTTCATGGGGAAGCATTTGATCCTGATCAACAAGACGGAGACCCCTTACGACCGGCGGGCGGATCTGATTTTACGCCAGCCCATCGGCCAGGTGCTGGGGGAAGCCGTACCCCAATAGGCGATCAATATTCGTCTATGGTGAAGCAGGGGAGGCGGGGCCCTGCGTCCAGGATGGGGACGATGGCCGGGTCCAGCGCCTGGGCCTGGCCTTCCGCCACCAGCTGGGCCATGGTCCTGTAGCCGCTGGCCCATTGGGCAAGCCGCCCCGCCGGGATGACCAACTGGGGCTTCCCTTGGGCGGGCCGGCCGCAAAGGTCGTACAGCCCCCGGTTGGCTTCCACCAGGGGATCCTCCACCTCCAGGACGCCTTCCCCCGGCAGCCCCAGGGCGGCCAACAGGCAGGATACATTCGCCACCCCCCATACGCTGCGGGGCAGGGTCTCCCACTGGGCGCCCGCCGGGGACAGGGGCGCGTCCGGCGCCATGCGCACCTTCAGGGCCTTGCCTTGGCTGCGCGTTGCAAGGCTTGCCCATAGCCGCGCATAGGCTTCCGGAGACAGGGCGACGCATTCTTCCCCATATAAGCTGGGCGGTTCCGCCCCTTCCCCTGGGGAATCGAAATAGACGCAGTAGCCGTCCACCCGGCCCTGGGCATCCTGGGTCAGGATGCATTTGGCGTCGCTGGCCAAATAGTCCTTGCACTTGAGGAGGAAGTCCGCATAGCTGCGGCTCAGGATGCAGCTATAGCCCAGGGCAAAGCGTTGGTAGCAGCCGTATAGCTCCGAAGCTCGCTCCAGGAGGGAAACCTGCTGGCAGGGATCCTCCGCCGGCCGGGGAGCGTCCGGGGCCAGAGATAGGTACCGGCTGTCGCTGACGGGGAAGTGGCCGGCGGAAGCATAGGTCCGCAGGGTCACAGGCCGGTGGGTCGCCAGGGGGATGCCCAACCCGCCCAGATAGGGCAGGTAATAGCCCAACAGCCCCCGCATCAGCCCCCGGCCCCGGAAATCCGGATGGGTGGCCACCCCGGCAATGATCACGCAGGGGGCGATCCGGTCCCGGAGCCACACATGGGCGGGCAGGCCGTGGAGGGCGGCCTGGATGACCCCGCCCTCCCGGTATACGGGGCAATAGGCGGGCAGGAACCGGTCTGTAAAAAACCAATCCAGGAAGGGCTGGGACTCCTGAAAGCAGAGCTGCCACAGGTCCTTTAATTCCGCCCGATCCTGGGGGGATGCCATTTGAAACATACGGGACCTCCATTTCGGTATGCGTATTCCCCAATATTATAGCATCTGGCCGGGCGCAGGAAAAGCCGGCAAAGGAGGCGGAAAGGCAGGATGCAAAAGCAGTTGATCTGCATCGGCGGCCCTATGGGGGTGGGCAAAACCACGGTTTGCAGGCAAATGCAGGCCCGGCTGGACCATTGCGTATTCCTGGATGGGGATTGGTGCTGGGACGCCCATCCCTTCATCAACACCCCGGAGACCCGGGCCATGGCGGTGGACAACATCCGGCATCTGCTGGACAGCTTCCTGGGCTGCACGGCCTATGAGACCGTGCTGTTTTGCTGGGTGTTTCACCAGGCGGATATCCTGCCGAATATCCTTTCCGGGCTGGAGCGGGCCTATCGCCTGTATACCCTTTCCCTGGTCTGCCCGGCAACCACGTTGGCGGAGCGTCTTCGGGGAGATGTGGAAAAGGGCCTTCGGCAGCCGGATGTGATCGAACGGAGCCTAAATCGGCTGCCCTTATACCAGGATCTGGGCTGGCCCATGCTGGATACCGGCGGCCGCACCCCCGGCCAGGCCGCCGATGCGGCCCTGGCCATGCTGCGGGAGGCGGGGGCCAGGGTATAAAAAATCTGGGAAACATGGCGAAACCCAAAAGCCCTTGGGGGCACGGAAGGTGATCCGAAAAGGCCTTGCAAGGCCCCTTGCCGCGCCCTTGACGGACGGGGAACAGGGGAGAGGGCGCATTGCCGCCGATTGGAAAGCCCCGGCAAGCATCTTGCCGGGGCGCAGCCTGTCGAAAAACCCCCGGGGGTTCGGGGGCCGCAGCCCCCAGAGGCTATAATCGGATTTGGCGACATGCGCGTCAAATCCGCAAAAAGCCTTGCGTAGCAAGGGGTTCCCTGCATAGCTCCCTGGCCGCGCCGTAGGCGCAAGGGAGCTATGAAAACCTCGAAAAAGTGGCGCAAGCCACTTTTTCGACAGCCAGAGCCCCGGCAAGCATTTTGCCGGGGCGTTTCCATGCCCTATGGGGCTGGCCAAAGGGGGCTATTACAGCCGCCCGATGTCCTGGATGAGCCGCTGGAGGTTTTCCTCGGTGGTGGCCCAGCTGGTGCAGAAGCGGGCGATAAACCGGCCGTCGTCGGTGGGCTCCCATACTTCGTATAGGTAGCCCCGCTCCGTCAGGGCGTCCAATTGGGCCTGGGTCAGGATGGGGAATTGCAGGTTCACATAGGAATCCCCCCACATGGGGATGCCCCGGGCCTGGAACGCGGCCCGCAGGGCCATGGCCTGTTCCACGGCCTTTTTGCAAATGGAAAAATACAGCCCGTCCGTCATCAGGGTCAGGAATTGTAGGCCCAGGAGCCGGCCCTTGGCCAGCATACCCCCGTGCTGCTTGATCATGTAGCGGAAATCCTTCTGCAAGCCGGGGTTGGTGATCACCACTGCTTCCCCGAACAGGGCGCCGCACTTAGTGCCGCCGATGTAAAATACATCGCACAGCCGGGCGATATCCGCCAGCGTTACGTCGCATTGGGGGCTGGCGAGGCCGTAGCCCAGCCGCGCGCCGTCCAAAAACAGGGGCATGTGCCAGGCATCGCAAACCTTGCGCAGGGCTTCCAGTTGCGCCTTGGAGTAGAGGGTGCCGCACTCGCTGGGCCAGGAGATATACACCATGCCGGGCTGCACCATGTGTTCAAAGGTGGGGCTTTCATAGTGGGCGCGGCAGTAGTCGTCTACCTGCTGGGCGCTGATGCGTCCATCCGGCGCGGGCAGGGCCAGCACCTTGTGGCCGGTGGCCTCGATGGAGCCGGTTTCATGGGTGGCGATGTGGCCCATTTCCGAGGAAATAACCCCCTGATGGGCCTTCAAAATGGAAGCGATCACCGTGGCGTTGGCCTGGGTACCCCCCACCAGGAAGTGGACCTGGGCCTGGGGCTGCTGGCAAAGGGCCAGGATGGCTTCCCGGGCCTGCTGGCAATAGGGATCGGTGCCATAGCCGGGGGTCTGCTCTAGGTTGGTTTTTTGCAGGGCCGCCAGGATGCTGGGATGGCAGCCTTCGGTATAATCGCATTGGAATTGGATCATGGCGTGTTTCCTCCCACACAGGCAGGCGCCATGGGGACCGACGGCCCCACGGCACCATGCGCAATATTTACCTTTTCAGTCTAAGGGAGGCGGCGTATTTTGTCAACGCCTGCCTTAGCGCAATGCCACCCGGCGGATCTTGCCGCTGGCGGTCTTGGGCAGGGCGTCGGCAAAGTCGATGAGCCGGGGATATTTGTAGGGGGCGGTGGTGCGCTTCACGTGGTTTTGCAGCTCCTTTTTCAGGGCGTCGCTGGCAATATAGCCGTCCTTGAGCACGATGGTGGCCTTCACCACCTGGCCCCGGATGGGATCCGGCACCCCGGTGATGGCGGCTTCCAGCACCGCCTCATGCTCCAGCAGGGCGCTCTCCACCTCAAAGGGCCCGATCCGGTAGCCGGAGGACTTGATCAAATCGTCCTTGCGGCCCACATACCAGAAGTAACCCGCCTCGTCCATGGTGGCCACGTCCCCGGTATGATAGAAGCCGTCGTGCCAGGCGCGAGCGGTGGCCAAATCGTCCCGGTAGTAGCCCAGGAACAGGCCCAGGGGCTTGCGCTCCGCCACCCGAATGCAGATCTCACCCTCCTGGCCGGGCCGCACGGGCTTGCCGTCCTCGTCCAGGAGCTGGATGTCATAGCCGGGCACGGGCTTGCCCATGGCCCCGGAGCGCAGCGCCATGCCCGGGAAGGTGGCCAGGCAGCAGGTGGTCTCGCTTTGGCCGAAACCCTCGTGGATGCTGAGGCCGGTTTGGGCCTTCCAGTCCTGGAACACCTCGGGGTTGAGGGGTTCCCCGGCGCTGCAGCAATGGGTGATAGACCTTAGGTCATATTGGGCGGCCAGGTTGTTTTGGGTAAGCATCCGGTACATGGTGGGTGGCGCGCAGAAGGTGGAAATGCGGTAGGTCTGCAGCATTTCCAAGATTTTCACAGGGTCGAACCGGTCGAAATCGTAAGCGAACACCGCGCATTCGCACAGCCACTGGCCGTAGATCTTGCCCCAGCCGGCCTTGGCCCAGCCGGTATCCGAAATGGTGAAATGCAGGCCGCCGGGCTTGTTGGTGTGCCAATACCGGGCGGTGGCGATGTGGCCCAGGGGATACAGCTGGTCGTGGATGGCCATCTTGGGGAAGCCGGTGGTGCCGGAGGTGAAGTAGATCAGCAGGGGGTCGGTGTTGCGGGTGCCTTCCTTGCCCCGGCGGCGGGGATAAAAGGGGCTTTCCAGGGCGGCCTGGGCGTCCAGGTCGATCCAGCCGGGCCGGCTGCCGCCGGCCAGGAACAGGCCCTCCACGCTGGAACAATCCGGCAGGGCGGCCTCCACGGCGGCCAGGATGCCCGGGTCGTTGGCGCAGATGATGAACCTGGCGGAAGCGGCGTTGCACCGGTAGCTGATGTCGTGGGGGAGCAGCTGGGCGGTGGCGGGGATCATCACGGCGCCCAGCTTGCACAGGGCCACGTTCAGGGGCCAATACTGATAGGCCCGCCGCATGATCAGCAACACCGTATCGCCCTTTTTCAGGCCTTGGCGGCGCAGCATATTGGCGATGCGGGCGCTTTGGTCCCGGATATCCGCAAAGGAGAAGCGGCGGCACTGGCCCAGGCGGTCCACATGGAGCAGGGCGAGGGCGTCCGGCGTCTTGGCAGCGATGGCGTCTACTACGTCGAACCCAAAGTTGAAGTTTTGGGGCGGGGTCAGTTTGAAGCTTTGGCGGAAGGACGCATAGTCCCGGGTGTCCGCCTGGACGAATCGATCGCACAGCATCGTTGCGCTCTCCTTTCGTAATCATTGTTTTGAATAAATAAAAGGCCCCGTCTCCTTTGAGACGAGGCCTTGTGTAAGCTCCGCGGTACCACTCAATTTGATTTGCCCTTTACGGACAAATCCACTTTACAGGATTCCATCAAATCCCCCACCTATAACGGGCTGGACCCGGAACTCCCTACTTTTGGTAGATTTCAGGAGGCCTGCTCTGGAGTGACCGCAAGATTTCGTCAAGACCGGCTTTCAGCAACCGCCGGCTCTCTGGGCAAGACAGCCATCAAGCTATTTCCATCATCGCATTTCAAATACCATATTAATTATTATGCATTATAAACCATGGCCGTTCCATCGTCAAGCCTTTTTTTCCGGCTCGTCGAACTGGGGTTTCAAGCCCAGGGCCTTGGCGGCGTCCTCCCGCATTTTGTATTTGAGGATCTTGCCGGCGGCGTTCATGGGGAAGGCGTCCATGAACTGGACGTAGCGAGGGGTCTTGTGCTTGGCCATGCTGGCCTTGACGAAGTCCTTCACCTCCTGTTCCGTCATGGTTTCCCCGGCCTTGAGCACGATGCAGGCCATGATCTCCTCCCCGTAGCTGGGGTCCGGCACGCCGATCACCTGCACATCCTGCACCTTGGGATGGGTGTAGATGAACTCCTCAATCTCCTTGGGGTAGATGTTTTCGCCGCCGCGGATGATCATATCCTTGAGCCGGCCGGTGATGCGGTAATTGCCCTCCGGGGTGCGGCAGGCCAGGTCGCCGGTATGGAGCCAGCCATCCTTGTCGATGGCGGCGGCGGTGGCCTCGGGCATCTTATAGTAGCCCTTCATGATGTTGTAGCCCCGGGCGACGAACTCCCCGTTGACCCCGTCCGGCACCTCTTCCCAGGTTTCCGGGTCCACCACCTTGCATTCGATCTCCGGCAGGGCCCGGCCCACGGTGGAGACCCGCACCTCGATGGAGTCGTCGGTACTGCTCATGGTGCAGCCGGGGGCGGCTTCGGTCTGGCCGTAGACGATGGTGATCTCGGTCATGTGCATCTTCTCCAGCACATCCCGCATCACCGGCTCGGGGCAAGGGCTGCCCGCCATGATGCCGGTGCGCATGAAGGCGAAATCCTCCGAGCGGAAATCCGGATGCTCCAGCATGGCGATGAACATGGTAGGCACCCCATGGAAGCAGGTGATCCGCTCCTGCTTGACGCAGGCAAGGGCGGGTTTGGGGGAGAAATAGGGCAGGGGGGAGAGGGTGACCCCATGGGTCATGGAGGCGGTCATGGCCAGCACCATGCCAAAGCAATGGAACATGGGCACCTGAATCATCATCCGGTCTGCGGAGGATAGGTCCATCCGGTCGCCGATGCACTTGCCGTTGTTGACAATGTTCCGGTGGGTGAGCATGACCCCCTTGGGGAAGCCGGTGGTGCCGGAGGTGTATTGCATGTTGCACACGTCGTCCGGATGCACCCGGGCAGCCCGCCGCCAGACCTCCTCCACGGGCACCTTTTCCGCCAGGGCCAGGGCGTCTGCCCAGGTGAGGCAGCCGGGCTGGCGGGAGGATACGGTGATGATGTGCCGTAGGAAGGGCAGGCGCTTGCAGCGGAGGGGCTTTTGCGGGTCGGCGGTGGCCAGCTCCGGGCACAGCTCCTTCATGATGTCCACATAGCTTACCTCCCGGTACCCGTCGATGAGGACCAGGGTATGGGTGTCCGATTGCCGGAGCAGATATTCCGCCTCGTGGATCTTATAGGCGGTGTTCATGGTCACAAGCACCGCTCCCAGCTTCACCGTGGCCCAAAAGGCAATATACCACTGGGGCACGTTGGTGGCCCAAACCGCCACATGATCCCCTGCCTTTACCCCCAGGGCGATGAGGGAGCGGGCAAAGGTATCCACATCCGCCCGAAATTCCGAATAGGTACGGGTGTAGTCCAGGGTGGTGTAGCGGAAGGCGTACTGGTCCGGGAAAATATCGGTGACCCGGTCCAGCATCTGGGAGAAGGTGAGGGGGATAAGCCGATCCTTGGGCCAGGGGAAATAGCCGGTGCCCGCCCGGTTGGAATAGAGCCGGGTACCGTCCCGCCCTGCCCCCAGGAAGCGCTGCATATAGTTGGCGAAGTGGGGGAGCGCCACATCCAGGCCCAGCTCCTCCCACATCTGTGGCGGCCAAACCAGGGACAGATACCCTTTATAGTCAATGGAGCGCAGGGCCAGCATCACGTCCTGCAAGGGATATTCCCCATCCCCGGTAAGCCGGGGCTGGCCATCCTGCCGGTCCTGGATATAGGCATGTTTCACATAAGCCCCCAGGTTTTCGATGGTCTTGCCCGGGGTCTCGCCGGCGCCCACAGGCCCGGCGATGTTCCATAGAGCGGCCAGGTGGTCGCTGGCAAAGCCGTTGAGCAAGCTGCGCAACGCGCTGGTATCGCCAAAAGGCCCGCTGGTCTCCAGCAGCAAGGTCACATCCTGGGCCGCAGCCAGGGGCAAAAGCTGCTCCAGCACCGGCAACAGGTCGTCAGGAGCCTGTTGGGCCTGGGCCTGCAGGGCCACATAGGGAATGGACAGGATGCCCGCCAGGGAGACGGCGTCCTGGAGCTGAGAGAGGGCCTGGGGGTCGGCCGGGGCCTGGGAGAACAGCGCGCCGGTGGAGAGGCAGGGGATATCCAGGCCGGCTTCCCGGCACCGCAACTCCAGATCCCGCCGGCGGCGGCTGGCGTCCGGGCCATGGGCAAACCGCTGGGAGAAGCTGGGGGTATAGGCGAAGGAAACGCCCCCAAAGCCGTTTTCCTTGGCCAACGCTAAGGCGTCTTCCCAGGAAAAGGAATCAAAGCCCTGGGTTTCAAAGGATAGCTTCATACGTTCTGCTCCTCATAGACGATCTTGTTCACCGCATGGAGATAGGCCTGGATGCTGGCGCCGATGATGTCCGTGGACAGGCCGTGGCCAGGATAGACCTTGCCGCCATGGCGCAGCTTCACCAGGGCGTCCCCCATGGCCTCCCGGCCCTCGGTAACCGCCTGGATCTGGAAATCCTCCAGCTCAAAGTGATGGCCCAGCATCTGCTCCAGGGCCAGGAAGGCCGCGTCGATGGGGCCGTCCCCCAGGGATACGGCTTGCAAAGTTTCCCCCTGCTTATCCAGCTGGATGCAGGCGGTAGCGCTGATGTTGTTGCCGCTGTTGGTCACGTAGCTGACCAGCTGATAGGTGGGGGTCACATGCCGGGTGAGCTCCGCCACCAGGGCGTCCAGATCCCGGTCATCCACCTTCTTTTTGGAGGCCAGCCGCAGCACCCGCTGATAAACCCGCTTCAGGTCCTCCTCCTCCAGGTCGTAGCCCATGCGCTCCACCTTGCGCCGCAGGGTAAAGATGTCGGTCTCGGGGGTGATGGGCTCCTTGTCCCGCTTGCCCTCGGGCTCCGCGGTGCCGATGACCCGGCTGAAAGCGGAGCGGCCGGTGCGGTTCATGCCCAGGAGGGCTTCCATCTGCTTGCAGGAGCGCTGGAGCTGGGTGTTGTTCACCTGGCATTCCACCTCCAGGGCGTCGCCCCGCTGGGCGATGGCGTGGAGCAGCTGGCCCATGGACAGGGTGGCGCCCATGCCGTTGAAGGTGGTTTTTAAGGCGGCGCAGCCTGCGGAAAGGGCGGATAGGGCATTGGCCGTAGCCAGGCCCAGATCGTCCCGGAGCTGCAGGCCCAGCACCGCGTTTTTGAGGGCGGGGACCTGGGCCTTGAGCTCCCGTACCAGCTCGGCAGCCTCCTCGGGCAGCAGTTGGCCCGCGCTGTCGCAAAGGGTGATCCGGCGCACCCCGGCATCGATGGCGGCTTGGATCATCTCCGCCAGGAAGGCGGGCTCGCTGCGGGTGGCGTCCTCGGCGGTGAATTCCACCTCCGGGCACAGGGATACGCACAGGGCCGCGCTTTGGGAAAGGGCCTTGCGCATACTGTCCGGCTTGCGGTGATAGGCATACTCCATCTGCACCGCGCTGGTGGGGACCACCAGGTTCAGCCGGGGCCGTTGGGCCCGTTCCAGAGCCTGGGCGGCCCGGCGGATCTCCTCTTCTCCCAGGCCCACCGGCACGCTGACCACGCTGGAAACCAAGGTATCCGCAATGGCCCGCACCGCTGCCAGATCGGCGGGCGCATCCCCAATAAAGCCTGTTTCCACCACGTCCACCCGCAACTTTTCCAGCAGCTTGGCGATCTCCAGCTTTTCCTTAAAACTCAGGCCGGAAGCAGAGAGCTGGCCGCTGGCCCGAAGGGTCATGTCCATAATTTCAACATTTTGCAATGGGAATTACCTGCCTTTCAAACATTCAGTCCGTAAAATTGCCCCGGGTAGCCTGGGAAACCGTAGCCGCCCGGGGTCCATTGGGTCAGATCTGTACCGTCCAGCCCATGTCGTCGGGCACCTTGCCGGTTTGCATACCGTACAGGGTGTCATAAAGCCGCTGGGCGATGGGCCCAACCTTGCCGTCCCCCACGGTATAATCCTGATCCTGGTAGTGGAGTACGCCGATGGGGGAGATCACCGCGGCGGTGCCGCTGGCGAAAACCTCCTGGAGCTTGCCGGCCTTGGCGGCGGCAAACAGGTCGTCGGTGCTCAGCTTCCGCTCGCTGGCGGGAACGCCCCACTTGCGCAGCAGGGTCAAAACGGAATCCCGGGTCACGCCGGGCAGGATGGTACCGGTGAGGGGGGAGGTGATCACTTCCCCGTCGATCATAAAGAAGGCGTTGGAGGTGCCGATCTCCTCCACATATTTATGCTCCGCAGCGTCCAGCCACAGCACGTCCTTGCAGTTGTAGGCCATGGCCTTTTGGGAAGCCTTCATGCCGCCGGCGTAGTTGCCGCCCACCTTGGCGAAGCCGGTTCCGCCCAGGGCCGCCCGGATGAATTCATCCTCCACGAAGATCCGGGTGGCGGACAGGCCGCCGTCGTTGGCGGCGTAGTAGGAGCCCACCGGAGAGAGGATGATAATGAAACGGTAATGCTTGGCGGGCAGCACGCTGAAGGATACCTCGTCGGCGATCATAAAGGGACGGATATACAGGGCGGTGCCGGGGGCGCTGGGCACCCAGTCCTCGTCCGCATGGACGATGGCCTTGATGGCGGAGAGAAACAGGTCGTAGTCCATCTTAGGCATACACATGCGCTCGCAGGTGTTGGCCATACGCTTGGCGTTCATGTCCGGCCGGAAGATCTGAATGCCGCCGTCGGGCCGCGTGTAGGCCTTCATGCCCTCAAAGAGCATCTGGGCATAGTGGAGCACTGCGGAAGCCGGGTCCAGGGAGATGGGACCATAGGGGACCACCTTGCCGTCGTGCCAGCCCTGGCCTTCGTCGTAGCGCATTTCAAACATGTGGTCGGTAAAGTAGTTGGCAAAGCCCAGCTTATCTTGGGGGGGCTTGGGCTTGGGATGCTCCGTGCGGATAACGGGGAAGGTATATTCTGCCATATTCGGCTCCTTTCAACGGGTATTATTTAACGTCTGCAAAGGCATGGAACGCCTTTTTGTTCAATTCCAGCAGGCCGGCTTTCTTGCCGGAGAAAACCTTCTGGAGGATCCGGTCCAGGGCCTCGTCCCCGGCGGTGCCGGCGATGTGGGACACGGCGCCCAGCATCACCATGTTGGCGGCCCGGCTGTTGCCCAGCTCCATGGCGATGTCGTTGGCGGGCACGGGGATAGCCTGGATGTCTGTGCGGGTGGGCTTGGCGGGGATGAGGGACTGGTTGTAAAACAGCATACCGCCGGGCTTGACCAGGGATTCAAAGCGGGTCATGGAGGGCAGGTTCATGGCCACCACCACATCCGCCTCGTATACCAGGGGGCAGCTGACGGGCTTATCCGAGATCACCACCGTGCAGTTAGCGGTGCCGCCCCGCATTTCAGGGCCATAGGAGGGCAGGAAGGTGACCTCCTTATTTTCATACATGGCGGCATAGGCGGTCATCTGGCCCATGAGGATCACGCCCTGGCCGCCGGAGCCGGCGAAAAACAGCTTTTGGATCATTTGGAAGCCTCCTGTTCCGGCGCCCGCAGGCAGCCCAAGGGATAGTAGGGGATCATCTTTTCATCCACCCATTTCATGGCGTCCGCCGGGGTCATGCCCCAGTTGGTGGGACAGGTGGACAAGAACTCCACAAAGGAGAAGCCCAGGCCCTTTTCCTGTACTTCAAAGGCCTTTTGCACAGCCTTTTTGGCCTTGCGCACATTGGCGGGGGAGTTGAGGGCAACCCGCTCCACATATACGGCGCATTCCAGCTGGGCCAGCAGCTCGCACATTTTGATGGGCATACCGAACTGGGCCTTGGTGCGGCCCTCCACGGCGGTGGTGGCCCGCTGGCCGATCAGGGTGGTGGGGGCCAGCTGGCCGCCGGTCATGCCGTAGATGCCGTTGTTGATGAAGAAGGTGGAGAACCGCTCGCCACGGGCGGCGGCGGCGATGATCTCGGACATGCCGATGGAGGCCAGGTCGCCGTCCCCCTGGTAGGTAAAGACCACCTTGTCGGGATGGACCCGGCGGATGCCGGTGGCCACGGCGGGGGCCCGGCCATGGGCGGCCTCGCACATATCCATGTTCATATACTGGTGTGCCATTACGCTGCAGCCGATGGGGGCGACGCCGATGGCCTGGCCCAGCTTGCCGTTTTCCTCCAGCACCTCCATGATGAGCCGGTGGGCGATGCCATGGGTGCAGCCGGGGCAATAGTGGGTGCTCACAGGGAGCATACCGTTTGTATAGGTAAAGATCGGTTTCATTTTAAGCCCTCCAATATAGCCTTCGCTTTCTGGGTAACCTCCAGGGAGGTGGGGATGATGCCGCCGGTGCGGTAGATGAGCTCCACGGGGAAGCGGCCGCAAACCGCCCGCTTCACATCGTCCAGCAGCTGGCCCTTGGAGAGCTCCGCGCTGATGACCACCTTGGTGGAGGGGCAGATCTGGTCGAAGGCGGCTTCGGGGAAGGGCCACAGGCTGATGGGCCGGATGAGGCCGGCCTTGATGCCCTGCTCCGCCAGCATATCCATGACCTCCAGGGTCAGGCGGGCGATGGTGCCGTAGGCCACGAACACGATCTCGGCGCCTTCCAGGTTGACGGCTTCATAGCGGGTGAAGTCCGGGGCAGCCTCCGCATAGCGGGCAAACAGGTGCTCCACGTGCTGTTCCAAGGCTTCGGGCTGGAGCCGGAGGGACTTGACCACCCGGCGGTTCTGCTGGCCGCCCCGGTCGTCCCAGCCGGTGATGGCCCAATCCTTCCGGGGGGCGATCTCCTGGGGCTGGAGCATGGGCTTTTCCGGGGGCAGGGCCACGGGCTCCATCATCTGGCCCATCATGCCGTCCGCCAGCAGGATCACCGGCGTGCGCCATTTTTCCGCCAGGGCGGGGGCTTCGTAGATCAGGTTTACGGCCTCCTGCATGTTATAGGGAGCGAATACGGGGATGTGGTAATCGCCGTTACCGCCGCCCCGGGTCACCTGGAAATAGTCCGCCTGGCCGGGCTGGATGCCGCCGATGCCGGGGCCGCAGCGGGAAACGTTCAGGATCACCGCAGGCACCTCGGCGCTGGCCAGGAAGCTGAGCCCCTCCTGCATCAGGGCGATACCCGGGGAGGAGGAGGAGATGAACACGCAGCCGCCGGCGGCGCCTGCGCCATAGGTCATGTTGATGGCGCCCAATTCGCTTTCCGCCTGGACGAAGCAGCCGCCCCGCTTGGGCAACTCCCGGGACATATACTCCGGGATCTCGCTCTGGGGGGTGATGGGGTAGCCGAAATAGTACTTGCAGCCGCCCCGCATGGCGGCTTCCGCGAAGGCCTCGTTGCCTTTCATCAAAACCTTTTCCGTCATTCTGCTTCTCCCTCCTCCAGCCGGTAGATCTCGATGGCGCCATCCGGGCACATCACCGCGCAGCTGGCGCAGCCGATGCAGGCGCCCTGGTCGGTGATGCCTGCGGGGCTATAGCCCTTGCTGTTTACGTGCTTCCCCATGGCGATGATCTTCTTGGGGCATACGGACACGCATAGGCCGCATCCCTTGCACCTTTCATCCTGAAAGGTCACCTTGAAATTTGCCATGTCTGTTTCTCGCTCCTTCCAAATTTTCGTTCCATGATATTCCTTATTTCAAACCAGCCGCAAAGGCGGTTGACTTCATCGATCCAGCCAGGTCTCCCGCATATACATGCCCAGGGGCATCAGCTTGGCCGGGTCCAGGCCGGCGGCCGTCAGGGCGTCCGGGTCCACCAGGGGGGCGGGATAGCAATCCAGCGCCAGGGGCAAGCCGGTGGCCCGGGCCACCTCCAGGCAGAGGGCGTGGCCCTTTTGGATGGTGGCGGGGGTGGTCTCCCGCAAAAGGTGGCAGTTGTTCACGATGCCCGTGAGGGGAAAGCCCATGGTGGCTTCAATATCCGCAAGGTGCATACAGGCGCCCTCCACCGTAGCGGTATCCGGCCGGTTGGCGTTCACCACCGCCAGGGCCTCGTGATCGTCGCTGTGAAAATAATCCCCGAATTGGCGGATCACCTTGGCGCCCTCCCCGTTGCCCCCCAGATCCACGATGCAAAGGCACTGGGGGTCCCCCAAAGGCCCCCGGGCGGAGGCACCCAGGGCGGGCAGCTCGGCGGTGATCTCCTCCCGGTAGGCGCTGCCGAATACCCCGATCCCCGCCTGCTCCAGCAGGTCCCGCCGCTCCCGGGAACGGAAGTAGGGGTTGGCGATATCCAGGTCGATCAGGGCGATCCGGGGATAGGCCCGGGCCTGGGCGGCCAGGAGGGCCAGGGATACGGCCAGCTCGGTTTTGCCGCTGCCGTAGTGGCCGGCGATCAGGTGAATGTGCTTATGGGTGAGAGGCCAATTTGACGGCATGGCGGGGACTCCTTCCATCGGGTTTAAGAAAAAGGCCCCCGTTCGCTAAGAACAGGGGCCCGGGAAGCTTGGTGCCGGTTAGCCATCCATTCTTGGGCGAACGCCTTGGCGGGGTAGCATAATAATAAGTACCAGGCAAAGCAGAATAGCCGCCAGGCTAAGGAGGCCCAGCAGCGCGACGCCGAGAAGGAAAACAGAAAGGCACACAGGAACGACTGTGTGCCTTAGAAATACGGCGATAGAAGAAAAGGAGGGCATACCCGCCATCCATGCCTGCGCCGGGTTATGGGGCTGACAATGCATCTGAGCGGCCATGGCGAAAACTCCTTTCCAAACAATTGCAATAACTATACCAACTTCCGCATTATTTGTCAACGGGGGTAGGAAAAAAACCTGCGTGGTTGATTTTTCCGCTAAGAAATGTTAAAATGCAAATATTAGCAGAAGTCGATCACGTTTTTTTCACTTCACACTGTGCAGATAACCAATTTTAGCGACGGGGAACAGAAATATTTAAATAAAAATTGCCGATGCCGCTATGCTGGAAAGGGCATGTATATCCAAAATTCCGCTACAACAAGCGTAACGGGTTTTGCGGTTTGCACGGGCAGGCAAGGCATGGGCAAAAAAAACAACAGGGGGGAATCTCATGGAAAAGACCAAACCCAAGAAGCTTCACCTTACGGTGAAAATCCTCATTGGCCTGATCGCCGGCATCATTGTAGGCATCATCCTGAACCTTACCAACCAAGCTGAAATCGCCAATACCTACATCAGCCCCTTTGGCACCCTGTTTCTCAACCTGATCAAAATGGTGATCGTGCCCCTGGTATTCGCATCCCTGGTGATGGGCGCATGTGGCCTGGGGGACATCAAAAAAGTGGGCCGCATCGGCGGCAAGACCATCGCCTACTTCCTAAGTACCACAGCTTTCGCGGTGGTATTGGGCCTCATTATCGGAAAGATTTTTAAAGTGGGTACCGGCATCACCTTGCCGGCAGACGTTACCTACGAAGCGGCAGAGTCTACGGGCTTTGTAGAGACGCTGCTCAACATCATTCCCACAAACCCATTTAAGGCGCTGGTGGATGGCAATATGCTGCAGGTTATCGCCTTTGCCCTATTTGTGGGGGTGGGCATCGCAGTTGTAGGCCCCAAAGCCGAGAACTTTAAAAAAGGCATGGAAGGCTTTGCGGAAGTGATGTATACTATTATCGGCGGCATCATGAAGCTGGCTCCCTATGCGGTATTTTGCTTAATTATCCCCGTGGTGGCCAGCCAAGGCATTTCCGTGCTGGCGCCCTTGGGCATGCTGATTTTGGCGGTGTATCTTGCCTGCATCCTCCATGCCGTGCTGGTCTATTCCGTTACGGTGAAGGCTTTTGCAAAGATGAGCCCCATTGACTTTTTCAAAGCAGCCATGCCGGCTTCCCTCTTTGCCTTCACCACTGCCAGTTCTTCTGCTACCCTGCCCTTTTCCATGGAAAGCGCACAAAAATTAGGCGTATCTCCCCAAGTCCGTTCCTTTGTGCTCCCCTTGGGCGCCACCATCAATATGGACGGCACCGCGGCCTTCCAGGGGATCTGCGCCCTGTTTGTAGCGGCTGTATATGGCATTGACCTGACCATGGGCCAGATGCTGACCATCGTCCTTTCCGCTACCCTGGCTTCCATCGGCACCGCCGGCGTACCCGGCGCAGGCACGGTAATGCTGGGTATGGTGCTTACCACCGTGGGCTTGCCCTTGGAGGCGGTGGGCATTATCATGGGCGTGGAGCGTATCCTGGATATGGCCCGCACCTGCGTCAACGTGACCGGCGACATCGCTTGCTCCGTGGTGATCGCCGCCAGCGAAAAGGATTTGGACCCCAAGTATATTGACATGGATGTATAAGGCCGAATGGAACGTTATAGCCCGTCGGCTGGCTCGGGGGAATTCCCCGAGCCAATTCCATGTAAAAAATAAGGAGACGTGTAGCGCTATGACAAAGACCATCGGCATCGTAGGGGGGATGGGCCCCCTGGCCACGGCGGATCTGTTCACTAAGATCATCCGCTTTACCAAGGCCGCCAAGGATCAGGATCACATCCATGTGCTCATCGACAGCAATCCGGCTGTCCCGGACCGCACCGCAGCCATCCTGCACGGGGGAGAGGATCCCACCCCCACGCTGCTCCGGTCCTGCAAAAACCTGGAAGCCATGGGGGCGGATCTGCTGGTCATGGCCTGCAATACGGCCCACTATTTTTATGACCGTTTGCAGCCTGCGTTGCATATCCCCATGCTGCATATGCCCCGGGAAACCGCCCGGGCCGCCCGGGAACAAGGCTATGAGAAGGTGGCGCTTTTGGCCACGGACGGTACGGTGCAAAGCGGCGTCTATGGGCAGGCGTTCCACCAGGCGGGGGTGGAAATGCTGCTGCCGGACCCGGCGGGGCAAAAGGCGGTCATGTCCCTGATCTACGATTGCGTTAAGGCGGGCTTGCCCCGCTTTGATACCGGGCCCGTGGTGGACGCCATCCGCCGCTTGCAGGCGGCGGGCGCGCAAGCTATGGTGCTGGGGTGCACAGAATTGCCGCTGGCCTTCCAGCAGTTCCGTCTGCCAGGCAATCCCCTGGACCCCACGCAGATCCTTGCCCGCCGGGCCGTAGAAGAGGCGGGAGGACAGCTGGCCTAAAGGAATTTGACCGGGGATAATAAAATGTGATTGACAAGCCCGGGAGAATATGATAGAGTTACTTCAATCGCATAGGATAAAGGCAATGACGAAGACGGCGGAGTTGCGTCCCTTTTAGAGAGCCGGCGGTAGGTGCAAGCCGGTAGCGACCCTTCTCCATATGCCCATCCCTTCCGAGCCGGTGGCCCGAACCCGTGTAGGCAGTAGACGCTACCCGTGTAGCCGCGTAAAGGCGAAGGACTTGATGGAGTCTGTGAGGTGGCATATTTTATATATGCAATTTGAGTGGTACCGCGGAGCTAATCCGTCTCAAAGGAAACTTTGAGACGGTTTTTTTATTTACAAAATGGAAGGAAGAAAAAAGCTATGCTGGCACAAAAAGCCCAACCCGCATCCCGTGAACTGATGGACGTTGCAGCGCGCATTCATGAACTGCGGGAGATATCCGGCTACAGTCAGGAACAGATGGCCCAATATACCAACGTATCCCTGGGGGACTATATTGCCTATGAGTCCGCCCGGGCGGATATGCCCTTTACGTTCATCCACAAATGCGCCCTCACCTTCAACGTGGGCATCACGGACCTGATGCAGGGCCGTAGCGCCCGGCTGTCTTCCTATACGGTAACCCGGCGAGGCAAGGGGCAGACCACGGCCAAGGAAAAGGGCATCGAGATTAAGAACATGGCGCCCTTTTTCCGGGATAAGATCGCGGAGCCCTATTGGGTGACCTATGCTTACGATCCGGCCCAGCAGACCCAGCCCATCCATACCACCTCCCACAATGGGCAGGAATTTGACCTGGTGCTTTCCGGTAAGCTGAAGGTACGGGTAGGGGATAACGAAGAGGTGCTCTCGGAAGGGGACAGCATCTATTACGACAGCTCCACTCCCCACGGCATGATCGCCATGGATGGAGCGGACTGCACCTTCCTGGCTATGATCCTGCCCGGCGAAGAGCCGGAGGAGGAAGCGGTCACGGAGACCATCCGGCCCGCCACCACCACGGAACGGCTCATCTACCAGGATTTCATCGACGCCACGGAGGACGAGGCCGGCGCGCTGACCAAGATCGCCTTCAAAAACGAAGAAACCTTCAACTTCGCCTTTGATATCGTGGATCGGTTGGGACGGGAGAAGCCGGATAAGCTGGCCATGCTCCATCTGGATCACAACAAGGAAGAGCGGCGTTTCACCTTCCAGGACATGAAGCTGCAATCCGCCCGGGCAGCCAACTATTTCAAGTCCCTGGGAATCCAGCGGGGGGACCGGGTCATGCTGGTGCTCAGGCGGAACTATCAATTCTGGTTTGCCATCCTAGGCCTGCACAAGCTGGGCGCGGTGGCGGTGCCTGCCACGGACCAGCTACTGCAAAAGGATTTTGAATACCGCTTCCATGCGGCGGACATCCGGGCGGTGGTGTGCAGCGCCAACAGCCATGCCCCGGAGGAGGTGGAAAAGGCCCTGCCCAATTGCCCCGGCGTAAAGACCCTGGTGCTGTGCGGCGGCCAGCGGGAGGGCTGGCACGATTATGATGGGGAATCCGTGCTGTTTACCCGCTCCTTCCATCGGGAGACGGATACGGCCTGCGGCAGCGACCCCATGGTGATGTTCTTCTCCTCCGGCACCACCGGCTATCCCAAGCTGGTGACCCATAATTATAAATATGCCCTTGGCCACTTTATTACGGCCAAATATTGGCATTGCGTAGAGCCCGACGGCCTGCATTTCACCATCTCGGATACGGGCTGGGGCAAGGCCCTGTGGGGCAAGCTCTATGGGCAGTGGCTGTGCGAGGCGGCGGTTTTCACCTATGACTTCGACCGCTTCGACGCCCACGACATCCTGCCCCTGTTTGCCAAGTATCATATCACCACCTTCTGTGCCCCGCCCACCATGTACCGGTTCATGATCAAGGAGGATCTGAGCAAGTACGACCTAAGCTCCATCCACCACGCCACCACAGCCGGCGAGGCCCTCAACCCGGAGGTGTTCCATCAATTCAAGAAGGCCACCGGCCTCTCCGTTATGGAAGCCTTTGGCCAAACCGAGACCACCATGGTTATCGGCAACCTGGTGGGCATGAAGCCCAAGATCGGCTCCATGGGCAAGCCCAGCCCCCTATTCCAGGTGGATATCCTCAATGTCCACGGCCAGCCCGCCGCGGTGGGCGAAAGCGGGGAGATCGTGATCCGCACCCAGGATGGGGTCCCCTGCGGCCTGTTCAACGGCTATCTGGATCCCGAGGCCACCAAGGAGGCCTGGCACGACGACATCTACCATACGGGGGACGTGGCATGGCGGGATGAGGACGGCTATTTCTGGTACGTGGGCCGCAAGGACGATGTGATCAAGTCCTCCGGCTACCGGATCGGGCCCTTTGAGATCGAGAGCGTCATCATGGAGCTGCCCTACGTGCTGGAGTGCGGGGTCTCCGCCGCGCCGGATGAGATCCGCGGCCAGGTGGTCAAGGCCAGCATCGTGCTGGTGAAGGGCAAAGAACCCTCCGAGGAGCTGAAGAAGGAGATCCAGGACTTTGTCAAGCACCGGACCGCGCCCTACAAATATCCCAGGATCGTGGAATTCCGGGACGAGCTTCCCAAGACCATCAGCGGCAAGATCCGCCGCAACGCCCTGTAGGGCGGAAAGGAGCCTTTCATGCGGATCACCTGTATTCAAATGGACGTGGCCTTTGCCAGGCCCGAGGAGAATTTCCGCCAGGCGGAAGCTCTGGTGCGCCAGGCAGCCAAAGAAGAGCGGCCCGACGTCATTCTGCTGCCGGAGCTGTGGAACACGGGCTTTTTCCCCAAGGAAGGCCTGGACGAGCTGGCGGACCCAGATGGCCAGCGCACGGCGGCGCTGTGTGGGGGCTTGGCCCGGGAGTTGGGAGTCAACCTGGTGGCGGGCAGCGTGGCCTGCCTGCGGGCGGGCAAGCGCTACAACACCGCTATGGCCTTCAACCGGCAGGGTAGCCTGGTGGGCTCCTATGACAAGACCCACCTGTTCTCCCCCATGGAGGAGGACGTATATTTCCAGGCGGGGGACCATCTGGCGGTCTTTCCCCTGGACGATACCCTCTGCGGCCTTTTGATCTGCTATGACCTCAGGTTCCCGGAGTTGACCCGTACCCTGGCCCTACAAGGCGTCCAGGTGCTCTTCCTAGTAGCCCAGTGGCCGGTGCAGCGGGCGGGGCATTTGCGGCTGCTGTATGAGGCCCGGGCTGTGGAAAACCAGATGTTTGTGGCCTGCTGCAACGCCTGCGGCCAGGATGACGCTGGTACCCGGTTTGGCGGCAACAGCGGCTTGGTGGACCCCTGGGGCACGGTATTGGCTCGGGCCGGAGAGACCCCCTGCTTCCTCAGCGGGGATTGCGATCTGTCCATCACCGCCGGCATCCGGGCGGGGATCAACGTGTTCCGGGATCGCCGGCCCGACCTCTATCATTGCTCCTGATCTTTGACCGCGTGTCTTTGTATCCATTCGCATAGGCAAACGCCCTGGGCTTCTGAATTGCCCAGGGCGTTTTTTTGTGGTTGCGGGGCCTAGACGACGGCCCAGCTCCGCGGCGGGGGGCGGCGGCGTTTGGCGCGCCCGGGGCCCTATGGGCCCCGGGCGGACAAACGGGGGCGGGGGCAGGCGGAGCCTGCC
>UQOG01000009.1 GCA_900542615.1 uncultured Eubacteriales bacterium | reverse complement strand
GCAAAACCAACGTAGGGGCGGGGCCAAAAGGCCCCGCCCCTCGTTGTGCGCGCTGTGCGCGCCCGCCGCCCCCCCGGCCCGGACGCCTCAGGGCGCAGGCGTAGCGGAAGCAGCCCCGGAAGCGGCGGCCTTGGCGGCCTGCTCCCATTGGGCCATTTGCTCATCCGTAAAGTCGAATTCCCGCTGGAGATACTTCAGGGCGTAGGATTGGCGCGCCTGCAGGCATTCCCGCAGCTCGGCCACCTCCTTTTCCCATTTGTCCATGGAGCTGAGGGCGCCCCAGCGCTGGATGTGCCGCTGCATTTCCGGCCGGAGCTGGTTTACCATGTCGTCCAGGATGGCGGTCAGGCGGTCGGGATCGAATTGGTTGTAGACCACGTAGACATACCGTTCCCCAAAGGCCAGGCACCAGTCCGGGTTTTTCCGCAGGCCCACATACAGGTCCATATTGGTAAGGGAGCCGTCCTGGGAGGGAATGCCCTCGGCGTTGAAGTAGTTGGGCAGGATATTGCGGGTGGGGCTGGAACTGGATAGGGCCAGATCCAGGTCGTAATAGACCGGCCGCCAGCGCACGGTATAATCCTGGCTGCGCCAGTATTTTTGGTTGAACATGTCCCCGTTGGCAAAATAGGTTTGGGCGATGAGATAATCGATAAAGTAATCCGGGTCCACCCACTGGATGTACTCGGCGTACTTATCCGGGTTGGAGGTATCCGTGGCCAGGGCCCAGGCCCGCACCCGCTTATTTTCGCTGTTGCGGCCGGCCAGGGCCTCGATGTTCCGGCGGATGATGTCCACCGCGTCCGGGTCTACCCCATAGTGGGCGGCCATATAATCCTCGTTCTGGTTTTCGTTCAGGTCGTAGATGCCCCAGTATTGGCCGTTTACGTATACGATCACCAGCCGGGTTTCAGCGTATTCCATGTTCAGGCCTTTGACAGCTTTAGAGAAGAAGCTGTCCCGCAGCCGGGCCTTATCCCGGTCCTGGCCGGAATTGCGCAGCACCAGGGAGGAAAAAACGGTCACGTCGCTGTCGGTAAAAAAGGGATAATTCGTCTCGCTTTGGCCGTAGGCCCCCCGGAGGAATACGGCGACGGATTTTTGCCTGGCCAAAAGGGTGGAGGAGCCGCTGGCCCTAAGGCCGCAGCCAAAGGCGGTGCCCAAGGCGCCGTCGGTTTCATAGTAGGCGAAATGCCCGGGCTTTTCCACCCGAAGCTTGCGTTCCGTCACGGAATACATGGCGTCCCAGTCGTCGGATTGGGCGCTTAGGCAGACCACCGGCAGGGTATGGGGGGTCTCGAAAAGGTAGGTGGCGGTGGCCACGTCGCTGGATAGGAGGCCCCCGCCAAAGGCCTTGGCCCGGACCGGGGTATTCTCCTGGATGGCGAGGGGGCCGGTATAGACGGGGGAGGCCTCCGTGGGCTCGCTGCCGTCCAGGGTATAGTGGATGGTGGCGTCCGGGGCGTCGCAGGTGATGGTCAGGGAGAAGGGCTGGTCGTGATAGAGCCCCATCTCCGAGAACACCGGGGTGGGCAAAAAGCCGGTATAGCTTTGCGCACCATTGGCACCCCCCCGGGTGGCCTCGGCATAATAGACCCGGCTGGCGCTGCCGGCGGAACGGCCGGCGGTGACCCCGAGCCGGAGGGCGCCGGTTTGGAATACATCCCGGATATTGCCCTGGGCGTCGGAAAGGAACAGGGTCTCACCGGTGAGGGATATACCAAAGGGCGCTGTCGCGCCCTTTGCGGTGCTGGAAGAGGCGGTAACGACGCCGTAACCGCCGGCGTCCAGGGTCATGGATTCCAGGGTACACTTTTGCAGGTCGTCCGCATCGTCGCTCAGGTGCCAGCCCGCCAGGTCCACCTTGCTGCCCGAGGCATTGTGCAGCTCGATCCAGTCCGCCTTGCCGCTTTTCGCGGCGCTCACCGCGGAGACCTCGCTGATATAGACCCCCTCCATATCCGTGTAGCCCGCGTTTAGGGGCTCGGTAAAGCTATGGGTGGTATTGGCCGCCCCTGGGGTGGGGGTGGTGAAGTAGGCGATGGATCCGTCCGCCGTAAGGCCCATGGATACGTTATCCCCCAATTGGGCGGGCAGGTCCCATTGCTCCCGGGTCATGGCGCTGGTTTGGGTAAAGACCAGGGCCTCGTCGGAATCCGACAGGCGGAAGCTGGTATGCAGGGCGTCCCCGGCGGCTTCTTTGCCGGAGAGGAAAATGACCAAGTACTGGCCGGGCTGTATGCTGGTATCTTCCGGGAAGCCCCATTTGAAGGGGTTCTCCGGGTCGTCGCTCAGGTAGCAGCCCGAAAGGGATACGGCCTGGCCGCCGCTGTTATAGAGCTCCACCCAGGGGGGCCGCTCCCCGGTCTCGTCCCGGAGGCTGTATTGGTTGTGGAGCAGAAGCTCCTGGATGCGCACCGCCGCGTCCGCCCCTGCGGGCGCAAATTCCAGGGAGGAGAACAGCCCGGCCTGGCTGTTGGGCTGGCCGGGGGTGGCCTGGGCGGTATATTGGCCGCCGGGCAATACGCATACTCCCTCCGGGATCTGGTCCATGGGCCAGGTGAGGATGGAGATCTGATTGCCCGTGCTGTCGCTGAGCACCAGGGTGTCGTCGGAGGAGCCCAGGCGAAAGCCTGCGTGGATGCCGTCTTTGCCTTCGTCCCCGGAGAACCATATGGTCACGTAAGCGCCGGCCTCCAGGGTGGCGCCGGGCAGCCGCCACTTGAGGGGCTCGTGGATGTTGTCGGAAAGATAGTAGTCGGAAAGCAGCAGGGGCGTATCCCCGCTGTTATACAGCTCGGCCCAGGGATAGGCCTTTCCATCCGGGGCCAGGCAAGCCCCGGCCTTGGGCATACATTCGGAGATGGACAGGGCGTCGGAGGTACCGGCGGTAATGGCGTCCGCAGCGGAGGAAAAGACCACTTCCCCATTTTCCTTGCCGGGGGTGGGGTCCGAGCAATAGCCATATTGGCCGGAAGCGTCCCGGGCATAGGAAACATCCGGCAGCAAGGCGGGCAGATCCACCTGCTGCAAAATGGCGTAATAGGCGTCGGTGAGCAGGAGGGATTCGCCGTTTTTTGATAGGGCGAAATCGGTGCACAAAAGGCTATCGTCTTCGCCGGTATAGCTGCACGCATATACCAGCAGATACCCCCCCGCCGGGATGGTCGTGCCCGCTGGGAAGGTCCATTTGTGGGGCTCCTTCACATTGTCGCTCAGGCCGAAGCCGGACAGGTCGATGGCGGCGTTGGTGCCGTTATACAGTTCGATCCAGTCCGGGGAGCCCAGCTCCGGGTGGGAGAGGGAAACCGAGTTGGAGGAAACCACCTCGTTGATCACCAGGGCCTGGCCCGCGGCCTGGCCGGAAACCGGCAGGCTGCCGCAACCGGCACAAAGGGCCGGCAGCAAAAGCAGTAGGATCCAAATAGGGGCTATTCGACGGAAAATTCTATCTGTACGCATGGCAATATTATAGCATAGATACGGGTAATTGAAAGCCGGGAAATCATGAACAATCTTGTTTGCTGCGCCGGGAAGGCCCGGCCGGAATATGACGCAATTGGGTACAATTATGGCAACGGCCAAGGGAAGGTTGCGCCGGGCGGTAAAGAACCGTATAATGGAAGCAGAAAAACCTGTGAATAATCGGCGGGGCCGGGTTCCCGCCGGGGAAAAATAGGAGCGAGAGGTGAGCATATGCCAGGCCCGCAGCGCATTTTGATCTGCGACGATCAGCCCATGATCCATGAGACCCTAGGGGTCTATCTGAAAAATGAAGGCTTTGAATTTTGCTCCGCCATGGATGGGCAGGAAGCCACGGACTTGGCGGAAAGCTATAAGCCGGATCTCATCATCCTGGATATCATGATGCCCAAGAAAAGCGGCGTGGACGTCTGCAGGGAGATTCGGGCTACCAGCCGTACCCCCATCATCATGCTGACGGCCAAGGGGGAGGAGATCGACCGGATCCTGGGGCTGGAGCTGGGGGCGGACGACTATATCGTCAAGCCCTTCAGCGCCCGGGAGGTAGTGGCCCGAGTCAAGGCGGTGCTGCGCCGGTTCAGCGCAGCCAAGGAGGAGCTGGAAAAGGTGCTGCGCTTTCCGGGGCTGGAGATCAACATCTCCAATTACGATGTGCGCATCCATGGGGAGCCGGTGCAGTTTACCCCCAAGGAGGTGGAGATCCTGTACCTGCTGGCCTCCAAGCCTGGCCGGGTGTTCGACCGGGAGCAGATGCTTTCCCAGGTATGGGGGTATGATTTCTTTGGGGACACCCGGGCGGTGGATACCCAAATCAAGCGCATCCGGCAGAAGCTGCCCCAGGAAGGCGTGAACTGGGGCATTCGGACCGTATATGGAGTGGGATACAAATTCGAATGCGGAGAATGAGACCCGTCAAAAATACCATCCTGGGCAAATCTTTGACCGTGACCCTGCTCACGGTCATTTTAAGCGCGGCCTTGACGGCCATTGCCTTCAACTTTTACGGCCGTACCGTATTCACCAGGATCAAGGCCCAGGAGATGGCCCCCCGGGCGGAATTTATCGCGGAGCTGACCGGGGAATATCTGCAAGGCTATATCAATGCGGAAATGTACGGCCGGGCCATTGGTTCCGGGTATCATATCTGGGATGCGGCGGTGTACGTGTACAATGCCCGGGGGGAGCTGATGGTCTACCCCAAGCAGGAGGAGCTGGAGAATGTAAACGCGCTGCTTTCCGCCTACCTGCCGGATGTGATGGAAGGCCATGCCCTATATTCTCCCAATAGCGACAACCAGGGGGTAATCATTGCGGAGCCTGTGTACAGCCGCTTTGATAACGTGATCGGGGCGGTGTTCTTGATCAAACCCTTGGGGGAGGTGCGGGCGGCCATCAATAGCCTGCTGGTGGCCCTGCTGATCAGCATGGCGGGGGTCATGGCCATCATGGCGGCGCCGATTTACGTGTTTTCCAGCAACTTGGTGCGGCCCATCCGTAAGATGCGGGATATCGCCACCGCCATGGCGGGCGGGGATTTCAGCATACGGGCGCCGGAGCAGGGCAGCCAGGAGCTGCAAAGCCTGGGCCGCTCCCTGAATTATCTGAGCGCCACCCTATCCGCCACCATCGAGGACCTGACCTTTGAACGGAACCGGCTGGTCTCCACCCTCAACGGGCTGCGGGAAGGGATCATTTCCTTTGACGCCCAAGGGCAGGTGCAGCAGAAAAACCCTGCGGCCTGGGAGCTGCTGGGGCTCAAGGCGGAAGAGCAGATCGGGGTTTGCAAGCTGTGGCCCAGCCTACAGGCGGGCCTGTCCGCAGTATTGGCGGGAAAGGAAACCCCGGTGCAGGAGCTGCCCTGGAGCGAGACCACCCTGCGCTGCACCTATTCCCCCCTGGAGGAGGGGAGCCGCATAGAAGGGGCGGTGCTGCTGATCCAGGATGTAACCGAGGCCGCCAGGCTGGAGAAGACCCGTAGGGATTATGTGGCCAACGTGTCCCATGAACTGCGCACCCCCCTCGCTTCCATTCGGGGGCTTGCGGACGCCCTGAACGATGGCTTGGTGCAAGATCCAAAGGATCAGGCCAGATACTATGGCTATATCCTTCATGAGTCCATGCGCCTTTCCCGGCTGATCGACGACCTGCTGGAGCTGTCCCGGCTCCAGTCCGGCGCCGTCGCCCTGACCAAGCAACCCCTGCGGGTGGATGAACTGGTCTATGACGTGGCGGACCGCTACGAAGCCGCGGCACGGGAAAAGGGCTGCCGGGTGCAGATATCCGTGCCGGAACATTGCCCAAAGGCCTATGCGAACCCGGACCGCACCGAGCAGGTGCTCATCGCCTTGCTGGACAACGCCATCAAGCATGGGGAAGGAAACGGGGCGATTTGCCTGGGGGTGCTGGACCAGGGCGAAAAGCTGGAGGTCCGGGTCTCCAACCAAGGGGAGATCCAGGAGCGGGATCTTGCCCATCTGTTCGAGCGGTTCTATAAGGTGGACCAATCCCATTCCGGGGGCGGCACGGGGTTGGGCCTGTCCATCGCCTATGAGATCATGACCCGTATGGGGGAACGGATCTGGGTGGAAAGCCAGGACGGTACCGTGACCTTTGCCTTCACCCTGTCCAAGCCGGGAGACGGCCTGGCGGCGGGCGAAAAAAATGGGGAGAATCTGTGAAAAAGGAATGGGCCGGCCTTTTCAAGGGGATTGGATGTGCTATACTATAAACATGCCAGAAACCAAGGATACAATGCTGACACAGGAGGCAGATATGAGCGCCAATAAGATCCTTATCGCCGATGACGACCGGGTGGTACATGAATCCCTGGGGATATATTTAAAGGCCGAGGGCTACGATACGGTGGACGTATACGATGGCAAGGCGGCCGTGGAGGCCCTGGATGGGGAGATCGCCCTGTGCGTGCTGGATATCATGATGCCGGAGATGAGCGGCACGGACGTATGCAAGACCATCCGCAAGACCTCCCGGGTGCCCATCATCATGCTGACGGCCAAGGGGGAGGAGATCGACCGGATCCTGGGCCTGGAGTTGGGCGCGGACGATTATATCGTTAAGCCCTTCAGCCCCCGGGAGGTGGTAGCCCGGATCAAGGCGGTGCTCCGCCGCACCAGCGAGCAGCAGCAGAGCAGCGACGATGGCTGCGTGGTGCATCAGGAGCTGGTGATCGACATCAAGAGCTATACCGTGACCCTGCGGGGCAAACCCATCATCTGCACCCCCAAGGAGATCGAGATCCTATATATGCTGGCCTCCAATCCCGGCCAGGTGTTTACACGGGAGCAGCTGCTCAACCGGGTCTGGGGGTATGACTTTGCCGGCGAGACCCGGACGGTGGATACCCATATCAAGCGCATCCGGGCCAAGCTGGACAACACCGGCTTGAATTGGAGCATCAAGACCATTTACGGGGTAGGGTACAAGTTTGAGGTAGAATGATGAAAAGCGTAATGTTCCGGCGCCTGCTGGTCACGCTCACCATTTGTATGCTGCTGGCCTCCGCCATCATGGTGGGAGGCTATGCTTTTTTGATCGGGGACGCCTACGCGGACATCAAGCTGGAGGAGATGGAAGCCAAGGTGGTCCTTTTCCGGCAGCTGGTGGCGGAGTGGAAGGCAGGCAATCTGGAAGGGGAAGCCTTTGAACGGGTATGTGCCTCCTTTATGGAGGCGGCGGACGCCACCATACTGGTCGTCAATCAGGAAGGCAAAATCATCCACGTAAATTCACCCCTGGAAGAATTGGACATCCCGGCTCTGGAAACGGGCTTGCGCGGGCTGATCGACACGGTGTTGTCCGGCCAGGCCTTTTCCACCAACCAGGCGAAAATGCCGGAGGTGGGCCGGATCCTGGCGGTGGGCGAGCCGGTGGGGGGCGGCGGCGTCCTGCTGCTGAAAAGCGTGGGGGCGGTGAATTCCGCCAGTATGCGTTTGAGCTCCCTGCTGCTGTGGGTGGTGCTGATCGTGGTGCCGGTGGTGCTGGTGGCCACGGTGTTCCGGGTCAAGCGGGAAACCAGCCCCCTCCATGCCATGAGCGAGGCCGCCATCTCCATGAGCAAGGGCAACTTCGATATCCGGCTGGACGAGGATGAGCCGGGGGAAGTGGGGGTGCTGTCCCGGGCGCTGAACAACCTTTGCGAGACCCTGTCGGGCACCATTTACCAGCTTCGCTTTGAAAAGGGCCAGCTGGATCAGCTGCTCCAAAGCCTGACGGACGGGGTGGCGGCCCTGGATGGCAGCGGCGCCCTGACCCATTGCAACAGCGCCCTGATGCGGATGTTCGGGGCGGTGAACGCGGAGCAGCGGGAGGATATCGTGGAGGATCCCAAGCTGTGGGAGACGTTTGACCAGGTGTTTGAAACCGGCAAGTCCCAGACCATCACCTATCCCATGAGCGGGGACAAGGTGCTGTGGATCAGCGTATCCCCGGTGATCAGCGAGGACGGTACCTGCAACGGGGTGGTCGGCTTGTTCAAGGATATGACCGAGGTGGAGCGGCTGGAAGCCACCCGGCGGGAATACGTGGCCAATGTATCCCATGAGCTGCGCACGCCCCTTACGGCGGTGCGGGGGCTGCTGGAGCCCCTGGCGGACGGCATGATCCAGGATGAGGAGACCCGGCAGCGGTACTACAAGACCATGCTCCACGAGGTGATGCGGCTATCCCGGCTGATCACGGATATGATGACCCTGTCCAGGCTCCAAGCGGGGACGGAGTATATCGAAATCATGCGGGTGGACATGAAGGAGCTGCTCAGCGACGTAGTAAGCGGCTATACTGTAGCGGCGGAGCAAAAGGGCATCCACCTGACCCTGGACGACCGGGCGGCAGTGGACGGGCTCACGGACCCGGACCGGATCGAGCAGGTGCTGGTGATCCTGCTGGACAACGCCATGCGTCATACGGAAAAGGGCGGCACCATCACCGTGGGGGTGGAGCCTGCACAGGAAGGCATGATGATCACCGTATCGGATACCGGGTGCGGGATACCGGAGGCGGATCTGCCCCATATCTTCGAGCGGTTCTATAAGGTGGATAAATCCCGGGGCAGCGCCGGCACGGGGCTGGGGTTGTCCATCGCCCAGTTCATCATCGATAAGCTGGGGGAGAAGATCACCGTGCACAGCCAGCTGGGCAAGGGCACCTGCTTTGCCTTCACGGTAAAGCGGTATGTATCCAACGCCATCGCCTTGGGCCCGGCCAAGGAAAACCGGCAGACCGGCAGGCAACGCCAGGCGCCGGTTAAACAGGAGCCCGTGGCGGACGAGCGGGGCGCGGTGGATGCGGACTATGTGGTGATGCCGGAAAACCCGGAGCGCCGCCGGCCGAAAACCAAAAAGGGCCGCCCCGGGGCATGAGCGCCGGGCCGGCTGGAAGGAAGCGAACATGAACGAAAGCCAAGGTTGCCTTCAATGCCCCCGCCGCTGCGGCACGGACCGGAGCCGGGGCGTAGGGTATTGCGGGGCTTCGGCCCTGCCCCAGGTCGCCCGGGCGGACCTGCATATGTGGGAAGAACCCTGTCTGAGCGGCAGCCGGGGGGCAGGGGCCATCTTCTTTTGCGGATGCAACCTGACATGCCTCTTCTGCCAGAATCATACCATCAGCCATGGGGCCGTAGGCCCCAGCATGGATGCGGCGGCGTTGGCGGATCTGATGCTGCGCCTACAGGATAAGGGCGCCCACAACATCGACCTGGTGACCCCAACGCCCCATCTGCATGTGATCCGGCCGGCGCTGGAGCAGGCCAAGGCAAAGGGCTTGTACATCCCGGTGGTGTACAATACCAACGGCTATGAGTTGGTGGACGCCCTACGCACCCTGGAGGGGCTGGTGGATATCTACCTGCCGGACCTGAAATACGTGAGCCGGGCGGCGGCCCGGCGCTATAGCGGCGCGGCGGATTATTTTGACTTTGCCCGGCCCGCCGTGCTGGAGATGCAGCGCCAGTGCGGGGTATTGCAATTGGATGGGGAAGGCGTGGCCACCCGGGGCCTGCTGATCCGGCACCTGGTGTTGCCGGGGTCGGTGGACGAAGCAAGAGGGGTGCTGGATTTCATGGCGGCGGAGTTGCCGCTGGATACCCAGCTCTCCCTGATGAGCCAATACGTGCCCTGCCACCTTGCTGCGGAACCGCCCTTGAACCGCCGCCTGACCCGGCGGGAATACCGGCGGGCGGTGGAGTATTGCCTAAGCCTGGGGCTTACACGGGTCTATATCCAGGAGCTGGATTCCGCGGACCAAGCGTATACGCCTCCCTTTCGGGGGGAGATCATATAAGCGGGCGCAGCCCGGCGGGGAAGCCGCCCGCAAGAAGCCTGCGGGCGCAAACATGGAGGGGGAGGATCGGGATGAAGGCAGCGGGGAAGGACGGCATGTGGAAAAAGGTATTCGACCTGCTTCCGAAAAAACAGAAGCTGCGGTTTCTTTTTATCTTGGCCATCCTGGTGGCGTCGGCGGTGTTGAGCCAGCTCACCCCCTTGGCCATCGGGTATTTGACGGACCACGTGCTGGCGGAGCGGGATGCCACCTTCCAGAAGGTCATCCCCATCCTGCTGGTCATCCTGCTGGTGAATGTGGTCAATGAGGTCATCAAGGTGATCCGGCGGCTCATCGTGGAGGATACGGCCACCCAGGCGGAGAAAAGCGCCCGGCAAAAGGCCACCTCTTCCCTGCTGCTGGCTCCCATGTCCTATTTTCGCAGCCATTTGACCGGCAACACCCATGGCCGGCTGAACCGGAGCCTGGAAGGCACGGTGAAGCTGATCAAGCTGATGTTCATGGACTTTGCCCCTGCGGTTACCACGGGCTTGGCGGCCATCGTTACCATCTTTACCCAGCTGCCGCCGCTGGTGGCCTGCCTGGTGATCCTGGTGATCCCGGTGGGGACCGGCATCGTATTCCGGCAGATCAGCACCCAGAAGGGCATCCGGGTGGAGCTGATGGAGGCCAAGGCGGATATGGACGGGATGATGGTGGAGCTGTTGGGGGGCATCGAGACCATTCGGGCCCTGGACAGCGCCAGCACCGAGGGGGAGCGGATCGCCGCCCGCTCGGAGCAGCTGCGCAAAAAGGAAATGCGCCACCATAAGGCCATGGCCATCTACGATTGCCTCAAGTTCATCAACGAGGCCCGTTCAGCGTGCTGGTAATCGGCCTGTCGGTATTGCTGGCGTCCCGGGGGATCATCAGCGTGGGTACGGTGCTGACGGCCTATCTGTGCTTCACCCAGCTGACCGGGCCCTTAAGGGAGCTGCACCGGATCCTGGATGAATTTTCCGAAAGTACCGTGCTGGCCCAGGACTATTTCAAGATGTTGGAGCTGCCGCTGGATTTCTCCTATGCCCCCATCCAGGGCCGGGAGGTGGCCCGGCTGGAAAACAACCGGGTGGATATCCAGGATCTGTGCTTCGCCTACCCGGAAAAGCCGGAACAGCTGATCCTGCAGCATATTTCCCTGGCCATCCGGGGCGGGGCGTTCATCGGCATCGCCGGGCCCAGCGGCTGCGGAAAATCCAGCCTGATCAAGGTGATCGACAAGCTGGAGCAGGCCCAGGGGGATGTCCGGCTGGGAGGGGCGCCCATCGCCGCCATTACCCGGGAGACCCTGGCAAAAAACGTGGCGATCGTCCCCCAAACGCCATTTTTGGTGGCGGATACGGTGTATCATAACATCTGCTACGGCATGAAGGAGGATGTCCCTTTGGCGGCGGTGCAGGAAGCGGCCGCCAAAGCCAATATCGCGGCGGATATCGAAAAGCTGCCCGGCGGGTATGATTTCCTATTGGCGGAGGGGGGCGCGAACCTGTCCGGCGGCCAGCGGCAGCGGATCGCCCTGGCCCGGATCTTCCTGCAAAAGCCCAGGATCCTGCTGCTGGATGAGGCCACCTCGGCCTTGGATAACACCTCGGAAAAGCACATCCAGGCGGAGATTGAGAAGATGAAGGAAGCCTGCGGCACCACGGTGATCTCCATCGCCCACCGGCTCACCACCCTGCAAAACTGCGACGAGATCCTGGTGATGGAGAAGGGGCGGATCGTTCAGCGGGGCACTTTCCAGAAGCTTCAGGAGGAGCCCGGCATCTTCCGCAACATGGCCAAGGGATTGGCCCAATAGTCCAAATCGCTTCTTTGAACCGCCCCCTTTGGCAAAAGGCGCTTTTATAGCATAGCTATAAAAACCGGCTTTGGAATAGCCTAAAAAACCCATCGAATTGTTAAGCTGCGGAAAGGCGTCTGCGTCCCGCTCCCCATCGGTTTTGGGATTCGTTCCCTTGCGCCTGGCAAAGGGAGGAAAATAAGGGCCGCCGGGCTTTTAAGGCGGGGGCTTCGCCCCCGGCCCCAGGGGGGGACGGCCGGGATGCCCCCCGGGGGGATAAAATGTTTCCAAACTATGAATTATTACGAAAAATGCGAATTTTTCTTTCGAAACTATTGCATACTGGATTAAGTAGTGCTAATATAATATCAGTAGATGATAGTTTCGCCGTCCGGAGTCAAGAGCAGTAATCTTCATTGTTTTTCCTCCAAACCAAAACACAGAACTAATTTACTTCAAACCGCGAGCTGAGGAATAGGGCAGTCCTCATATCGCAACTACCGGACGGATTCGCAAGGAGCTTTGCTTGGCAAGGCTCCTTTTTTTGCTTGCCCGGCACAGCCGTCCGTCCCGCATGAAGGGGAACGCCGCAACATAGGATACACCAAGGAAGGGGGCGGCTTATGGGAAAACGGGAGCGGATCTTGGGCGGGCTGGGGGCGCTGCTGGTGCTGGCGTATCTGGTTATCATGCCGGGCTATCTTTTGCAGCAGCCCAGGGATTGGACCCTGAAAAAACAGCAGGAAAACCAGGAGACCTTTGCAGGCATCATCACCCTGTGGCATATCGTAGATTTCAAGCCCTATGCCGGCAGCCTGGGCACCTGGCTGTCCGACCGGGCGGCCACGTTTGAGAAACGACATTTTGGGGTGTTTATCAACGTGACCGCCATGACGGTGGAGGAATGCGCAGCCCGGATGGAGCGGGGGGAACGGGCGGATATATATTCCTTCCCCATGGGCTGGGGGTATATGGAACGGTTTGCACCGCTGCCGGAACTGGAGACAGGGGTAAAGCCTGCCTTGGCTGGCACCGGCAGCCAAGACGGGACGGACTATGGGGTTCCCTATGCCATGAGCGGGTATTTCTTGCTGGTCAATAGCCGGCTGGAGCAGGAGAAGGGGGTGACCCTTTCGGAGGAGGGCTGGCAGGCGGACTTACAGGCTGCGGCGGACACCCTGACCTTCACCTATGGGAAGCGGGATACCCAGCAATACGGCCTGGCTGGCGAGCCGGTCTTGGCGGCGCTGCTGGGCTATACGGGGGAGCTGGCGCCCTATAGCAGCTTTACCGGCGAAGCCGCCGCCATGGCCCTGGCGGACGCCCGGGCGGCGGGGGATCTGGAGCGGCAGCAGAGCGCGGGCAAAGGGTTTACCTTCCAGGCGCTGCCCCTGGAAGGGTATACGGATCTGGTGCAGTATCTGGGGATCGCTCGGGATACGGCGGCGGAAAAGCGCCCATACATCCAGGACTATCTTAACATCGTCCTGGAGGAGGAAAGCCAGGAAAAGCTGCTGGACCTTGGGTTGCTGCCGGCCATAGAGCTTACGGTGGAGCCGGGGCGGTTATCCGGGGTCCCGGAGCAGCTGGCGTCGGCGCTGCAAGCCCCAAAGGTACCCAACGCCTTTTTATACCAACGATACCGGGACGCCCTGGACGGCCTGGCCCAGCGGGCCCTGGCAGGGGACGCCCAGGCCCGGACGGAATTGGAGGAGCGGATGAAAGAACTTGTGGAGGGGGCGCAAATACAGTAAAATGATAATGGAAATACACGCACAGCTCGGCAGGCATGGCGATGCCATCCAGCCCGGCACGCCCTTGGCATTTGCCTGCGTAAACGGAGTGAAATCCGGTGCGGCGGCTGCGGAAATGGCATACTGGCTGATGCGGTTATTGCAACTACCAATATAAGGACGGAATCCGCTATGCGCAAAGAAATCCAGGCCCTGGCCGCCATGCTGGCGCCCATGGGCGCAGAGGAACGTATACCCTTGGCGAAGCATACCTCCTTTCGGATCGGGGGGCCTGCGGACCTGCTCTTTGCCCCCCAAAGCCGGGAGGAGCTGCGCTTTGCCCTGGAGCAGGCCAAAGCCCTTGGCGTCCCCGTGGCCCTGATGGGGAATGGGACCAATTTGCTGGTGCGGGACGGGGGTGTGGAGGGGCTGGTACTTAAGCTAGGCCCTGGGTTTTCCGCCATCCAGCCCCTGGGGGAGGGCCGCATCACGGCCCAGGCAGGGGCACTGCTCAGCAGCCTGGCCAACGAGGCGGCGGCCCAGGGGCTGATGGGCCTGGAATGGGCGGCGGGCATCCCCGGTAGCGTGGGAGGGGCCTTGGCCATGAATGCGGGGGCGTATGGCGGGGAGATCAAGGACGTATTGACCAGCATCGAATATTGGGACATGGAGACGGGGGAGATGATCGAACGGCCCCCGGCGGACGGGGAACTGGGATACCGGGAGAGCGCCTTTTCCTGGCCCCGGCGGATCGCCCTAAGCGCCACGGTTTCCCTGGCCCCGGATGACGGCCACATGCTGGAGCGGATGCGGGATTACAGCCGCCGCCGCCGGGAAAAGCAGCCCCTGCAATATCCCAGCGGGGGCAGCACCTTCAAGCGGCCCCAGGGGCATTTTGCCGGGGCGCTGATCGAAGGGGCCGGGTTGAAGGGGACGGCCGTGGGGGGCGCCCAGGTGAGCCGGCTCCACGCCGGGTTCATCATCAACCGGGGCGGCGCCACCTGCCGGGACGTGCTGGACCTGATCGCGCTGGTCCAGCGGCGGGTATGGGAGCATAGCGGGGTCAAGCTGGAGCCGGAGATCCGGGTGATCGGGAGAGACGAGTCATGATGCGGGTAATGGTGGTAACAGGCATGAGCGGGGCGGGCAAGTCCCAGGCCCTCAAGCGCCTGGAGGATATGGGCTATTTCTGCGTGGACAACCTGCCCTGCGAGATGCTGGGGGGCTTTGCCCTGCTGTGCAAGCGGGCCAGCCCGCCGGTGGAACAGGTGGCGGTGGTTATCGATAGCCGGGAGAGCATCTTCGGCAACGACGTGGTGGCGGCCCTGGACAAGCTGGCCGCCCTGGAGGTATCCTACCGGATCATCTTTCTGGAATGCCGGGACGAGGTGCTGGAGCGCCGCTATAACGAGACCCGCCGGCCCCATCCCCTGGGCGGCGACATCCGCAAGGCCATCCAGGCGGAGCGGGAGCTGCTCAGCACCCTGCGGGATCGGGCGGATCATATCATCGACACCTCCCGGCTCAGGCCCCTGGAGCTGCGGCAGGCCCTGGAACAGGCCCTTTCCCAAAAGGATACGGGCTTTGCCCTGGAGATCGTCAGCTTCGGCTATAAGCGGGGGGTGCCCTTTGAGGCGGACGTGGTGCTGGATATGCGCTTTTCCCCCAACCCGTTTTATGAGCCGGAGCTGCGGGCCCTTTCCGGCCGGGATGCGGCGGTGCAAGCCTTTGTGCTGGCGGATGAAAACGTCACCGCCCTGCTGGATCAGGTGGAGCATACCCTGGAGCGGCTGATCCCCCGCTTCATCGAGCAGGAGAAACGCAGGCTGATGGTGGCCTTTGGCTGCACGGGAGGCCGGCACCGGTCCGTGTGCTGTGCGGAGGCATTATATCAACGGATGAAGGACCGGTACCAGGTGAGCTTGGCCCACCGGGATATCGCCACGGAAGCGGCATCCATACGGGAAAGGGGCGAATGAAGATTGTCCTTTGCATCGGAAACAAAAGGCGAGCTGGTGCGCCTTCGGGTGAAGCGGCCTTCGGAAAAGCGGGCGCTGCTGTGCGCCCTGACGGATAGCGCGGGGTCCATTACCCTGGGCCGGGGCGCGCTGGGGATCCAATATGTGACGGAACACGGCCAGGTGGGCGAGCTGATCGCCCGGCTGGCCGGGGAATTATACCAGGTGGAAGCGGACATCCGGGTGAGCCAGTCCCCCCGGCTGCACGCCCGCAGCACCCTGGTGCGCCTTAGCGGCGCCGGCTGCCGGACCCTGCTGCTGGACGCGGGGTGCTTGGGCCGGGAGGAGGGCTTGACTTTGGGCCATATCCCGGAGGGCCTGGTGGAACGGGATGAGGACCGGCGGTGTTATCTTAGAGGGGCGTTTTTGGGGGCGGGCTCCGTCAGCGATCCGAAAAAGGGCTATCACCTGGAGATCGTTTGCCGCCATGAGCGGTTTGCCCAGGAGCTGTGCGGCCTGATGGGGGACTATGGCCTGCCGGCCCGGTACGCCCAGCGGAAAAACGCCTATGTGGCCTATTTGAAGGAAGGGGAAATGGTGGCGGGGTTTTTGACCCTGACCGGCGCCATGAACAGCACCCTGGCCTTTGAGGAAGCCCGGGTCATGCGGCAGGTGGCGGGCAGCGTCAACCGCATCCACAATTTTGAGGACGCCAATATGAACAAAGCCGCCACCGCGGCGGCCGCCCAGCTGGTGGATATCGAGTGCATTCAGCGCGCCAGGGGGCTGCAAAGCCTGCCCCCCCGGCTCAGGGAGGCGGCGGAGCTGCGCCTGAACAACCCGGAGGCCACCCTTTCGGAGCTGGCCCAGATGACGGAGATATCCAAATCCGGCCTGAACCATCGCTTTGCCAAGCTGGCCGCCCTTGCGGAGGAATATCGTGAGAGCGGCGCAGGATATACCCAGAAAGAGGAGTAGCCATGGCCTTTACCCATTTGCACGTACACACCCAATACAGCCTGCTGGACGGGGCCGCCCGGATCCCGGAGCTGGTGAAAAAAGCCAAAGCCCTGGGCATGGATGCCCTGGCCATCACGGACCATGGGGCCATGTACGGGGTGATCGATTTTTACAAGGAATGCCAAAAGCAGGGGATCAAGCCCATTTTGGGCATGGAAGCCTATGTGGCGCCCCGCTCCCTCAAGGATCGGGAGGGCCAGCGGGAATATGCCCATCTGATCCTGCTGGCAAAAAATCAAACGGGATATCAGAACCTGATGCGGCTTTCCTCCATCGCCTTTGTGGAGGGGTTTTATTATAAGCCCCGGATCGATTACGGGGTGCTGGAGCAATACCGGGAAGGGCTCATTTGCCTATCCGCCTGCCTGGCGGGGGACATCCCCCAGCTGTTGCTCCAGGGCCGGTACGAGGATGCAAAGGCGCTGGCGGCCCGGCTGCAAGGGATCTTCGGGCCGGATTTCTACATTGAGCTGCAAAATCACGGCCTGCCGGAGCAGCAACGGATCTTGCCCCAGCTGGCCCGATTGGCCCAGGAATTGTCCATTGAGACCGTGGCCACCAACGATGTGCATTACGTGAACCGGGAGGATGCGGAATCCCAGGATGTGCTCCTGTGCATCCAGACCAACCGGGTGGTGGCCGATGAAAACCGGATGCGGATGGAGGCGGAGGAGTTTTACCTCAAGAGCCAGGAGGAGATGGCCCAGATGCTCCACGCCTATCCCGAGTCCCTGGCCAATACCGAAAAGATCGCAGAAAAATGCCATGTGGAGATCCAGTTTGGCCAACGGCATTTGCCCGGGTTCACCGCGCCGGACGGGATGGACAACAACGACTATCTGCGCAAGCTGTGCCGGGAGGGCCTGGAGCGGAAAATGCCCGGCGCCTCCCAGGCGGTGCGGGAGCGGCTGGAGCACGAGGTGGATGTGATCATCCAGATGGGGTTTGTGGACTACTTCCTCATCGTGTGGGACTTCGTGGATTTCGCCCACCGCAAGGGGATCTTCGTAGGCCCGGGCCGGGGCAGCGGGGCCGGCAGCCTGGCGGCCTACGCCATGGACATCACGGACATCGACCCCATCAAATACGACCTGATTTTCGAGCGGTTTTTGAATCCGGAGCGGGTGTCCATGCCGGACTTCGACATCGATTTTTGCATCGAGCGGCGGCAGGAGGTCATCGACTATGTGGTGCAAAAATACGGGGCGGACCATGTGGCCCAGATCATCACTTTCGGCTCCATGGCGGCTAAGGCAGCCATTCGGGATGTAGGCCGGGCGCTGGATATGCCCTATGCGGATACGGACCGGATCGCCAAGCTGGTGCCCAATGTGCTGGGCATCACCCTGGACCAGGCGTTGGAACAATCCGGGGAGCTGCGGGCCCTGTATGAAGCCGATCCCAAAGTACAGAAGCTGCTGGATCTTTCCAGAAAGCTGGAGGGGCTGCCCCGCCACGCCTCCACCCATGCGGCGGGGGTGGTGATCTGCGCCAGCCCCACCGTGGAATATGTACCCCTACAGCGCAACGAAGACGCCATCACCACCCAGTTCACCAAGGATACCATCGAGGAGCTGGGGCTGCTGAAAATGGACTTTTTGGGCCTGCGTACCCTGACGGTGATCCGGGACTGCCTGGATTTCGTGGAGGCGGACCAAGGGGTAAGGCCGGATCTATCCAAGCTGGATTACGGGGACCCAAAGGTATATGAAATGATTGCCGCAGCGGATACGGACGGGGTGTTCCAGCTGGAATCCGCCGGTATGCGCCAATTCCTGACCCAGTTCAAGCCCAACTGCTTTGAGGACATCATCGCCGGCATCGCCCTGTTCCGGCCCGGCCCCATGGAGCAGATCCCCCGGTACATTCGCGGGAAAAACGACCCGAAAAGCGTATCCTATCCGGATGAGCGGCTGCGGCCCATCCTGGAAAAGACCTACGGATGCATGGTGTACCAGGAGCAGGTTATGCAGATCGTCCGGGACCTTGCCGGGTATTCCTGGGGGCGGAGCGACCTGGTGCGCCGGGCCATGGCCAAGAAAAAGCCGGAGGTCATGGAGAAGGAACGGGCCTATTTTGTAGACGGCATCGTGGAGGATGGCCAGGTGAAGGTGCCGGGGGCGGTGCGCAACGGGGTTTCCCGAAAGGTAGCCAACCGGATCTTCGATGAGATGATGGATTTTGCCTCCTACGCCTTCAACAAATCCCACGCCGCAGCCTATGCGGTGGTGGCCTACCGGACGGCCTGGCTGAAGGTATACTATCCGGTGGAATTCCTCACGGCGCTGATCAACAGCTTTTTGGGGACCAGCATCGAAAAGATGGCGGAATATGTTTACTATTGCAAGCAGAAGTCCATCGACGTGCTGCCCCCGGATATCAACAAGAGCAAAGCCAAGTTCACCGTGGAGGGGGGGAAGATCCGCTTCGGCCTGGCGGGCATCCGAAACGTGGGGGAGGCCTTCATCGACGAGATGACGGCGGAGCGGGAGAAGAACGGCCCCTTTGTGGACTTTTACGATTTCATCCGCCGGAGCGATGGGAAAAAGCGCATGGTGGAGGGCCTGATCAAAGCGGGCTGCTTTGCCAGCATGGGCTATAAGCGTTCCCAGCTGTTGGGCGTATATGAGCAGATGCTGGAGGCGGCGTCCGGGGAGCGGAAGCAGCGGGCCATGGGCCAGATTTCCTTATTTGACCTGGCAGGGGGCGGCAAGGAGGACACAGGGCTGGATATCCCGGTGCCGGATATGCCGGAATATGAGGCCGCCATGTTGCTTTCCATGGAGCGGGAAACCATGGGGATCTACATCAGCGGGCATCCGCTGCTGGACTACGCGGAGGAGCTGAAAAAGCTGGGAACCACCGTGTCCGGCTTACTGGAAGCGGACGGCACGGGCCAATACAAAGAGGAACAGCGGCTCAAGCTGGGGGGCATCGTGACGGCTGTTCGCACCAAGCCCACCCGGTCCGGCAAAGGGCTGATGGCCTATGTGACCCTGGAGGATCTATCCGGCTCCATGGAGTTGACCCTGTTCCCTTCCGCCTTTGAAAAGTACGGGGCAAAGCTGGCCGTAGACAGCATCGTGGTGGTGAGCGGCCGGCTGAACATCCGGGAGGAGCAGAAGAACACCCTTCTGGTGGAGGATGTACGGGCCCTGGAAAAGGGGGCGGAGCGTAAGCTGTATCTGCGCATGTCCCTGGGGGAGCAAGGCCCCTGGGAGCAAGTACATCCCATCTTGCAGCGGTACCCCGGGGATGTGGCGGTGGTGCTTTTCGACGGCCAAACCCGCAAACAAAAGCTGGTGCCCCGCGCCATGTATGTAAATCCCGCCCCGGCCCTGTTGACAGCCCTGGGGCAGATCTTAGGCAAGGAGAATGTAAAGTACTGATGAAAGCAATGCCGCCTGTACAAAAAAACGACGTCTTAGAGCTACCCATCCACGGCCTGACGGCAGATGGCCGGGGGGTAGGGCGCATGGGCGGATATGCCGTATTCGTGCAAGGGGCGCTGCCCGGGGAAACGGTGCGGTGCCATGTGATCAAGGCCAACCGAGGCTTTGGGGTAGCCAAGCTGTTGCAGGTATTGACCAGAAGCCCCTACCGGCAGGCACCCGCTTGCCCGGCCTATGCCCGGTGCGGGGGCTGCGCCTTGCAGCATATGACCTATGCGGCCCAATTGGAGGCAAAGCGGGCCCAGGTCCAGGATGCCCTCCAGCGTCTGGGCGGGTTTGACGGGCTTACGGTGGAGCCGGTACTGGGCATGGAAACCCCTTGGCATTACCGGAACAAGGGTAGCTTCCCTGCGGGAACCGGCCCGGACGGGGTGGCCATCGGCTTTTTCGCCCCCCATAGCCACCGGCTGGTTCCCCTGGAGGATTGCCGCATACAGGACTCCCGGGTGATGGGGGCGGCTTTGGCCATCCGGGACTGGGCCCGGCAATGGGATGTCCCGGCCTATGACGAGGCGACCGGCCAAGGGACCCTTCGCCATGCCATGGCCCGGGCCTCGGAGGCCGGGGTGCTGGCGGTGGTGATCACTGCCGGGCCCTTGCCCCACCAGGACGCTCTGGTGGATTTGCTGCGGCAGCGGGTGCCGGGGCTTACAGGCGTGGTGCACAACCGGAACGATGCGGATTCCAACGTGATTTTGGGGCCGGCATATGTCACCCTGTGGGGGGAGGCCCGGCTGCCGGTATCCATCTGCGGCCTGGATTTTTCCGTGAGCGCCGCCTCCTTTTTACAGGTGAACCCCCTCCAGACCCAGCGGCTTTATGAAACCGCCTTATCCATGCTGGAGTTACAGGGAAAGGAGACCGTGCTGGACGTGTATTGCGGCATCGGCACCATTTCCCTGTTGCTTGCCCGGCACGCGGGCAATGTAATCGGCATCGAAAGCGTCCAGCCGGCGGTGGAAGATGCGGCCAGGAACGCCAAGGCCAATGGAATCCAAAACGCGCAATTCCTTTGCGGCCTGGCGGAAACCCTGCTGCCCCAGCTGGTGCAGCAAGGGCTTCGGCCGGACGCCATGGTCATCGACCCACCCCGCAAAGGCTGCGACCCAGCCGCCTTGCAGGCCATCCTGGCAAGCGGCGTGCCCCGGCTGGTCTACATTTCCTGCGACCCCGCCACCCTGGCCCGGGATTGTAAGCTACTGGCCCAGGGCGGCCTGTACCCCCGGCAGGTGCAGCCGGTGGACATGTTTCCCCATACGGGGCACGTGGAGACGGTTGTCCTGCTGGAGAAGGAATCCCTTCCTAAAACCATTGGTTGAGATGATATAGAGGAAAGGCGAGCGGAATGAAAGAAGCCATATATGAGACAGCGTCCGGCCCCATCCATTACTGGATATCTAGACCGGCTGCGGATCAGGGGCTTGCCCTGGTCTTTTTGCCCGGACTGACAGCGGATCACAGGCTGTTTGACAAGCAGATTCCCTTCTTTCAAGATCGCTATACCGTGTTTGTGTGGGACGCCCCGGGACATGGGGCGTCTTGGCCCTTTCAATTGAACTTTCACTTACTGGATCAGGCCAGATGGCTGGACGAAATCCTTACGGCACAAGGTATTGCAAAGCCTGTGATTGTGGGGCAATCCATGGGGGGCTATGTCGGGCAGGCGTATGGGGAATTGTATCCGGATAAGCTGCAGGGGTTCATTTCCATTGATTCGGCCCCTTTGCAGCGGGAATATGTCACGGGAATAGAATTGTTTTTGCTCAAACGAATGGAGCCCATATATCGGCTGACGCCATGGAGGCTTTTATGCAGATGGGGCGCACGGGGCGTTGCTACGTCCGCTTACGGAAGGGCTTTGATGCGGGCCATGATGCAGCAATACCAGGGGGATCAGCAGCGATATAGCCAGCTGTCGGGCCATGGATTCAAAATCCTTGCAGAAGCCATGGAAGCCGATCTGCCATATAAGCTTTCGTGTCCCGCCCTGTTGATCTGCGGAAAGAAAGACCGTGCCGGTTCCTGTATCCGGTATAATAAGGCTTGGCATAAAAAAACCGGAATCCCCTTATGCTGGGTGGAACATGCCGGCCACAACGCCAATACCGACGCCCCTGAAACCGTGAACGGCTTGATCGACAGCCTATTGGAAACCCTCCGGTGAATTGGGCTTACAGCCTAACACCGGGCCGGTATTCGCGCGCTTTTTGAAATATCATGCCCTGGCATAGGGACCATGCTTACGCAGCGGGACGCACCGATCGCAAGCCGATGGGCGTACCCTGCAGAAGGGAGAAATGCACATGGATTATCGGGTGGTGGACATGGGCGCCTATCCCCGCAAAGAACACTTCGCCTATTTTCGCTCCTTGGCGTTTCCGTATGTGGGGGTGACCCGAAACGTGGACATTACCGCCTTCCTGCGCCGCTGTAAGGCGCAAGGGCATAATTTCTTCCTGCGCTTTTTATATGAGGTGGCGGCGGCTGCCAACGCTGTGCCCGCCCTGCGGCAACGGATCCTGGGAGAGCAGATCATCGAGTTCCCCTGCTGCAAAACCTCCCATACGGTGATGCGGCCGGACGGGGTGTTCGCATATTGCACCCTGGATTGCCATATGCCCTTAGAGCAATTCCTGCCCTATGCCGCCCAGGCCCAGGAAGCCGCCAAGGCCGGCGGCGGCATATCCGACCCGGCGGAGAGCATCGGCTATTTCTTCATCTCGTGCCTGCCCTGGCTATCCTATTCCGCCTTGATCCAGCCCGTCCCCATGCCTGCGGACAGCAATCCCCGGATCACCTGGGGAAAATATGAAACCCACGGCCAGGATACCATCCTGCCCGTCTCCATCCTGGCCCACCACGGCCTGGTGGACGGCAAGCATATTGCGGAGTTTTATCAGCAGCTGGAAGAGCGGCTCCAATGAGCTGGCGCGGAAACGGACAAGTCGTTCCATCTGGAAGGGGCGGCCACTTGGGTGGCCGCCCCTCAGCTTGTCGAAAAACCTCTGGCGAATGGAAGATCGCGGCCCTTTTAGGCTTTAATCGGATTTGGCGGCATGTACGGAAAATCCGCAAAAACCCTTGCTACGCAAGGCATGTTGCGGATTTTCCGTACATGCCGCCAAATCCGATTGGAAGCCTTCGAGGGGCGGAGCCGAGCGCTACCTGTGGCGAAAGGAGCGAGGCGAAAGCCCAGCGAGCAAGGGCGTTGAAGGAAGCCGCTGTAGCGGCGACGCGCAACAACCATTATTAACTGCATTGCAGCCCCCGAGCCTCCATGTTTACGCCTTGTGGATGATATAGGCCTGCATCCCTTTTTGACAGCCGTTTTTTCATAGAAGCCTTCCGCGCCCGGCTTGGCGCCAAAGTATAGCAGGGTCGGGGTATGGGCCCGGGCCAACGAGAGCAGTTGGCTGCCGACCCCCTGCTTCTGAAAGGCGGGCAGCACCAGCACCTCGGTGATGGTCCCAAAGTAGCATCCGTCCGTAAGGATGCGCAGGCAGCCGATGAGCCGGCCCTGATGGTACGCCGTGATATTCAGGGTCCTGCCCAATGCCTGCCGGGTTTTTTCCAGATCGTATTCCCCTGGCCAAACGCTGTTGGCCAAGGCGAGAAAGGCTGCCGGATCCAGGGCGGCGTCGTCTACCAGGTAGCGCATATGGCTTCCTCCTTTGGGGCTGGTAAGCCCGTTTCCATGGGATGATAACATGCCGGGCTGGGCTGCGCACAGGGGCCGGGCGGCGGGGGCGGCGGTTGTAGTAGGGCCGCCGGGTGGTGCGGGGGCGCTTTTCGCCTGCCTGTGCGGTGGGTGCACCTGCGTTCTGGCTGGCTGCTGCCTTGCCGCGCGGGGTAACGTTCGTATTTTCTTTTGACTGTGCCATTCTGACCTCCAAAAATCATTGCAGCGCAGGCCGTTCCCTCAAACCGGGAGCAGCCGCGCTGTGCAGGGGAAGCACCTTGGATGTTCGCATCGGCTTCCGTTGGATGCACCGTATAGAATTTTCCTGTCAGCGTGATTTTTGTACACCGCTGTCTGTTCCGTAAGAATCCTTTGTGCCAGATGGGTCCATCTGTTCGATGCGACCGTGGCTTTTCTGTGGAACGCCCGGGCACACGCCTATGGTGCGCCCCTATACGCATTTTGTTAGGATTAGTATAGTATTTCCCGGCGTTTTTGTCAATTCCAAGGTTTGGCAGAACCGGGCCGAAGTATGCATTGGCTCTTGACAGAACGGCGAAAATGGCGCTAAATAGAAGCACTACCTATGATAAGGAGAACCGCATGAAACAGGTCGAAGTTTACACCGACGGCGCATGCAGCGGCAACCCCGGCCCGGGCGGCTGGGGCGCGGTGCTGCGCTATCGTTTCAACGGCAAGGTCTACGAAAAAGAGCTCAGCGGCGGTGACGACAGCACCACCAACAACCGCATGGAGCTGACCGCCTTCATTGAGGCGCTGCGCCAGCTCAAGGAGCCGTGCGAAGTGCGGCTGTGTTCCGACAGCCAGTACGTCATCAACGGGCTGCAGAAGGGCTGGGCCAAAGGCTGGCAGCGCCGGGGCTGGAAAAAATCCGACGGCTCCCCTGCCCTGAACCCGGACCTCTGGGCCCAGGCACTGGAACAGGAAGCCCGACACAAGATCACCTACGTCTGGGTCAAGGGCCACGCAGGCCACCCGGAGAACGAACGCTGCGACCAGCTGGCCGTGGCACAAAGCAAAGCACATGGCGGGAGGCAAGGGACATGAACGATACTTTTCTGCCCGGGAACGGGTTCGACACCTACGAGAGCCAGGACAAGGTCCTGATCCAGATGGCCGACACCGCCGCCTGCGCCGTGGCGGTGCGCATTCTGCAGCAGCAGGGTTTTGCCGTGGCAGGCGCTGCCGTGCGGCTGGCAGCCGAACAGGCCGCCGAAGCGGAAGCTGCCAAGCAGGCGGCCGAAAAGCTGGGCATTGAGTGCATCGTGCTGAACGCCGAGGCCCTTGCCGGGCAGGACGCCGACGCGCTGGGCGAGGGCGTCAGCCCGCTGTTCGCTGCCCTGCTCACCGCCGCCGACAAGCTGGGGATGCAGTATGTGGCTACGCCCCACCGCGCCCGGGTGGAGACCGCTTCCGACGGTGTGCACACGGTCTGCCCGCCTGCAGGCGTGGGCGCTGACGACAGCGCCGCGCTGGCTGCTCTGCCGCAGGCCGTGCTGGCCCGGCTGATTTTGCCTCTGGGCGATTTTGCCCCGGAAGATGTGGCCGAGATGGCAGCGGACTTCAAAGTTTAAGTTTTTGCAGCAGAAAAGCGCTGTCCGGAACCAAACCGGGCAGCGCTTTTTTTGTTTGGGTACGCTTTTGATATTTTTATTCAGATCGGGTTATTTTGCAGCCGCAAGCTTCTGAGCCTTGTTCCACGCGCGGATGACGCTGACGCGGCTGACAAGGAAATCCGCTTTTCTATGAGCGTCGATCAGCTCATTTTCCACAGCCCAGGCCATTGCCTTCTGCACTTCGTCTGCGTCCGGTGCCAGAGCCGTTTCCGGTTCCGGGCTGCCGGCATTCTGCCACATCAGCTTTGCCAGCTGGCCATAAGTCACCGGGATATCCGCGCCCTCGGGCAGGACGGAATCCAGGTAGACGGTGGTGCCGAACTGATACGCCACGATGGCGGCGCCCGTGCCAATGGCCGCTGCAGCTGCCACCGAGCCCATCCAGGAAGCATCGCCGTCAAAGTCGACGTCATCGGGCAGATCGTCGGCAGGGGCGTAGTTGTAATCTACCACGCCTTCCTTCTGCAGGATGCTGTTGTCGCCGCCGCTCTGGCACACCGCCCAGTCGATTGCGATGCTGTTCCACTGTTCTTCCGAACCGGTATAGTGCAGCTTGAATGCATCGTTCGCGGACTGGCTGTCCACTGCAAATGCCGCCGAGTCGATCTCGGTAACACCCGTCGGGAGGATCACTTCTTCCAATGCCGGGCAGTCACGGAAGACTGCAATGTTGATCTTCTTCACGCTCTCCGGCACAACCACTTTCTGGAGCTTCCGGCAGTGGTCGAACAGACCGCTTTCCAGTTCAGAAAGCTGGATGCCCGCGCCGAATTCAATCGAAGTGACGTTTCCGCACCACTGGAATGCACCGCCGCCGATGCGGGTGACGCTTGCCGGAATCTTCAGTTTCGTCATGCCCCAGACAGAGCCAAATGCGTAGTTGCCGATGGTGGTCAGTCCCTCCGGGAATTCAACATCCTTCAGGCTGTTATTGTTCAGAAACGCGCTCGTTCCGATGGTTTTCAGGGTAGCCGGAAACTCCACCTCGATAACGTTATTTCCCGCAAAGGCATCCTGGCCGATCGCCGTGACGGTATACTGGTTCTCATCGCCGTCATACACCGTCTCTGGGATCTTCAGCGTTCCGGTGATGCCCGTGTTCTTGGCCACTTCGACCGTGGAATCGCTCGTCACCTTATAGTTCAGGGTCTGGCCTTCGTATTCATAGGCAAAGGTCTCCCCCGCCGCTGCCGCAAATGCGCCCACCGGCAGAACAGATGCCGCCATGCACACCGCAAGCAGAAGGCTGATCAGTCTTTTTTTCATGTTGCTTTCCTCCCTTTTTGCGCACTCAAACGGTGGTTGTCACGCCCCCGGTTTGTCCCGGCATTTCCGGTCGTTCGAGGGCATTCCCATTTTTATTTTACCCCCCCCCCCTATGTTGATGTCAAGCTTTTTCGCGTATTTTCACATATTTTTTTGCAAATAAAAAGGCACCGTGCCGTTTTGTGCGGTACAGTGCCTTTTCTTGTTTGTCTTGTTGTTTCTCCGCTTTGCACTCAGTTCTGCGGGTGGACGATATCGCGCCAATCCAGATCGCCGCGCTCCAGGCCGTGGATGAGCACCTCGGCGGTGGCAATGTTGGTGGCCATGGGGATGTTGTGCACATCGCACAGGCGCAGCAGGGTCATCTCGTTGGGCTCGCTGGGCTTCGCGTTGATGGGGTCGCGGAAGAACAGCAGCAGGTCGATCTCATTGCAGGCAATGCGGGAAGCGATCTGCTGGTCGCCGCCCTGCACACCGGCCAGAAAACGCTGGACCTGCAGGCCGGTCGCCTCGGCGATCAGCTTGCCTGTGGTGCCGGTCGCCACCAGCTTGTGCTGGCTCAGAATGCGGCAATACGCCGTGCAGAACTGAACCATCAGCTCCTTTTTGGAGTCATGCGCAATCAGTGCAATCGTCATCCGTTACCCTCTCCTCTTTCGCTCTATGTGATACACCGTGTGGTAAAAAGTCCCTTTGGTAAAAATAATATCACAAAATCCAATCTATTACAACTGGTTTTTATACAAAATATTCAATTTTGTTTTCTTTTGGTCAAACGCGCGCCAAAAAGCCGCGCGGCTGCGCCCCCGTGCCGGGTCAGCCCGTCTCCTGCGGGACCGTTTCGGGCGCGATGGCGTCCGGGTTATCCTCGGTGTCCGGCTCTGCGGCGGGCAGCTCCGTCTCGGTCGTGGCCGGCTGGGCGGCAGGTTCGGTCTGGGTCGGCTGGGCCGTGCCTGCCGTACCGGCCGTATTGGCAGTGCCGGTGGTGGTCTGGGTGCCGTTGGCCGTTTCGGTGGACTGCTGGGTGTCGGCCGCCTGCTGGTCTGCCTGCGACTGCGCGGCTTCCTCCTCGGCCTGCTTTTCCAGCGTGCCGTCCTTCATGGCGAAGTAGGCGTTGGCGATGTCCACCACCAGGTCACCGGCGCGGGCACCGTAGCCGCCGTACTCGATGGAGATGCCGATGGCGATCTCCGGGTCATCCGCCGGGAGGTAGGCCACCATCATGGCGTTCAGGTAGTGCTTGCCCGGGGCGTAGGTCTCGCTGCGCTGGGGGGTGCCGGTCTTGCAGGCGATGGCGATGGGGTAGCTGGAAATTTTGCCGCTGATGGTGCTGGGCACCTGCTTCATGCCCTCGCGCACCAGCTCAAAGGTGTTGCCGGTGCCCTCGATCACATCCATCACCTCGGGCTGGGTCTCGCTGAGCACCTCGCCGGTGTTTGTGTCCAGAATGGCCTTGACAAAGTGGGTGCGGTAGCGCACGCCGTTGTTGGCCAGGGTGGCCGCATAGGTGGCCAGCTGGATGGGGGTGACCACCGTGTTGCCCTGACCGATGGCGGCCTGCACGTCCAGCGAGGCGGTGTAGTTGGAATCGTTCTTGGTGGTCAGGCGGCCGGTGGCCTCGCTCACCTCCACGCCGGTGCGCTGGCCCAGGCCCAGCTTGTAGGCGTAGGCGTCGTAGACATCGCTGGTCAGGCGGCGGCCCACGTCATAGAAGAAGATGTTGCAGCTCCACTTGATGGCGGTCACCACGTCGATGTTGCCGCTGTGGCCGTGGCGGGTGCACTTGGGGTGGTAATCCTTGAAGTAGTTGTACACGCCGTTGCAGAACACCGTGGAATACTGGTTGATGAGGCCGCTGTCCAGCGCGGCCACTGCCACGGCGGGCTTGAAGGTGGAGCCCGGCGTATACAGGCCCTGCAGGGCCCGGTTGAACAGCGGCAGGCCCGGGTCCGAGCTGTACTCGCTGTAGTTGGTGGCGTAGAGGTTCTGGTCGAAGCTGGGGTAGTTGGAGGCCGCCAGCACGCCGCCGTCCTTCACGTCGATGACCACGGCCGCAGCCGCAGCCGCCTTCATGTCGCCGGTGTTGTAGACGCGGTTGATCATGTCGATGTTCTCCGCCAGCGCCTTGTCCACCGCCCGCTGGAAGTTGCTGTCGATGGTCAGCTGCACGGTGTGGCCCGGCTCCGGCACGGTGGTAAGCTGGGTGTCCACGATGACGCCGTCCGAGTTGCGGGTGATGGTCTCCACGCCGTCCTTGCCGCGCAGCTCGTCTTCATAGGCCGATTCCAGGCCCGAAATGCCCAGAATGTCGTTCATGTTGTAGCCTTTGTCCCGCAGCGGGTAGGTCACGTTGCCGTCCGAATCGGTCACCTTCCACTTTTCGGCGGTGATCTTGCCCACACGGCCCAGCACCGCCGGGATGATGTCGCTCTGCTCGTAGCTGCGGGCGCTGGTCTCCACGATCTCCACGCCGGGCAGCTGCAGGCTGTGCTCCTTGATGGTGGCCACGGTCGCGGCGCTAACGTTCTCGGCCATGACAAAGTTGTTCACGTTGGAGAAGGCTTGCCGGTCCATCTCGTAGTGGATGCCGGCCAGCACCCGCTGCCATTCCAGCGAGAAGCCCTGCAGGTTATTCTTCTCCACCAGCATCTCCATCACATCGTCGGCGGTGGCGTACTGCTGCAGGCCGAGGGTGTCCTTCATGTCGGCCAGCTGCTTCTGGTCGCTGGTGGACGTATCATCGTCGGTAAATTCATAGTGGCCTGCGGCGTCCGGCTGGCCGATGAGCAGGGTGTCGTTCCAGCTCTCGCTGTTTTCCCGCAGCAGCTCCACGATCTGCTGCAGCATGGTGTCCAGGTCGCGGTCACCCATCAGCAGTTTGTTAAGCACCACGTTGTAGCTGGTGGTGCTGGTGGCGATGCGCCGCCCGCTGCTGTCCACGATGTCGCCGCGGGCCGCCGTCACCGTGAAATTATAATCGGTGGTATTGGTGGCCTGCGCCTTGAAGTCGTCGCCGTTGACCAGCTGCAGAAAGATCAGACGCAGCACAAACAGCCCCATGACGGCACATGCCGCGGCAATGAGCAAAATCATGCGGCGCACGACGGTTTTTCGTTCGTTCTGATTCATCCGTGTCTCCTCCGGCGGTTCAGACTACGCCGTTGTCGATCTTGAATTCTTCGTGGATGCGCCGCACCAGCCGGAACAGCACCAGCGAGGGCAGCAGCGTCAGCCCGGCCGAGGGCAGCACGAAGGTGAGCCAGCGGCTGCCAGCCCAGCTGTAGCCCGGCATATAGTAGAAAAACAGCCAGTCCAGCGAGAGCACCAGCGCCGCCGTGACCATGCTGATCAGGGCAAAGTTCCAGGTGCTGCCCTGCAGATACAGCTGCACCAGCACCGAGAGGGCAAAGCACATCAGCAGCAGTTCCAGCGCCAGCATACCCACGGTGCGCCCGGCGGTGTAGTCCCACAAGAGGCCGCACACCGCGCCGAACAGCGCGCCCGCGAACTCGCCTTCATACACGGCCACGGCCAGGCACAGCGGCAGGATGAACAACGGCTTTGCCTGCCCCAGCTGGAACAGGCCGGGGGTCGTTTGCAGCGCTGCACACACGAACAGCGCCAGCACATAGCAGCCCCATTTCAGGATCTGGCTGCGGCTGCGCATGCGGCGTGATTCCATACAAAGCGCCCCCTTAATAATCGGTGATGATGAATACATGCTTGACGGTGCGGGGGTCGGCACCCGGCTTGATGACCGCAATGGAGGATTTGCCGCTGGCTTCCGGCACCACCTCCTGCACGATGCCCACCAACAGGTCCGGCGGGTAGACCCCGCCCAGGCCCGTAGTGATGACCTGATCGCCCTTGTGGGTCTCACAGCTGCGTTCGAGGTTCGTCAGGGTGCACAGGCCGTCCCCGGCATACTCGCTGCTGCCGTTGATGATGCCGTTCTCCCGGGTGCGGGACACCACGCCCGCCGCGTTGAAGCTGGGGTGCAGGATGGTCATCACCTTGCAGCTGGTGGTGTCGGCTTCCACCACCACGCCCACGAGGTAGCCCCTATCGCTGATGACGGCGTCGTTCACCGCCACGCCGTCTGCCGTGCCCTTGTCCAGCGTGAAGCCGCCGAACTCGTCCAGCGTGTCGCGGCCGATGACAAAGGCCGAAGCATACGTTGCTTCGCTGTTTTTATCCTGGATGCGGGCCAGCGCCTTATAAGCGTCGTTCTCAGCCTTGATGCGGTCATAGTCCACCATCTGCTGGCGCAGCTCGGCGTTCTCGGCTTCCAGCTGTTCGTTCTGGTCCATGACCTCGTCGATGCGGGCATACTTCTCCCACACCGAGCCCACGCCGCCGCTGAGGGCCGCGCTGACCTTCTGGAACGGGGTCAGCACCACACTGAGCAGCTCCTGCGGGGCGGCGGTCAGGCGGCCGTTGGCACCGGCATAGGCCATGATGCCCACCAGGAACACCGCCACCGCCACCAGGATCTTGAATTTCCATGTGTCAAAAAAATCCTTCAAGGGGTCTCCCTCCTGTCCGGCCTGCAACGCCGGAGCCACGAAAAAAGCGCGGACAGCCGCTGCCATCCGCGCAAGAAACTTTGTTTGCGGCGGAAGACCGCGCAGCTGCGGCGCAGAACTCTTTTCCGCAAAGGCAGCCGTTTACATGTGGCCGCCGTCGGTGTCCAGCACGTCGTGCAGGACATCCACATGATCCAGCACCGCACCGGCACCCTTGGCCACGCAGTCCAGCGGGTCTTCCGCAATGTGTACGTCGATGCCGGTCTCGCTCTGGATCAGCTGATC
>UQOG01000008.1 GCA_900542615.1 uncultured Eubacteriales bacterium | reverse complement strand
TTCGCCCACCCGCCGCCGCCCCCCGGGCGTTACCGCTGCAGGCCCCGGCTGGGCATACACAGGATCAAGGCCCGCTCCAGGGCGTCCGCGTCCTTGGCCTGCCCGGAAATCTGCAAATACCCCACGTCGGCGAAGCGGCGGAGGTTTTCCAGCAGCTGCGCCTTGGAATAACCCCGGGCCTGATCCCAGGCCTTTTTCATGGGGAAGGTGTTGCCCAGCTTCTTCAGGGCCTCCTCCCGGCCCATGCCTTGCTCCATGCAGGCTTTCGCCAGGGCCATGCGCCGGAAATTCCCCTCCAACAGGGCCGCCATGCGAAAGGGGCTTTCCCCCTCCGAAAGCATGTGATGGTAGATCCGCAGGCCCTCCTGGGCTTTCCCTGCCAGGAAGGCGTCCACCATGTCGAATACCCGCAGCTCCGGGTTCCGGGTAACGCAGGCGGCGATGGCGTCCCGGGTGATCTCCTGGCCGTGGCCGGCATAAAAGGCCGCTTTGGTCAGCTCGTTGTTCAGGTTGGCCACCTGGACCCCCACCAGCTCCACCAGGAACCGGGCGTCGGACTGGGTGATGGCGCCCTGGAGCCGGACGGCCTGCTTGCACACCCATCGGACGGCCTCCTGGGGGGAGAGCGGGTCAAAATCCGCCACTCGGTCCTGCTTGCGCAGGGCTTTGACCAGGCTCAGCTTTTCATCCGCCTTTCCCCGTAGGAAAAAGAGCAGCAGGGTGGTATCCGGCAGCCTGGACAGATAGGCGGCCAGGGCCTTGCCCGCGTCCCCCTGGGGCAAAAAACGGCATACCACCAGCCGGCGGTCGGCAAAGAAGGGGAGCGTTTCGCAGGCGTTGGTCACGTCGTCCACGCTGCCGGCGTCCAGGTATTCCAGATTCAGCTCCCGGGAGACCGGGTCGATTTGCCCGACGCAGGCGGCCAGGGCCTGGTCCTTGAGGAATTCCTCCTCCCCGCAAAGCAGGTAGGCCCCGGATAGGCGCTGGGCCTTCAGGGCTTGAAAAAAGCTACGAATATCCATATCGTCATTATACCATGAGCAGGAAGGCGGCGGCAAACAAACCCGCGGCAGCCAGGGCCTTTTTCCGGGCGGGCAGCAGGCAGAAGCGGGAGAGGAGCAGCATGGCCCCGTAAAAGAGGCAGCAGGAGAGCAGGGAAGGCTTTGGGACCTCCAGGAGGGAGAGGGGGAAGCCGGCCACGGCTGTTGCGGCGCCGTTCATGCCGTTGAGGAGCAAGCGGCCCACCGGCGCCATGAGGGCGCCCAGGGGATCATAGAGCAGCCCCAGCAAGCAGGCGGCCATGGACCAAAGGAAAGCGAAAGGCACCAGGGGGAGGATGAGCAGGTTTGCGAAGAGGGAGAGGAGGGGCAGCTCCTTAAAGTGATAGGCAGATAGGGGCAAGGTGCCAAGCAGGCCGCAGATGGAAACCGCGATGGATTCGGACAGCTCCTGGGGAAAGGGCAGGCGGTCCGCCAGGGGCGCGGCCAGCATGGCGATGGCGATCACCGCGCCGAAGGAGAGCTGGAAGCCGATGTCCCATAGGGCGCTGGGGGCGCAGAAGAGGATGCACAGGGCCGCAAAGGCAATGCTGCTGGGCTGATCCTTTTTCCGGCCCAGGGCCTGGGCGCAGAGGGGACAAAGGCACATGAGGGTGGCCCGGACCAGGGAGGCGGGGAAGGCGGCGATGGCGCAATAGGCGAACAGGGCGGCGGCGGTCAGGGCCAGGCGCAAGCGGATATCCACCCGTTGGGTGAGCCGGTTCAGCGCCATGGCCACAAAGGAGACGTGCAGGCCGGACAGAGCTAGGATATGGGCCACGCCGGCCCCTTGATAGGCGGCCCGCAAGCCGGTATCCAGCTGGGACTTGTCGCCCCAGAGCATGGCGCAGAGCAGGGCGCCGTCCTGTTGGGGGAAGAGCCTGCCGGTGATCTGGAGCAGGGCCTCCCGGGCGCGTTCAAAGGGGGCCATTACGGCCTGGGGCAGGGTGAGCTCCGGCAGGAGCAGCGTGCGCAACAGCGCGAAAACCACGGCCAGGCAAAAGGTGCGCAGAGGCGGCAGCCCTTTCAGCCAGCAGGCAAGCCCCAAAATAGAAAACAGGCACAGGGCCAAAAGAGGGCCTGCGCCTGACAACGTGCGAAAAAAGACAATACCCAGCCCCGCCCCCAGGGCGGCCGCCACCATGGGGCGATACAGAAAGGGGAACGGTGGGCTGGGCCGCTCCATGGCTTTACTCCGCCAGCTCGGCGATCAGCTCGATCTCCACGGATGCGCCGCCGGGCAACTTACTCACCTGGAAGCAGGAGCGGGCGGGATACACCCCCTGGAAGGCGTCGCCATAGATCTTGTTCACGGCGGCGAAATCGTTCAGATCCGTCAGGAAGATGGTGGCCTTGAGGGCGTGCTGCAGGCTGGAGCCGGCATCCTTAAGGACCGCCTCCAGATTTTTCATCACCTGGGTTGCCTGGGCTTCCACCCCTTCGGCCAGCTTGCCGCTGGCGGGATCGATCCCCAGGGTGCCGGAGACGAACACCAGCTTGCCGGAAACCGTGGCATGGCAATAGGGGCCAAGGGCCGCGGGCGCGTTGGGGCTAACGATGGATTGCTTCATAAAAAACTGTTCCTCCTGTGTGTTTGTATGGTTAGATGTGAAACGGGGGCGGGGCGACTTGCGCCGCCAAATGATCGTTCCACATGATAAACGCGTCCTCCCCGGTGTCGCTGTAATAGCGTTTGCGGCGGCCGGCGGTTTCAAACCCCAAGCCCTTGTAAAGGGCCTGGGCCGCTTGGTTATGCTCCCGCACCTCCAGGGTCATACGCTCCGCCCCGTGTAGGAGGGCGGTCTGGATCAGGTCCAGCATCAGCGCCCGGCCATAGCCCTGCCGCCGGTATTCCGGCGCAACGGCCACATTGGTCAAATGGGCCTCTCCAAAGTAGATCCACATGCCCCCATAGGCCTGGATGGCCTCCTCCAGCACTCCCACCCGGTAATGGGCCAGGGGGTTTTTCATTTCCCCCATCAGGGATTTTTCGCTCCAGGGGGAGCGGAAGCAGACCTGTTCCAGCTGGGCGATCCGGGGTACATCGCGCCGCTGCGCGGAACGAAACCATATGGCCTGGCTCATGGATGCTTCTCCTTATACAGGCGTTCCGCCTGGGCGGGACGAAGATAGAGGGGAATCGCCTCGGCGACCCCAGCCTTAAAGAAGGCGCAGGCGCCTACGGCCTCCCCGGTTACGATCCGGCCCCCCAGCAACACGGCGCCCGGCACCGCCTCCCGGATGGCCGCCTGGTATGCGGCCGCGCCGTCCCCTACGACGCAGGTCCCAGGGGGCAATTGGCGCAGCAATTCCTCCACTACCACGGCGGATTCCGGCAGCGTCACCCTTCCGTTTTCCGCCGCCATGGCGTAGCCATTGCCGTTCCGGCAATCCAGCAGGGCGCATACGGGGCCGGGGCCCTCGAACCCATGGATAAGGGCGGCAAGGGAGCTGACGGGGATCACAGGCTTTTGCCAGGCCTTGGCCATGGCGTTGGCTACGCATACGCCGATGCGCACCCCGGTAAAGGAACCGGGGCCCACGTCCACGGCAATGGCGTCGATGCTATCGGGCTCCACGTGGCCGCAAGCCTGCTGGATCAGATCCATGATGGTCTCACTGTGGGTGCGCTCCCGGGGCCCTGCGGCGGCTTGCAGGATCGCGCCGTCCTCCAACAGGGCGGCGGAGGCTGCAGGGCCGGAGGTGGAAATGGCTAACAGGATCATGGCAATGCCTCCAAAAGCTTACAATGTGCCGGGTCTGTGGCCCGCAGCAGGGCCTGACGGGGCTCCATGCCGCTGCCGGCGAGGTGGATCTCCAAGCGTTGGGCAGGCAGGGCATCCGGCACGTTTTCGCACCATTCCATCACCACGACCCCTTGCTGGGCCAGGTAATCCCCATACCCGATGGCATATAGCTCCTCGCCGCTGCCCAGCCGGTATGCGTCGAAATGGAACAGGGGGAGCCGGCCCTCCCGGTGCTCCCGCACGATGGTAAAGGTGGGGGATTGGATATCCTGTATGCCCAATCCCTGGCCAATGGCCCGGGTCAAGGCGGTTTTGCCCGCCCCCAGGTCTCCGAACAAAGCGATAAAAGCCCCCGGGAACAGCGCATGGGACAGGGCGCGCCCCAGCTGGGCCAATTGGGCTTCGGACAAAGCCTGGTATTCCTTGCTACATGGCATCAGGAAAGCGCCCCCTTTGCGGCCAGTTCATCCCTTAGATCCAGCAGCCGGTCCTCCTCGATGGCCTTGCGGACGGATTCCATCAGCCGGAGGGAAAAGCGCAGGTTATGGAGGGTGATCAGCTGGCTGGCCAGAATCTCTTTGCATTTGACCAGGTGGCGGATATAAGCCCGGGTAAAGCCGCCGGTACAGGCATAGCAGTCGCAGCCCGGCTCGATGGGCTGGAAATCCCTGGCAAAGGCCGCATTGCGCAGCATGAGCTTGCCGTTGCCGGTGAGGGCCAGGCCGTTGCGGGCGATGCGGGTCTGGAGCACGCAGTCAAACATGTCAATGCCCCGGATGGCGCCTTCCACCAGGCAATCCGGACTGCCCACCCCCATCAGATACCGGGGCCGGTCCGCGGGCAGGTGGGGCATGAGGGTTTCCAGCATCTCGTACATGAGGGGCTTGGGCTCCCCAACGGACAGGCCGCCGATGCCGTAGCCGGTCATATCCAGGTCCGCCAGGAACTTTGCGCTCTGAATGCGAAGATCCCCAAACATGCCCCCCTGGACGATGCCGAACAGGGCCTGATCCTCCCGGGTGTGGGCGGCGATGCACCGCTGGACCCAGCGATGGGTCCGGTTCATGGCGGCTATGGTATAATCCCGGTCGCTGGGAAAGGGGGCGCACTCGTCAAAGGCCATGGCGATGTCCGCCCCCAGGGCCTGCTCGATCTCCATGACGGATTCCGGGGTAAAGAAATGGGTGCGGCCGTCCAGCAGGGAGCGGAATTCCACCCCATCCTCCCGGATCTTGTTGGAGGCGGCCAGGCTGAATACCTGGAACCCGCCGCTGTCCGTAAGGATGGGCCCATCCCAGCGCATAAAGCGATGCAGGCCGCCCGCCTCCTGCACCAGGGCATGGCCCGGCCGCTCAAATAGATGGTAGGTATTGGCCAGCAGGATCATGGTGCCGATCTCCTTGAGATCCCGGGGCAGCATGGCCTTTACCGTGGCCTGGGTGCCCACCGGCATATAGCAGGGGGTCTCGATGACCCCGTGGGGGGTATGCAGGCGGCCCCGGCGGGCGCCGGACTGGGCGCATACGTGCAAAAGCTCAAAACGAAAAGCAGGATTGCGCATGATACTCCTTATACGATCAGCATGGCGTCCCCAAAGCTGAAAAACCGGTACCGCTCCTGAACCGCGTGCTCATAGACCTTCAGCATTTCCTCCCGGCTGCACATGGCGCTCACCAGCATCAGCAGGGTGGACTCGGGCAGGTGGAAGTTGGTGATCAGGGCATCCACCGCCTTGAACCGGTAGCCGGGGGTGATAAAGATGCCCGTCCAGCCCGTCTGGCTATGCACCACACCGGCCTCGTCCGTGACGCTTTCCAGGGTGCGGCAGGTGGTGGTGCCCACGGCAAAGATCCGGCCCCCATTGGCCCGGGCCTGGTTGATGGTGGCCGCCGCCTGGGGGGTCACCTCATAGTATTCCGTATGCATGTGGTGGTCTTCCACATTTTCCACCGAAACCGGCCGGAAGGTGCCCAGGCCCACGTGCAGCAGCACGTCCACAATGGGCACGCCCATTTCCGCCACAGCCTGGAGCAGCTGGGGGGTAAAGTGCAGGCCCGCTGTGGGCGCGGCTGCCGAGCCGTTTTCCCGGGCATATACCGTCTGGTATCGCTCCTTATCCTCCAGACGCTCTCTAATATAGGGAGGGAGGGGCACTTCCCCCGCCTGCTCCAACACCTCTTCAAAGATGCCTTCAAACTGGAATTCCACCACCCGGCCGCCTGCGTCCGTGGGTTCCCGGATAACGGCCCGGAGCTGGTCGCTGATGGTGAACACCCGGCCTTCCCGGGCCCTGCGGCCCGGACGCACCAGGCATTCCCAGCGGCGTTCATCCAGGCGTTTGAGCAGTAGAAACTCCATGGTTCCGCCGGTATCCGGCCGGTGGCCATGGAGGTGGGCCGGCAGCACACGGGTGGTGTTGCGGACCAGTACGTCCCCCGGGCGCAGATATTGGAGGATGTCCGTGAAGGTCCCGTCTGTGATTCGCTGTTGCGCCCGTTGATACACCAGCAGCCGGGACGCGCTGCGATCCGCAATGGGGGTCTGGGCGATCAGCTCCGGCGGCAGGTCATAGTAAAAATCGCTGGTTTTCAACCTAATTCCTTACTCCTTAATTTGCTGCTTACAATTATATGAAAAATGCCGCCGCATTGCAAGCGGGGCCAAAAGAGGGGGACGTGGCCGGATGTTCCCCTTATCCGTTGCGGGAATCGCGCCGCCGGCGCGGCGATTGCATAGAATTGGAAAACAAAATGTTAACTTCCGGCAAGAAGGATTGTATTTCGACAAAAAGCGCGGTATCCTAATGAAAGAAATTGCATGATTCAGCCCCGCGGTTTGTGGGGCTAGGGAGATATAACAGTGAAAATGAAACGCGGGATCCTGATATCGTTTTGCGGGCTAATGCTGCTTTTGCCATATGGATGCCAGATGCAGGAGGAGCCGGTGCGGGTGGAGATCCAGCTGGAACAGGAGGCGCAGCCGGAGGAGGAAGCGTCTTTTCTGGAGACCCTGCAGGACGTGGCCCAGGAGATGCTGCCCGAATGGGACGGCCTGCTGGATACGGAAGGCCCCGGCCAGCAGGAGGAGGCGGAGCCGGCTATGGCGGTTCCGCAGATTGACCCCGAGAAGCCCATCATTGCCCTTACCTTTGACGACGGCCCCGGCGGGGAGAGCACGGAGCGCATTTTGGACGTGCTGGAGCAATATCAGATCCGGGCCACCTTTTTCGTGCAGGGCAAGCAGGCGGCCAAATATCCGGACACGGTGAAGCGGGCCTATGCCTTGGGCTGTCAGATCGGCAACCATACCTACAACCACAAGGACCTTACCAGCCTATCGGACAAGGAAGCCCTGGAACAGCTGGAATCCGTCAACGACCTGGTGCGGGAGCAGACCGGCGCGGGCTGCGCCCTGGTGCGGCCGCCCTATGGCAAGGGCTGGAAAGACCAGCGGGTGCTGGACCTGGTGCCTTATCCCCTCATCATGTGGAGCATCGATACCCGGGATTGGAGCACCCGGGATCCGAAACAAACCATCGCCAGCGTGCTGGAGGATGTGCAGGATGGGGACATCGTGCTGCTCCACGATATATATAACGAAACGGCGGAAGCGGTGGAGGCCCTCGTGCCCAAGCTGCTGGAAGAGGGATATCAGATGGTGACGGTCAACGAAATGTTTGCGGCCAAAGGGAAGGAACTCGCAGCGGGCCACGCCTATCGAAACGCCCGATAGGCGCCCGTGGCTGTGGGCATTTGAAAGGAGCGGCACAAGGCCGCTTTTTTCGTGGCAGAAAAGACGAAATATAGGAATGGGGGCAGGATTTTCCCTGCCGGGAAGGATTTTTGGCCCTCCGCGGAGAATTAACTATATACCGCCCTTCCCAGTTGGGGGGCAGCGGGCCGCGGGCCGGGATGCCCGGCCGGCAGCATTCCATTGCAGAAAAGGGAGGGAGCCATATGCTACAGAGCCAGGATTTTCGCCGCCACGTGGAGGAATGGGAGGATGCGTATCTATCCCCCTATGCGGTCCGTTCCGTGGACACCCGAGGCCGGGCCTATCCCCTGGAGGAATGCCCGGTGCGCACCCCCTTTGTGCGGGATCGGGACCGGATCATCCACTGCAAATCCTTCCGCCGGCTCAAGCATAAGACCCAGGTGTTCCTTTCCCCGGTGGGGGACCATTACCGCACCCGCCTGACCCATACCCTGGAGGTGAGCCAGATCGCCCGCACCATTGCCCGGGGCCTGCGGCTCAACGAGGATTTAACCGAGGCCATCGCCCTGGGCCACGATTTAGGCCATACCCCCTTTGGCCATGCGGGGGAATCCATGCTGGACCAGCTGGTGCCGGGCGGGTTCCAGCACAATGTGCAGAGCCTGCGGGTGGTGGAAAAGCTGGAAAACAACGGCAAGGGCCTAAACCTGACCTTTGAGGTGCGGGACGGGATCCTGCACCATAAAAAAAGCGGCACCCCCGCCACCCTGGAAGGCCAGGTGGTGAGCCTGGCGGACCGGATCGCCTATATCAACCACGATATCGACGACGCCATCCGGGCCGGCGTGCTGCATCCCGCCGATATCCCCCAAAGCTGCAACCAGGCCCTGGGGGCCACCCATGGGGAGCGGATCAACAGCCTGATCCTGGACGTGCTCCAGGAGAGCTACGGTAAGCCCCAGGTGAGCATGAGCCGTTTCATCGAGGAACGGTTTTTGGAGCTGCGGCAGTTCATGTTTGAAAAGGTATACCTGAACCCCGAGGCGAAAAAGGAGGAAACCAAGGGGATGCATGTGATCTCCGAGCTGTATAAATACTACCGGGACCACCTTTCCCAGCTGCCGGAGGAATTTACGAAAAACATCGAAGCGGACGGCAAGGAGCGGGTGGCGGCGGACTATATCGCCTGCATGACCGACCGGTATGCCATCACGGATTTTTGCCGGTTATTCGTACCCAGGGAATGGGTATAATACCCAAAAGTGAAAAAATGCGCGGCCAGGAAGGATTTTCGTTCTTTCTGTCGAATAACAATATTAGGAAGGAGGGTGGCCTATGGGAAGGTTTCCGGATGCTTGGTTGCAGGAGCTGCTGTCAAAGAGCGACCTGGCGGCCATCGCTTCCGAATATACGGTCCTCAAGCCAAAGGGCAGGCGGCTTTGGGGCTGCTGTCCCTTCCATAGCGAAAAGACCCCTTCCTTTTCCGTGACCCCGGATACCCAGCTGTATTATTGCTTTGGCTGCCACGCAGGGGGCGGGGTTATCCAGTTCGTTATGCAGGCGGAGCGGCTCACCTATACCGAGGCTGTAAAAAGCCTGGCCCAGCGGGCGGGTATGGAGCTGCCCGAAGAGGTGAACGATGAAAACCTTCAACGGGAGCGCGCCCAGAAGGAGCGCCTTTACGGCGCCTGCCGGGAAGCCGCCCGGTATTATGTGCGCAACCTCCTGGGGGAACAGGGGGAAGCCGCCCGGCAATATTTGATCCGCCGGGGGATAAAGGCCAGCGCCGTCAAGGCCTTTGGCTTGGGCTACGCCCTGCCGGGCTGGGACAACCTTACCCAGCATATGGAAAAGAAAGGGATTTCCACCGAGACCCTGGTGGAGGCCGGCCTGGCCATACGGGGCAAGCAGGGCCGGGTCTACGACGCCTACCGGAACCGGGTCATCTTTCCCATCATCTCCGCCAACGGTCGGGTGCTGGGCTTCGGCGCCAGGACCATGGGCGACGATACGCCCAAATACCTCAATACCGGCGATACCCCGATCTTCAACAAGCGGTATAACCTTTACGGCCTGAACCTGCAGCGGGGAAAACGCCCGGGGGATCTCATCATGGTGGAAGGGTATATGGACGTTGTGCGCCTGTATGAGGGGGGGGTCACCAATGCGGTGGCCAGCCTGGGCACCGCCCTTACCGTGCAGCAGGCCAGGCTCCTGAAGCGGTATGTCCCCCGGGTGTATATCTGCTACGACGGGGATACGGCAGGCCAGAACGCCACCCTCCGGGGCATGGACATCCTGGCGGGGGAAGGGCTGGAGGTGCGGGTGATGGCCATCCCCGGCGGCCAGGACCCGGACGAATATGTGGGCGCCCACGGGGGAGAAGGCTTCCTTTCCCTGAAGGATCAGGCCAAGAACCTGCAGGAATACAAGCTGGACGCCCTCTGGCGTGGCGCGGACCCCAAGGATGCCAACAGCCGGGAGGAATATGCAAAAAAGGCCTGTAGCTTTTTGAATACCCTACAGCCGGTGGAGCGGGACCGGTATATCCCCATCGTGGCCCGGCGCACAGGCTATGGCCTGGACGCCATCCGGGCCCAATGCGAGATCGGCCAGGGGCCCGTCCAGAATAACCCTGGAAAATACCGGCATACTAAGCAAAATCAGGAACCCAAGCCCCAGCCGGCCACCGCCGGGCTGGAGACCACCCTGCTGGCCTGTATGCTCAAGAGTCAGGACGCCCTGCTGGCGGCTCTGAGCCGGATGCAGGCGCTGGAGGTGGGCTTCCCCACCGCGTCCCTCAACCAGCTGTCCGAGCGCCTGCTGGCGGAGAATCCCGACCCGGCCCTGCTGATGGGCGAGCTTACCGGCGAGACGGCGGCCCTGATGAGCCAAGCCGTGGAGCGGATGGAGGGGCTGGTGGAGCCGGAGGCCACGGCCCTGGATTGCGTGAACACCCTGGCCCGCATGGCCATCCGGGCCCGCATGGAGGCGCTGAGCGCGGCGTATGCGGACAGCCCGGAAGCGGCGAAGGAGCTATCCGCGCTGCAAAAGAAACTGACGGAATTAGGCCCTATGGCCTGACGGTATAGGCACACCCAAAGATAAAGGAGTGGAACGGATTTGGAGATTAAGGATCGCAAGGAAACCCCCAAGGAAAAGGAACCCAAAAAGAGCCCGGAAGCCCGCATAGAGGAGCTGATCGAAACCGGCAAGCAAAATGGCGTCCTGACCTACAAGGAGGTTATGGATACATTAAACGAGCTGGAGCTGGACGCGGAGCAGATCGAGCGGATCTACGACCGGCTGGAAGCCCTCAACATCTATGTGGTGGATGAGGTGGAGGTGCCCGAGGATATCAACGAGGGCATTGCGGAGATCGAAAACGACATCGGGGGGGAAGGCATCGCCATCGACGACCCGGTCCGCATGTACCTCAAGGAGATCGGTAAGGTCCAGCTTTTGTCCGCCCAGGAGGAGATCGATCTGGCCAAGCGCATGGCGGAAGGGGACCAGGAGGCCAAGCAGAAGCTGGCGGAAGCCAACCTTCGGCTGGTGGTGTCCGTGGCCAAGCGCTACGTGGGCCGGGGGATGCTCTTTTTGGACCTGATCCAGGAGGGCAACCTGGGTCTGATCAAGGCGGTGGAAAAATTCGACTACCGGAAGGGCTATAAATTTTCCACCTATGCCACCTGGTGGATCCGGCAGGCCATCACCCGGGCCATCGCAGACCAGGCCCGCACCATCCGCATCCCCGTCCACATGGTGGAAACCATCAATAAGCTCATCCGGGTCAACCGGCAGCTTTTGCAGGATTACGGCCGGGACCCCCGCCCCGATGAGATCGCCCGGGAGATGGGCATCTCCGAGGAGAAGGTCCGGGAGATCATCAAGGTGGCCCAGGAGCCCGTCTCCCTGGAGACCCCCATCGGCGAGGAGGAGGACAGCCATCTTGGGGATTTCATCCCGGATGACGACGCCCCCGCCCCGGCGGAGCAGGCGGCCTTTACCCTGCTCAAGGAGCAGCTGATGGAGGTGCTGGACACCCTGACCCCCCGGGAGGAAAAGGTGCTGCGGCTTCGCTTCGGCCTGGACGACGGCAAGGCCCGCACCCTGGAGGAGGTGGGCCGGGAGTTCAACGTGACCCGGGAGCGCATCCGCCAGATCGAGGCCAAGGCTCTCAGGAAGCTGCGCCATCCCTCACGGAGCAAAAAGCTCAAGGACTTTTTAGAATAGGCCGCACCCAAACCATGGCGCACGGACCGGCGCCGGCATGATGCCGGCGCCGGTTTTCTATTGGCGAAGAAAGACGCGGACGCCCCTCTTTTCGGGAGGGACGCCCGCTTTTTTATGGCGCAAACCCGGCTCCGGCGACAAACCTTGCGTATATTCGGCAAAAGAAATGGGAATCCTTGGAAGGATGCGAAATTTCTGCGTTGAATAGATAGATACGGCCCAAAATGGAAGGCGCGCCAAGGGCGCGCCCGGCGATACGACCTGGGGGCGGCACATATCTCTTTGGAGGACAAGCTATGCAAATAACCACAAAACGAACGGGCAGCCGGTTGACGGCCTCCTTAACGGGAGAGCTGGACCATCATAGCGCGGCCCAGGTGCGGGAGCTTCTGGATGGGGCTCTTACGCTGGACATCAGGGCGCTGGATCTGGATCTGAGCGGGATCACGTTTATGGATAGCTCGGGCATCGGCGTGATCCTGGGGCGCTACCGGCTCATGCGGGAGCGGGGCGGCACGCTGCGGGTCAGCGCCATGAGCAGCTATGCGGCGCGGATCCTGAAAATGGCGGGGATCCTGCCGCTGATCGGCCAGCAGGAGGGGCAACGGGATGGAAAAAGGGGGACGAAACATGCTTGAGAATCGAATGGAACTACGCTTTGCCAGCATTTCACAAAATGAAGCCTTGGCGCGGACGGTGGCGGCGGCCTTTGCCACCCAGCTGAATCCCACCCTGGAAGAGCTTACGGATATCCGTACCGCCGTGAGCGAAGCGGTGACCAACGCCATCATCCACGGCTATGAAAACCGGCGGGATGAAACCGTGACCCTCAGGGGGGAGCTTTATCCAAGCCGGCTGGTCTTTGTTATAGAGGATCAGGGCAAGGGGATCGAGGATGTGGAATTGGCCAGGCAGCCCTTTTACACCACCCAGCCGGACATGGAGCGCAGCGGCATGGGGTTTTCCGTGATGGAGGCGTTTATGGACCGGGTAAGCGTAGAATCCGCGCCGGGGAAAGGTACCCGGGTCCGCTTGGAAAAGCGGCTGCGGCAGGTGGAGCGCCATGGGTGAAGGCGGCGCGCTCCCCCATGAGGAGACCCTGGATCTCATCGTCCGGGCGCAAGGGGGGGACGAGGAGGCCCAGGAGCGGCTGGTGGTATGCAACGCGCCCCTGGTGCGCTCCATCGTGCGCAAATTCGCCGGCCGGGGCGCTGAATACGAGGATCTGTACCAGATCGGCTGCCTGGGCCTGGTTAAGGCCATCCGCAATTTTGATACGGGCTATCATGTGCGCTTTTCCACCTATGCCGTGCCTATGATCGCCGGGGAGATCAAGCGCTTTTTGCGGGACGACGGCATGATCAAGGTCAGCCGGTCCCTCAAGGAGCTGGCGGCCAAGGCCGCTTCCGTCCAGGCGGCGCTTTTGGCCAAAACCGGCCAGGAGCCAGGGGTGAACCAGGTGGCGGAGGCTATGGGGGCCGAGCCCGAGGATATCGCCATGGCCCTGGAGGCCGTCCGGCCCCATATCTCCATTTACGAGCCCGCCTTTGGCGAGGATTCGGATCCCCTGGTGATCGACCGGGTAAGCGCCGGGGAGGACGGGGAGGAGCAGGCCCTGAACCGGGTGCTGCTCAAGGAGCTGCTGGGCATCCTGGACGCCCGGGAGCGGCAGATCATCCTGCTGCGCTATTTTTCCGATAAGACCCAGAGCGAGATCGCGGCCATGCTGGGGGTATCCCAGGTGCAGGTATCCAGGCTGGAAAGCCGAATCCTGCAAAAGCTCCGGGAAAAGGCCCGCTGAACCTTATGGGCAAACTCAAAGCCGGATGGAACAACGCGACGTGCTGTTCCCCCTCCCTCGGTTTGCCGGAAAAGCCCAGGGGACGGGGCTATCATCCTGGCCGGCGTTCATCGGATTTTGGTTTAATCCATAAAGTCCCAAAGGCTTCCCTATATGGCGCCCTGGCCGCGCCTTCGACCTCAATGCGCCATGGACCCTTAGAAATCGTACTGAAAAACCGCTTTTTCACAGAAAAAAACGTGACGCACCGTCACGTTTTCGCTGGGATGGCCCTACAAGCGGCCTGCATCAGGAGCGGCCGGCGGCTTGATAGATCATCTCCGTATGCTCCGCATCCGGCAGGTCCCCCACGTGGGACAGGCTGCCGTCGAAAAACAGGCAGGTATGCCCGTCCATTTCGTTGCCGCTGTAGTGGTCCTCCCCATGGGGCCAGCCATACAGGGAGGCGGCAATGGAACGGTCGCCGATGGATATGACGACGGGCCGCTTGGAATAGTTGTATTCCCCGCCAAACACCTCCCGGAAGATCCCGGCGTTAAAGGCGTCGGCGCATTCCATCTCCGCGTGGTGCTCGCCGCCTACATATACCATGGAAAAGGTCTCGCCGGTGTTGTAGTCGGTAATGGTATAGGAAGCGTTCAGCTCCAGCATGGCTTGCACCTGCTCCCAGCTCACCAATTCCCCGGCCGGCACCGGATTCCCCTCCCGGCTGCTGCCGATGGGGATGCTGGCTGTAATATCCGCCCGGGAAACGTCGTGACGGAATAGGATCTCCATGGACTGCGGCCCAATGGTGCCGTCGGCGATCATGGGGGTGCCGTCGTCCATGGTATGCTTTTGCTGGAACTTTTTGGCTGCGTTTGCCGTCATGGATTGATAGATGCCCGTGGGCTTAAAGGTGAAATAGTCCAGATCACGCAGCCGGATCTGCACCCGCACCACGTCTTCGCTGGTGGCGTTTTCCGAGGCGCTGATGGCGATCAGCCCCGTAAAAGGCGTGGCCTGGGGGGACGCGGGGGTAACGGTAGGGGAGGGGGTGCGCGCCGGCGTAGCGGTGGGCAGGACGGTTTCCTCCGCGTGCGTAACCGCCACGGCGGAGGCGCAGGGCAGGAGGAGCAACAAGCATAGACAAATTTCGATCACCCGTTTCATGGTTCCAGTATAGCATATCCCCATGGCCGGGCGCAATCCGCCCGGCCATTTCCCTAGGGCTTATCCGAGGGGATCAGGTTGAGCATATCCTCCTCGTTGGCCACGTTGGTATATACCTCCGGCACGTCCCCGACGATGATGCTCTCCGCGATGGCGGCTTCGGCGGACACCTGGATGGTGTCGCTGACCCCGGGCAGGATCAGCCGCAGGGAGGCGGTCAGCTTCAGGTTCACCCGGTACAGGGATTGGTTGATGCCGCTGGCCCGCAATTCCGAGGAAAACTCGCTCTGCACGCTGCCCACCGGGGTGAAGCTCACGTGGATCCCCGGCCCCTTGCCGGAGAGGAAGGAGACCCCGGTCACCGTGCCCAGGGGGACCGAAATGCCCTGCTCGCCGATCTGGGCGATCCGGTCCTGGGCCGCTTCCGCACAATCCGCCGCCAGGATATTCATATTGCGGGTGTTTGCCTGGAGCAGGTATACCTTTTCCCCGTTTTCCCGCACGGAGATAAGCTGCGCATAGGTTTCCGCATTCCCCATGGATTCCAAGATGGCGTCGTTCATGGCCCTGGCGGCGATGGACCGGATCCTGGCCTCGGCCAGGGCCTGTAGGGCGGGCCGCATGTTGCGGCTCAACAGGCCCGCGCCAACCATGGCCAAGATACAGAAACCGCCGATGAGGATCCCTGCCTGGCGGCGGAACCGGCGGGATTTGCGTGCCTTGGCATCGCCGGGTATATGAGACATCCGAACCTCCGATCCGATGGGAATGGGGCGCGCGAAAGGGCGCGCCCGGGGCAAACATCAACAAGTTGTTAACTTATTCTATGCGGGCGGCAGGAATATTGAGCCTGGCCCATGGAATGTGCTATAATGTACTGGGGAAATTTGTGAAAGGAACCCGCATATGGAACATTTTGACGGACACGGTCCCGAAGAAACGGGATTGCAGCCCATGCCGGACCCTATGGACGGCGGGCAATATGACCGGCAGGAGGATACGCCGAAGAAAAACTTTTGGGAGACCTGCAGGGCCTGGCTGACGGAATGCTGGTACCGGCTTCAAGGCTGGTGGATGAAGCTGCGACGCCGCCGCCATGCGGCGCAGGATCTCGATCAGGAGCTGTTTGTGGAGCGCCGGGGCAACCGGTCGTTCCTGCTTGCGGTTCTGTTTACCACCCTCAAGGTATTCGTGGTGATGGTGATCCTGTTGGGGTGCGTCGGCATGGGGTTGGTGATGGGCATCGCCAAGGCTTATATCGACACCACGCCGGAGCTGGATACCGCCCAGATCACCAAAAGCGACAAGACCTCCTACATCTATGACAAGGACGGCAATCTGATCACCACCTTTGCCGGCATGGAATACCGGGATTGGGCGGATATAGACGAGATCCCGGATATGCTGAAAAACGCTTTGATCGCCATTGAGGACGTGCGGTTTTATAAGCACGACGGGGTGGACTATAAGCGGCTGTTTTCCGCGGTGATCAACACCTTGCGCAATGCCGATACCCACGGGGGCAGCACCCTAACCCAGCAGCTGATTAAAAATAAGGTGCTCTCCAGCGAGCAGAGCTATAAGCGCAAGATCAAGGAGGCCTATTTGGCCATTGAGCTGGAAAACGAATTTACCAAGGATCAGATCCTGGAAGCCTATATGAACGACGTGAGCCTGGGGGGCTCCAACTATGGCTTCAAGACCGCGGCCATGGACTATTTCGGCAAGGAGATGGACCAGCTCACCATCCGGGAATGCGCCATGCTGGCGGGCATGGTGCAGCAGCCCTACAATACCAACCCCCGGCTGAATATTTACCAGCGCACCCTTACGGACGCCAAGCGGGAGGAGTTGGAGGAACTCTATGCCTCCGGGGCCATCACCGAGGCCCAATACCGCTACTCGCTGGACAACAACAACCAGATGTATGTGACCGACCGGCGCACCAACGTGGTGCTGTTGGCCATGTACGAGGGCGGCTTTATCACCAAAGACCAATACGAGGCCGCCATGCAGGATACGGTTACGGTGGTGGAGGAATCCTCCAACAACCAGCTGTATGATATGCCCTACTTTGTGGAATATGCCATCAAGGACGTGGTGACCCACCTGCTGGAGCAGCGGGAGATGCTGGATACGAAAACCAACCGGGCGGCCATTGAAAACGAGCTGCGCACCGGCGGGTATCACATCTACCTTACCGTGGATACCGAGATGCAGCATACCCTTCAGGAAACCATCACCAATTGGGACGAATATCCCGAGCTGACGGATCCTTCGGCGGCGGTGCGGGTGGAAACCCTGGACAACGGGGATACGGTGGAAACGCCGCAACCCCAGGTGGCCGCGGTGATCTTCGACTATCATACGGGGGAGCTACGGGCCATCGTGGGCGGCAGGGAAGAGCCAACCATCCAAAAGGGCCTGAACCGGGCCACCAGCCCGGTGCAGGTGGGCTCCTCCATCAAGCCCTTGGCGGTGTACGGGCCGGCTTTGGATCTGGGGGCGTCCCCCGCCACCATCCTGAAGAACTTCCCCACCCCCATCGAAGGCTGGGATAGCGAAAAGGGCTATCCGGCCGTGGGCAGCGAAAAATACCTGGGCCCCCTGCCCTTGCGCACCGGCGTGGTCCAGTCCCTGAACGTGGCGGCGGCCCGCACCTTGCTGGAGCATGTGACCATCCCCAAGGGGGCGGAATACCTGGCCAATCTGGGGGTGGACCAGAGCCGGATCAGCGCCACCGGCAGCGGCCTGGCCTTGGGCACTACGGATATCACCACCGTGGAGATGGCTGCGGCCTACGGGGCCATTGGCAACGGCGGCGAATATATTGAGCCCTTGTCCTTTGTGCGGGTGGTGGACGATAACGGGAAGGTGATTCTGGACGCGGAAAGCGTGCGGGAGCGGCATCAGGTCTTCAAGAAATCCACCGCCTATATGCTGGTGGATATCCTGACCGACGCGGTGCAGCGGGGCACCGGCACCAAGGCCAAGATCAGCGGCATGACCGTGGCTGGAAAGACCGGTACCAACTCCGATTATTCCAGCGTGTGCTTCTCCGGCATTACCCCCTATTACAGCGCCACCGTCTGGATCGGCCACGATTATTACAGCCAGTATAAGCTCAAGGGCAAGGCCACCGGCGGCAGCTATGCGGCGCCCTTGTGGCAGGCGTTTATGTCCGAAATCCACGAGGGCCTTACAGACCGGCCCATCATCGATGAATCCCCCACGGAGTTGGGGCTGGAAAAGTGTACGGTCTGCTCGGTCAGCGGCCTGTTGGCCACCGAGGCCTGCTATGCGGACAGCGCGGGCCACGTGCCCATTACCGATTGGTTTGCCGAGGGGACGGCGCCCGTGGCTTACTGCGATATGCACGTGATGTCCGGCATTTGCCTGGATACCGGCCAACCCGCCTCCGCCTATTGTCCCCGGGTATCCAACGCGGCCAGCGTGGTGCTGATCTTCCAGGATTCCATGTACGCGGACGTGGTGGGCGAAGTGGATGCATATGGCAATTCCGAGGGCCTGCAGATTCTGCGGCAATATATCCCCAACGCCGTCTATGTGCAGGCGGATACGGATAGCTACAACGCCGCCATCTCCACCACAGGCGGCACCTGCTCCCTGCATACGCCAACCTGGATGCAGCAGAACAGCTGGGACTCCAGCCTGACCACCGCCAGGCAGAATGCGCAAACCCTGATTACCCAGGTGAACCAATACCTGAGCCAGGTGCAGACCCTGCCGGATTCGGACCGCAATACCCTGCTTCAGCAGATCAATACCCTCCAAAGCCAGATCTCCTATGGGACGGCGTCCAATATTTTGCGGACGGTGGAGGAGCTGCAATATACCTATAATGCCCTTCGGGAGGCATATCCTCCGGTAGGCGCCTATTAAGGAGGCAAGCGAAATGTTTGGCAAGCGAGTATGCGCCCTGCTTCTGGCGATCCTGACCCTTACGCCCGGGGCGGTGGCCGCGGCGGAAACCGCCACCATTACGGCGGAGGGGGTCAATTTGCGCCAGCAGGCGGATACGGAATCCAACGCCCTGCGCACCTTGGCCCTGGGCAGCCAGGTACAGGTGCTGGCCCAGGAAGGGGGCTGGTACCGGGTGCTGCTGCCGGATGAGACCGTGGGTTACGTGCGCCAGGACTACATCTTCGTGCAGGATGGGGGCAGCCGGGGCGCCTACGTGCTGGATGACGGCACCGCCCTGCGGGGCGGCCCGGACGAGCATACCTATGTGGTGGAGCTGCTGGCCGCCGGCCAGGGCGTGCGGGTGAAGCGGGTGGTGGGAGAATGGTACTTTGTCAGCGCCAATGAAAAGGCAGGGTATGTCCACCGTCAGCACCTGACCATGACCACCGCCTCCATGGCTTCTGCCAGCATGTTGAAGCAGGGAATGGAGGGCCAGGAGGTGGAAAAGCTCCAGCAGGAATTGTACCGCAGGGGCTTCCTGGGAAAGGACGGCCTTACGGGCACCTATTCCAGCGCCACCCGCAAAGCCGTATTGGAATACCAGCAGGCGGCGGGCCTGGGCAGCGCGGACGGCGTGGCCGGGGCCGAGACCCTGTCATCTATCTATGATAGCGGCAACGACCTGAAAAAGGAGACCGCCACCTTCACCCAGCTTAAGGGCAGCGTGATCCTGCTGGACTGGTTTGAAGGCGGGGAAGAATGGCTGCACAAGGGCGCCAAGTTTACCGTTACGGACGTGCGCACCGGGCTTAGCTTCCGGGCCAGGCGCTTTGGCGGCTGGTACCATGCGGATGTGGAGCCTATCACCGCCAGCGATACGGCTACGATGAAGCGGATCGCCGGGGGCAGTTGGAGCTGGGACCGGCGGCCCATCTGGGTCACCTACAACGGCAAAACCGTTGCGGCCAGTATGCACTGTATGCCCCATATGGCAAACCCGACCCCCAGCAACAACTTTGACGGCCACTTCTGCATCCACCTCAAAGGCTCCAAGGTCCATGAAAACAGCAAGGAGTGCCCCCGGCATCAGGCTTGCGTCACGGAAGCCTACCGGGCCGGCCGGTAGCCCCGATCTCGATGCTCTGTTTCAGGCAGCGGACAGCAAGTGCCGCTGCCTGTTTTTTTGCCGCGCTTCTGGAAACTTTTCGCAAAAGGCTGTGAACCAGCGGCGGTTCGCATCAGAGCAAATAGGGTAAGCCTTTTCCCATTTTGGTCCCCCCTGCCGAACGCTGGCCAGGGGGGATCGTCAGCAATATCGCCCTGGATTCGGATAGGGGGGACGGCACGCATAGATATGGGCGCAGGGGCCATACTACCAAAAAAAGGCTAGGAGGCGATGGAGCCATGGGCGTATGGGACAGCCTGGCCCACAAATTGGGCTTTGCCCAGGAGCGGAACGAATTTGAGCTGCTGGAAACCGAGGCGGGGGAACCGGGCTTCTGGTCGGGCCCGCCCAAGCGGGGGACGGAGGGGACGGAGCCGGCTCCCGGCGGCCCGGGGAAACGGCCCCAGCCTACCGCCTATGGCCGGGGGCCGGCGGGACGGGTTTACCGGCCGGACGGCCGGCCGGAGCAGGAGGAGGCTCTGCCAAGCTGCCTGGAGGAGGCCCTGGCCCGTTTCCGGCAGGATTTTCGGGGGGACATCAACCGGGACCTGGTAATCCGCCGGTTCCGGCTGGGAAAGAAAGTGGAAAGCGCAGCCTTGTTTATCAACGGCATGGCCGACGGCACGGTGGTCAACGACTTCCTGCTGCGGCAGGGTATGCGGCCCGGCTGCCTGGATGGAGCGGCGCCGCCGTATGCGGATTATTTGATGGAGAGCGTGTTTGCCTTCCATGAGCTATGCAAGGAGAATCGCTTCCAGCGGATCAAGGCGGGGATTTTGGATGGCAAGACCGCGGTGCTTCTGGACGGGGAGGGGGAAGCCATTCTGGCGGATACCCGGGGCTATGAGCACAGGAGCGTGGGCCAGGCGGAAAACGAAAAGGCGGTGCGCGGCCCCCAGGAAGGCTATACGGAGAACATGCGCACCAACATTACCCTGCTGCGGCGGATCATCCGGCGGGAGGACCTGGTCTGCGAGATGCGCCCGGTGGGCAGCGGCAATCAGCTGCAAGCCTCCATCCTATACCTGGAGGGGACTGCCAACCCGTCTTTGGTGGAGGAGATCAAGGGGCGCATAGGCCGAATCCAAACCAGGGATATTACGGCCATCGGCATGTTGGAACAGCTTACCGAAACCCACCGGCTCTCGCCCTTCCCCCAGGTGCTGGCCACCGAACGGCCGGACCGAACGGCAAATTATCTGATGCAAGGGTATGTGGCGGTGCTGCTGGAGGGCTCCCCCTACGCCAACATTATGCCAACCACCCTTTGGGCCCTGATGGCCACCCCGGAGGACGTCTATTCCCGGCAGCCGCAGGGGAATGTGGTGCGGGTTATCCGCTATCTGGGGGCCATCCTATCCATCCTGTTGCCGGGGTATTTCCTATCCCTGGCCCTGTATCATCAGGGGATGCTCTCCACCGAGGTGGTCAGCACCGTCATCTCCTCCCGGGAGATGGTGTTCGCCCCCATCGGCATGGAGCTGGTATTCCTGCTGGCCGTGTTCCAGCTGATCCGGGAGGCGGGACTGCGGGTGCCCGGCAGCATCGGCCAGGCCATCGGTATCATCGGCGGGCTTATTTTGGGCCAGGCGGCGGTCAGCGCCAACCTGGCCAGCTCCGTGATCCTGATCATCGTCGCCCTGTCCGGACTGGGAAATTTCTGCATACCGGACTATGCCACCCAGCTTTCCGCCGCCTATATCCGCATGGCGCTGGTGGTTGCCGCATGGCTGGGCGGGCTGCTGGGCATGGCCTGCCTGATCACCGTGGCCCTGGGGGCTATGGCCAGGCTGAAAAGCTACGGCGTGCCGTTTTTGGCGCCCCTTGCCCCCAAGACCTATGCGAAGCAGCCCTCTATCCTGCGGGGACCTCTGCAACCCCATAAGCGGGCGGCGGATATTACCAATACCCAAACCTGGAGGGACGGCCAATGAACGGCATGGAAGGCGGCTATATCGGCAGGCAGGAGAGCGCATACCTGCTGGGGATCCCCCTGTACCTAAACGCGGTGTTCACCCTGGAATCCCAATACGCGTACCGGGGCGGGAATTCCACCTATCTTTGGGTTCCCTTATCCATCCTGCTGAGCCTGGGCATATTTTTGCTTCTGCTGACAGTCATGAAGCGGGCCGGGGCAAAGGACCTGGGCCAGCTGTTTACCCTCGGCCTGGGAAAGCCCCTGGGCCACGGTTGCATGGCCTTGCTGGCCCTGCTGCTCCTGCTCAGCGGCCTGGCGGGGATGATGCGGTTCATTTCCATGCTCTACAGCTATGTGTTTACCCAGGCGGTATATTCCTCCATCAGCCTATGGATCATGGGGGCGGTATTTATGCTGGCGTTCTGGGGGCTGGAGACCCTGGGGCGGCTAAGTAGGCTATTGGGCGGGCTGCTGCTGGTGCTGATGCTGCTCAATTTGCTGCTGCCCCTGGAAAGCTATCAGACCTACCGGCTGTATCCCTTGCCGGGCAACACCTGGGGGCAGGTGGCGGGATATAGCCTGCGGCATACCTTTTTTTTGCTGCCGGCCCTGTTGGGCGGGCTCTCCCTGAGCGGCTCCGCCCATGGCGCGAAATTCATGGGGTCCGCCGGCTGTATCGGCGCGCTGGGGGCGGCGGCCTTGGCATTCTTGACCCAGCTGGCCATCTCCCTCACCTACGGCTACCAGGACCTGACCACCATTTACGCCCCCCTGTACCGGCTGGATATGAATATGCTCCGGGAGGGGTATCTGTTTCGCATGGACAAGGTCTCCCTGTTCCTATGGCTGATGGGCGAGCTGATCGGCGCGGCGTTCTTCCTGTTTACCGCCAGCCGGATCGCCAGCCGGGAATTGGGGCTGGGGAACGCCAAGCCGGCGGTGGCTGCCTTTTCGGTGCTGCTGGGCTGCGCCTTGTTCTTTGAGCATAGCGGGGGCTATGGGGCGGTGGAGCAGGTGCGCAGCTGGTTGGTGCATCATGGCTGGCTGCTTTTGCTGCCCTGCCTGTTCGCCGGGGCGATGGGCGGCCTGCTGGGCCGAAGCAAAGGGAAAAAGGAGAAGGATCATGCGAACCTGTAGCTTGGTGCTGGCCGGGAGCCTGCTTGCCTGCCTGCTGGGCGGATGCCTGGGCCCGGTGTCCCTGGATGAATACAAATATGTGGCCTCCATCGGGGTGGACGTGGGACAGGCGGAGACCTATGCCTTCACCTTTTTGTTGCAAAGCGAGGCCAACGACAGCGGGAGCCAAAGCGCCGCCGGAAAAGCGATTTTGGTGGGCGCGGAGGGGGAGGACCTGTTTCACGCCATCACCACGGTGCATATGGGGGTTCCCTATCAGCTGAACTTCGAGCGGCTCAATACCATCGTTTTTTCAAAGGAGACGGCGGAACAGGGGGCTTTATCCAGCATGAGCCGGGTTTCCCTGAATGCCCTGAACATTCGTCAGTCGGTGAAGCTGCTGGTGTCCTTATGTACGGCCCGGGATTTTTTAGATGGGATGGCCGGGGCCGGGATGCAGAACATGACCAAGCTGCAATACAGCCTATTGCGCAACTATCACGAGGAGGGCACCTCCCCGCTGATCAACTATTCCCTGGTGCACGAAGCGGTGGAGGGCGGCCGGCTGGATCCGGTGATCACCCTGGGGGGCCTGGATGAAAGCGCGGTGGAAAAGGACAAGGAAGGGGAGGATAGCCAGGATAGCCAGGACAGCCAGGATAGCCAGGATAGCCAGGATAGCCAGGACAGCCGGGACACTTCCCAGGAGGACGGGCAACAGGAAAAGGCGGAGCAGGGAGAACAGCCCGGGCAGGCCCAGGGCGGAGAAACCACCACGGAGGGCATTCCCAGGCTGGGGGGGATGGCGGTATATGCGGCGGGCGTGGCCTTGTTTGACGGGTGGAATATGGTGGGCGTACTGGACAGCTATGACACTCGGTTTTTGTTGATGGGAGCCGGGCAATTCGTGCGGGGCAGCCTATCCATTCCATATGAAGACAGCAGGCTGACCATATTGCTGGCGGACACGGGGGCATATCGGGCCCGGGTGGAAACGCAAGAGCAGCCCAAGGGGGAGGTGTCCCTGTTGCTCACCTGCGAGGTGCTTCAGGATGACCAAAGGCTCAGCAAGCGGGGGTGGGAGAATGGGCTTAAGCAGGCGGCGGAGGCCCACATTGAAGCCGAGCTGGAGCGGGTGTTTCGCTTATGCCAGTCCCTCCATTGCGACGCCATGGGCATCGGCCGGGCTGCGAGCCGGAATTTTTCCCGGGCGGCGGACTGGGAAGCCTATGGCTGGAAGGAGAAGTACCCCCAGCTGGAGCTCAGCTTCCAGGTAAGGCTGGTACCCCTGGACGACAATATCAACGCCGGATTGGAGTGACGGGTATGATCAAGGATTACGCCCTGCTGTATTTTGCGGGCCTGGGCTTGGGGGTGCTGTATTGCGGCGCCTATGGGGCATATTGCGCCCATCATAAGAAAAAAGCCGCCCTCGTTTGCGCCGCCGTCCTGACGGCGTTGTGCGGGACGGCCCTGGGGCTGCTCCTGGCCTATGTGCTCCCCGGCTAGCCCTTCCGGGTCCGGTTAAAAAGCCCGTGAAGCCGTCTGGCCATCTCTTGGCGGCGGGCTTGGGTAGCCTCCAGGTCGATATAATATTGGCCGGCTTCGTCCAGGGCCAATACGTCCCCTTCTCGGGCGGCCATGGGCAGCTGCTCCCTGGGGGCGCTGCCCCCCTCCCAAACGGCAATATCCCCTTCAAAACGATCGATAACGGGCATGTAAATCCCTTCCTTCCCTGTCAATATTTCTTTGATTCTATCACCATATCGCCACAAAGTATATCTAGGAATTATCTTATTTATATGATACAATCAAAATAACATAATGGCTATATCCGTGGCGGCGACATAAATGCGGCGCGGCCGTGTCCCAGGTATTGCCGCCGCTATGTACATCGGCCAGTATAATCCCCCGTGAAACGCCAGCAGAAAAAGGAGTTGCCCTATGCAGGAAGAAAAAGACATTGCATTGTCCTGGGATGCTTTGGGACGAATGAAAGCGCAAGCGGAAACCTGGCAGGAATCCTTTACCCAGAAATGCTCCAGGACCCTTCGGGAAACCGGATCGCTGGGGGATGAAGCCCTGTGCGCGGAAAGCACCGAGCTGGAGAATTTCCTCTATTCCATCATGGATATGGAAAAAAAGCTCATGGCCATGGCGCCGGACGCCCAGGATGAAACCGGCTTAAAACAAGAATAATTTGTAAACAGTCCGATTTCCCTGTGCAGGGACGCAATGAAAGTTGTACAATAGTCTTTTGAGAGGCTAACGCTATCAATCGCTGAAAGGTGGTAAATTGGATTTGCTGGACGTTCTGGCAAGGACCATTTCAGGAGACCTGCATCAGTTTTTGCTGGCAGATGTGCTGGATATTCTGATCATAGCGATCCTGTTATATCAGCTTATTTTGCTCACCAAGGAAACCCGGGCCTATCAGGTGCTCAAGGGGATTGGCGTGCTGTTTATTGCGGCCATCATCAGCGATTTTTTCCAGCTTCCCACCCTGAGCTGGCTGCTTAGCTCCCTGCTGTCCGTGGGCATGATCCTGGCGGTGGTGCTGTTTCAGCCGGAGATTCGCCGGGCCCTAGAGCACATCGGCCGGGGAAATATCTTTTCCAAGGATTTCATCGGCAGCCTGATGAGCGAGCCCAAGGTAATTGTGGATGAGTTGCAGCAGGCCGTCATCAGCCTGGCCAAGCGCCGGGTGGGCGCCTTGATCGTTATCGAGCGGCGCACGGGCCTGGGGGATATCATCAATACCGGTACCCGGATCGATGGGCGGATCTCCGCCCCCCTGGTGGAAAACATCTTCGAGCCCAACACCCCCCTGCACGACGGGGCGATGATCATCCGGGAGGGGTCCATTGTAGCGGCGGCCTGCTTCCTGCCCCTGGCGGAGGATATCGCCGTGGCGCGGGAGCTGGGCACACGCCATCGGGCAGCCCTGGGGATCTCCAGCGTATCCGATAGCATTACCATCGTGGTTTCCGAGGAGACCGGCGTGATCTCCATTGCCCGGGACGGCAAGCTGATCCGTTATATCGACAGCAAGGCCCTGCGTGACCTTCTGGAATCCATTTTCGTTACGGAGCGGGAAGGGAACACGTTTACCCTTTTCAAAAGGAGGGCAAAGGATGAACGAAAATAAACGCAAGGATTTGGGCAAGCGCATTTTGGCGGGGTTCAAAACCTTCTTTAGTAAAAATATCGCCTTGAAAATCATATCCCTGGCCTTTGCGGTACTCTTGTGGGGCTATGTGATGATGGAAACCGACCCGGAGCGCACCAAGATCATTTCCGACGTGACGGTGAGCTTTGACGGGGAGGATGAACTGCAAAGCAAAAACCTGACCGTGCAGGGCAACCGCAGCCAGCTGCTGCCGGACGTTACGGTGGAGGTGAAGGCGAAAATCACCGATTATAGGAGCCTAGACGCTTCCAGTATCAACGCGACGGTGAGCCTGCGCTCCATCAGCAAGCCGGGCACATATCAGCTTCGGATCTACGCCACCGCCCAGAACGGAAACGTGGTGTCCGTATCCCCCCGGGAGGTTATCATAGAAGTGGACGATCTGGCGGCAAAGACCGTGCCTATCAATGTGGAATTCGTGGGCACGCTGCCGGATTCCTATTGGCGCGGGTCGCCGACCCTCAGCTCGGAAAGCCTGATCGTGCGGGGCGCGGCGGAAGACGTGGCCAAGGTGGTCAAGGCCAAGTGTCCTATCCTGCTTACGGACCGCACCACCAGCTATAACGAATCCGTTTCCCTCATCCTGCTGGATGAAAACGGGGAAACCGTAGATAGCGGCTTGTTCATCGACGTGCTGCCTTCGGTGGTGGTGAAGATGGACGTGCTGAAAACCGTCACCTTACCCATCGATGTGAATTCGGCGGTGTTGGGCCAGGATGCCCTGGCGGCCAACTACGAGGTGGTGGATATTGTAGCCACCCCGGCGGAGGTGCAGGTGGCGGGGGATCCGGAAGACCTGGAGAAGCTCAGCAGCATTTCCCTGGAGCAGATCGACGTATCGGGCATGAGCGCCAGCGTATTGGAGACCGTGCTGCTGGAGGTGCCGGATGGGGTGATCCTGCTGGATGACCAGGAGGTCAATCTGTTCGTGGATATCCGGGAAAAGACGGAGGAACGGATCCTGTCGGATGTGGCCATCGATATACGCAACCTGGGCCGGGGGCTGGAAGCCAGCCTATCCACAGAAGCCTGTAGCATAACCGTTTCGGGCCGGCTGAGCGTGATGCGGCAGCTGGAGCGGGGGGATGTGAGCGCCTATGTGGATGCGGAGGGCCTGCAGGCGGGCCAGCATGTGGTGCCGGTGGAGCTGGCCTTGCCGGGGGATACGGCAAACGAATTGGAATACGTGATCCTGCCGCAAACGGTGACGATCACAATCAAATGATATGGCGTTAAGAATAACCGGATTAAAGCTCCCGCTTACTGCGGACGAGTCCTCGCTGCCGGAACGCGCAGCGAGGGCTCTTAGAATACGGGCGGAAGATATCGCGGGGCTGCGGCTGGTGCGCACCTCCCTAGATGCGCGGAAGAAACAGGATATCTATTATGCCTGCACGGTGGAGGTGCAGCTTCATAGCCCACTTGAGAAACGGATTCTCGGCAAGGCGCTGCCCGGCGTGGAGGCGGCCCAGCCCCGGGAACCCGTTTGTTGGCCCATAGGCGAAAAAGACCTGGACGCTCCCATCGCAGTGGTGGGGCTGGGGCCGGGCGGGCTGTTCGCGGCCCATGCCCTGGCCAGCCAGGGCTATGTCCCCCTGGTAATCGAGCGAGGGCGGCCGGTAACGGAACGAAGCATCCATGTGGAGCGATTTTTCGCCGGCGGGCCCTTGGACCCGGACAGCAATGTGATGTTCGGGGAGGGGGGCGCGGGCGCCTTTTCCGACGGAAAGCTCACCACCCGCATCAAGGACCCCTGGGCCCATTGGGTGTTGGAGCTGTTGGCGGCGCATGGCGCGCCAAAGGAGATCCTGGTGCAGGCAAAGCCCCACTTGGGGACGGACCGCCTGGTGCAGGTGGTACAGGCCCTGCGGGAGGATATCCAGGCAAAAGGCGGACAGGTGTGCTTCCAGACTAAATTGACGGGGCTTGTTTCCAAGGCGGGGCGGCTGACTGCCCTGGAATTGGAAACGCCCCAGGGAAAGCGGATGCAGCCGGTATCCGCCTGCATCCTGGCCATAGGCCAGGGCGCCCGGGATACCTACCGGATGCTGCACACGGCGGGGCTGGATATGCAGCCCAAGGCTTTTGCCGTGGGGGTTCGGGCGGAGCATCCACGGGCGCTCATCGATCAGGCCCAGTTTGGAGCCTTTGCCGGGCATCCCCGGCTGGGGGCGGCGGAGTATCAGCTCACGGCCCGCCACGGGAGCCGGGGGGTCTATACCTTTTGCATGTGCCCGGGCGGCGTGGTGGTGGCGTCCAGCTCCGCCCCCGGCCAGGTGGTCACCAACGGCATGAGCTATCATGCCCGGGACGGACGAAATTCCAACGCGGCCATTGTGGTGCAGGTAGAACCCAAGGATTTTGGGTATCATCCCCTTGACGGGCTCCGATTCCAGGAAGAACTGGAACAGGCGGCCTTCCGCCTGGGAGGCGGCGACTATACGGCGCCCGCCCAGCGGATCTGCGATTTTCTGCAGGGGGACCCGCCGGGCCCCTTCGGCGGCGTGCGCCCCACCTACCGGCCCGGGGTGGCGGCGCGGAGCCTGTCCCAATGCCTGCCGGATTTTGTAACCGCAGGCATCCAGGAGGGCATCCGCCAGTTTGCTCGGAAGCTCCAGGGCTACGACCTGCCGGATGGGGTCCTCACCGGGGTGGAGAGCCGGACCAGCGCGCCGGTGCGCATCCTGCGGGATGTAACCGGTCAGGCCCCTGCCATGGCAGGCCTGTATCCTGTAGGGGAGGGCGCCGGCTACGCGGGCGGCATCGTCAGCGCGGCGGTGGACGGCCTAAGGGCTGCCGAGCGGTTAATGGCAGTGTACAAACCCATACACTAGGAGGTTTGCTTTGCATACGCATAAGATAGTTCCTTTTGCCTATAAGGCGATCGTACCCCTGGCGCTATGCCTGCTGCTGATTACAGGTTGCGACGGGGAGGAAGAGGAAGCCCGGGTGGAGCTGGCGGATCCCATTGGCGGCAGCTCCATCGTGACGGCGGCGGATCTTTTGGCGTTTTTAGAGCGGGGCGAGTCCAATACAGCCACCCTTTCCGCGGACATCAGCCTGGAGCAGGAGATGCTGCGCATCACCAAGGAACGGGATGGGCTGGTGATCAACGGCAACGGCTTTACCCTGTCCGGCGCCGGGGATTGCGTGATTCGGCTGGAGGACGGCTGTTCCGTGACCCTGAACGATGTGGTGCTCCACAGCGGCGCCGATGCCATCGGCTGCCTGGGGGACGCTACCATCGGGGGAGCCGGCCTTTCCATCGTGGGGCTGGGGAACGGGATCCGGGCTGCCGGCACGGTGACCGTTCTGCCCAATAGCGATATTCAGGCCACCGCCACCAACGGCGCCGGCCTGATCGCCACCGGCTTGGTCCTGGAGGAAGGGGCAAGCGTCACCGGCCAGGGCCCCCTGGGCGGCACGGACATCGCGGGCTCCATCCTTTTGAAAGAAGGGGCTTCCTTGGGCGCCTTTACCCAGGAGAACTACAACGCCCTCAAGTGCGACGCCACCCTTACCATGCAGGACGGCGCATCCCTGAAGGTGGAGAACAGCGGCCAATACCATGGGGCGGAGATCGGCGCATTGGCCGTATCCGGCATGGTGACCATCGAGGCTGCGGGCGGGGAGAATTGCAGCGGCTTGTTCCTGTTTGAGCAGCTGGAGGCCATCACCGTATTGGGCCATTGCAGCCCTGCCCCCCGGTTTGAAAGCGGCAAAGGCAGCATTACGTTTGTGGAAGATCCGGCGGATTTCCCCGACGAGGAGGAGCCGGCGCAGACCCCCGCGCCCGAGGAGACCCAGCAGAAAACGGAGGAATAATCCATGGCTAGCGGCAAACGGAGCGCCCCGCGCAACAAAAAAACCAGCCGGAAATATGTACGCCGGCGCATCCTGGTGCTGCTGATTTTTCTTTGTTTGCTCTTGGGCTTGTTGTATGGATTGTACCGTTTGGTGGCGGCAGGCATTGCAGCCATCGGGAAGAAGCAGCAGCCGGAAAACACACCGCCCCCGGTAGAAACCGCTTTATCCACCCCGCCGCCGGCCACGGCCCTGCCGGAGCTGGTGACCATCCCCAAGGATACCGCTTCGATTTCCGCCGCCGGGTTCACCACCCGGATCATGGTGAACAAGCAGGAGGTGCAGACCTACCAGCGGCCGGAAAGCATCTTGTTTGGTTCGGATACCGAGTATGCCGCAGGGGTGAAGGGGATCACCACCTTTGGGGGGAACCATTGGCGCAATACCTTTACCTATGGGGAGCAGGTGGTCAACGAGGCCAAGCTGAGCCGCAGCTGGGAGGTATCCACCGGTTCCCTGGCAACGCCGGAAAACGGCACCTGGACCGGCACCGGTTGGACGGGGCAGCCCCTGATCGTCCAGTGGGACGATACGGTGCGGGCGACCCTGGGCATATACGATAGCTTTAAGGAAAAAGAGGGCTTTACCGAGGTGATCTATCCGGCCATGGATGGGAAGATCTACTTTATGGAGCTTTCCACCGGCCTGGAGACCCGGGCGCCCATCGACCTGGGCCAGGTGTTCAAGGGCACGGCCATGCTGGACCCCCGAGGGTATCCCTTGCTGTTCGTGGGGCAGGGCATCCCCACCCCAACGGAGCCCAAGCAGACCATGGGGGCCTGGATCCGGGCCATCTCCCTCATCGACAACCAGGAGATCTGGAGCCTGGGGGGACGGGACCCCTTTTCCCCCCGGCTGTGGCAGGCCTTTGACGCCAGCCCCCTATTGGACGCGGCCACGGATACCCTGCTCACCGTAGGGGAAAACGGGGTGCTGTATACCTGCAAGCTCCACACCAGCTATGACCCCCAGGCCGGCGCCCTAACATTGAATCCGGACCCGCCGGAAAAGTATACCTATACCGCCACCGGCTACGGGGAGAGCGAGAACAAACGCTGGTGGGGCATGGAGGATTCCCTGACCATTTGGCGGAATTACGGCTTCTTTGCCGACAATGGGGGCTATCTCCAGTGCGTGGATCTGAACACCCTGGAATTGCTCTACGTTTCGGACGTGGGGGACGACCAGGACGCCACCATGGTGCTGGAAGAAGCGCCGGCGGAAGGGACCATTTACCTCTATGGGGCCAATAAGGTATCCAGCCGGGGAGCCACGGACGGGGTGGGGGAGACCATCCACCGGAAGATCGACGGCCTGACCGGGGAGACCCTGTGGTCCTATTCCATCCCGGCCGCCTTGGATGAGGGTACCATGGCCACCCCCCATGTGGGGAAAGGGGGCTTGGAGGATCTGGTGATCTTCGCCTGTTCCGACGTATCGGTGACGGTGGAGGGCCAGGCTCAATATGGGGGCTTGCTTGTGGCCCGGAACAAGGATACCGGGGAAGTGGTTTGGCAGGTGGAGCAGGTCTCCGGCTACTGGGCCAGCCCTGTGGTGATCTACGACCAAAACGACAAGGGTTATGTGCTCCAGTGCGACCGCAACGGCCTGCTGCGCATGTATGACGGGATCAGCGGCCAACAACTTTGCGAAGTGGACTTAGGCTCTCGCATTGAGTCCACACCGGCGGTATTCAACAACATGCTGGTGGTGGGCACCCGGGGTCAGTATGGCCGTGGAGAAGGCCAGAAGATCATCGGGGTGATGATAAAATAAAGCGAAGGAAAGGAAAAATGCAAGGAAACACCCGCAAATTGACACTGCTTGAATTGATTCGAATCCACGGCTCTATGGCGCGGGATTTTCATAAAGGGGAAATCAAGCCCCTCTGGCGGATTTTATACCTGTGGCTCCAAGGCCGGTATATGGGATACGGCTATTTTGAGGAAGGCGCCCGGGTGGGCTATATGCTGTTTTATAAACCCGGCGGAGATCCCGGCAACACCTTGCTGGATTACTACGCCATTGAACCCGGCTTCCGCTCCAAGGGCTATGGAAGCGCCTTTTTCCAGGCGGTTTGCGCCCAGGTGCCCGGCCTGGTGCTGGAGGTGGAGGACCCCGCCTTTTCCCTGGATGAACAGGACCGGGTCAAGCGGGAGCGGCGCATTGCGTTTTATCAGCGGAACGGCTGCCGGATGACCCAGCTGAAAGCCAGCATCTTGGAGGAACATTATTGTATCATGACGGGCCCCGGAACAGTTGGGGCCAGGTTATTGCCCTCCATGGATCGGCTATATCGGGGAATTTTCGGGCGGGCCTTTGCCCAGAAGCATATCCGGCTGAAAGAAGGAGCATAGCATGGCGTATATTGCGTTGACCGGCGTAACCAAGGAATATGTAATGGGGGAAGTGACCATCCACGCCCTTTCGGGGGTGGATTTTCAGCTGGAAAAAGGGGAACTGTGCGTGGTGGTAGGCCCCAGCGGCGCGGGGAAAACCACCTTGCTGAATATCCTGGGGGGCATGGATAGCTGCACCGGCGGGGAAATTGTGGTGGACGGGGAACATATCGAACAATATTCCAGCCGGCAACTGACCCAATACCGCCGGGAGACCGTGGGGTTTGTGTTCCAGTTTTATAACCTGGTGCAAAACCTTACGGCCCTGGAAAACGTGGAGCTGGCCTCCCAGATTTGCAAGGCGCCCCGGCCGGCGAAAGAGACCCTGATCGGGGTGGGGCTGGGGGAACGGCTTACGAATTTCCCCGCCCAGCTTTCCGGCGGCGAACAGCAGCGGGTGGCCATCGCCCGGGCCTTGGCCAAGAACCCCAAGCTCATGCTGTGCGACGAGCCCACCGGCGCCCTGGATTACCAGACCGGCAAGCAGGTGTTGCAGCTTTTGCAGGACACTTGCCGCAAGGAGGGGATGACGGTCATCATCATTACCCACAATTCCGCCCTGGCGCCCATGGCGGACGTGGTGGTAAAAATCAAGAACGGGCGGGTTTCCAGCTCCCGCAGAAACGAAAAGCCCATCCCCATCCAGGATATCGAATGGTGAAAAATGAATAGATTCCTGCTTTACAACCTGATACGCGAGGTGAAAAAAAACACGCCCCGGTTTCTATCGATATTCGCCATATCGGCGCTGGGGTGCGCGTTTTTCGCCGGGATCCGGGCGGCCAGCCCGGATATGATCGAAGCGGGGGACCGGCTTTTTGAACGGGATAACCTATCGGACCTTACGGTGATGTCCTCCCAGGGCCTGACGGAGGACGATATCAACGCCATGCGGGCCATGCCCCAGGTGGAGATGGTGCAGCCGGAGATTACCCTGGACGCCATGATGACCACCCGGGATGGAGAGGAAAAAAACGTACACCTGATCTCCCTGCCCATTGAGGAGCCGGAGGAACGGCCGGTGGGCTTTGATATCTTGCCCAGCTACGATATCGATACGGATCCGGAAAACCGCGTCAATGTCCCGGAACTTACCTCGGGGCGTTTGCCCCTGACGGATAAGGAGGTCGTGCTGGATGACCAGCTGCTGACCACCCTGCAGCTCGACCTTGGGGATTATGTGACCTTCCGCACGGATAGCGGCTCCGTGGAGCTGCGGGTGGTAGGGGGCGTATTCAGCCCCAAATACGTAGGCATTTTCGAGCGGGGAAACAGCACCATCGGCAACGGCAGCTCCGACGGCTTTGCCTATGCCGGGGGCAACGCCCTGGGCAAGCTGGGCAGCAAGCTGCCCATTGCCGCCCTGCTGCAAACCACCTATACCCAGGCGGAGGTGGTGCTCAAAAAGCCCGAAGGCATCTCCTCCTTCTCCCAGGAATACGACGACCTGGTGGCCGAGGCGTCCGACGCCATAGAAGCCTACGGGGAAACCGTGGACGGCAGCTGGTATGTGGACGATCGCAGCGCCAATGCGGGCTACAGCGACTACCGGGACAATACCGAACGCATCGCTGCGGTGGGGGATGTATTCCCCTTGATCTTCTTCATTGTGGCGGCGCTGGTGAGCCTGACCACCATGACCCGCCTGGTGGAGGAGCAGCGGATCGAGATGGGTACCCTGAAGGCCCTGGGCTATACCACCTTCACCATCGCCTGCAAGTATATGCTCTACGCGGGGGTTGCCTGTGTGAGCGGCGGCATCATCGGCTGCGTGATCGGCTTTAAGCTGTTCCCCGGGGTGATCCTGAGCGCTTATTCCATCATGTACCGCATCCCGGATATTCAGATGCCCTTCCGGCCGGATATCGCCTGGGCCAGCATCCTGTCCATCCTGGCCTGCACGGGCCTTGCCACCCTGGCTGCCAGCGGCATGTCCTTAAAGGAGGTGCCCGCTACCCTGATGCGCCCCAAAGCCCCCAAGGCCGGCAAGCGGGTTATCCTGGAGCGGATCCCCTTCCTGTGGAAGCGGTTCAACTTCACCTGGAAGGTGACGGTGCGGAACATCCTACGGTATAAAAAACGCTTTTTCATGAGCATTGTGGGCATCGCCGGCAGCTGTTCCCTGCTGGTGACCGGGTTTGGGGTAAAAAAATCCATATTCGGCATCGTGGACCTTCAATTCAACGACATCTGGCAGATGGACATCCAGGCCTATACCTATGAGCCCCTGCCCCGGGCGGAAATGGAAAACCTGCTGGAAAGCAACCCGGCCTATGCCCAGGCCACCTCGGTGATGTATTGCAACGATACCATCTGCGACGCCCAAAGCGAAGAACAGCGCACAGGCAACGTTCACGTGCTGGCTGTGCGGGATAACGAGGAGCTTCAGGGCAAGATCCAACTGCGGGAGATGAACGGAGCCCCCCTCACCCTGGGGGATGACGGGGCCATTATCACCTATAAGCTGGCGGAGATTTTCGACCTGGAGCCCGGGGATACCTTCTCCGTGATCTCCGGGGGCCAATCCTATGAGGTGCTGGTAAGCGCCATTGCGGAAAGCTATGTGCAGCATTATGTGTATATGTCCGAAGCCTATTACCAGGAGGTGTTTGACAAAACCCTGGAATATAACGGCTTCATGCTGAACCTGCAGGAGGGGCTCACCGAGGCGGACCGCAACCAGGTGATGGAGGACCTGCTCAAGGAAAGCCGCATGTATACCGTGCAGGAGCTCATCAGCCTCTACGAGGACATGAACAATACCTTGGGGGTGCTCAACTACGTGACCCTGGTGCTGATCGTAGGCTCTGCCCTGCTCACCTTTGTGGTGATGCTGAACCTGACCAACATCAACCTGGGAGAGCGAAAACGGGAATTGGCTACCCTGCGGGTGCTGGGCTTTTATGACAAGGAGATGTATCAATACATCTTCCGGGAAAACAACACCCTGGCGGTGGTTGGGGCGGCGGTGGGGCTGGCCTTTGGGAAGGTCATGCATACCTTTGTGATACGCACCTGCGAGGTGGATCTTGTGATGTTCGTGCGGGACGCGGGAACGGCCAGCTATTGCTATTCCTTCCTATTGACCGTGGTATTTTCCATGCTGGTGAATTTGATGATGCGCAAAAAGGTCCGCTCCATCGACATGGTGGAATCCCTTAAGAGCGCGGAATAGGCATTTTGCTACCCCTGGAAGGACGAAAGGAAGTAACGCTTACTATGCAAAAACGTCGTATCGTACGGATCATCTGTTGGATATTGGCCGGGCTGTTCCTCATCAGCGCAGCCTCTCTGCTGCTGGCGCGCGTTGCCTACGCCGCGGAACCCGCCCGGCGGGATGAGTCGGTGTATGTGGATATGGACGCCGACGGCAACATTACCAGCGTGGTATCCAGCGTATACCTGGGGAACCCTTCCAAGGAGGACAGCCTCACCGATTATACCACCCTGACCAATATCAAAAACATCGCGGGCCTGGAGTCCCCTTCCGTAGAGGGCCAGGCCGTCACCTTCAAGGCAGATGGGGAGGACGTAATCTACCAGGGGAATGGGCAAGGGGACGCACTTCCTTTCTCCATTTCCATTGCCTACACCCTGGACGGCAAGCGGGTACAGGCGGCGGAGCTGGCAGGGCAGAGCGGGCACCTTTGCATCACCATCCAGGTGACCAACCGGGAAATGCGTACGGTCACCGTGGACGAGGAAGCGGTGGACCTGTATGTGCCCTTCACGGTGATCTGCATGTACACCTTTGACGAGACCTTTTCCAACGTGACCACCAGCGGGAAGCTCACCAATCAGGCGGGCGCCAATACGGTGATGGGGGTATTGATGCCCGGCCTGCGGGAAAGCCTGGACGACTTGGACAACGAAAGCATCCAGGATACCCTCACCATTGAGACGGACGTGCGGAACCTTTCCCTGCCGGAAGCCACCATAATCGGAGCGGTGGGCCTGGTGGACGAAAGCGACCTTTCCGGCATAGACGATGTGCAGGACTTGATGGACGGCCTGGACGAAATGGAGGACGCCACCCGAAAGCTGCGGGACGGCGCCAAGGAGCTGCGGGACGGCAGCCAGGAATATACCGACGGCACGGTGGAATTTGCGGACGGTGCCAGGGAGCTGGCGGACGGCGCCCTGGAAGCGGCGGACGGCGGCGCCCAGCTTACCGACGGCATCGGCCAGACCTATGACGGCATAGATAAGCTGTATAAGGAACTGGAAGCCATGGGCAGCATGGGCGGCGGCTCCGGCGGCGAAGGCGGCGATACGGGAAGCGGCAGCGAGGAGGCGATAGCAGGCGCCATGGAGTGGCTACAGCAACAAACAAGAGATGAGTCTAATCAGGAAGCTGCTGGATATGCTAAAACCCTTATTGGATTGATCACGAATCTACAAAATAGCCTGGAAGCGGTAGCGGGGATGCAGACCCGGATGCAGCAGCTGCTCAGCGGCATCGGCGCCCTGCGCACCGGGGTCAAGGAGCTGTATGACGGGGCATACGAGCTGGCGTGGGGCCTATACGATCTGGCCGGCGGGGCGGATGAACTGGCGGATGGCGCGGTGGAGCTGGCGGACGGCTCCGCGGAGCTAACGGACGGCATAGACGAGCTGTATGATGGACTGCGGGACTTCCACCGGGATGGTATGCAGGAGCTGTTGGATGAGACCAGCTCCATCAATGTATCCCTTTCCCGCAAGGACGCGCTGCTGGACCTTTCCGATGGGTATAACGCATTTTCCGCCGCCAAGGAGGTGGAGAACGGAAGCGTGCAGTTCATCTATACCATCGAGGAGATCGAGCCCGAGCTGCCCATTCCCACCCCTACGCCCCAGGCGGACGCGACGGCGGAGGGCCAGGAGGCTACAAACGTTTTCCAGCAGATCTGGGCCTGGATTAAGGGATTGTTCTCCTAACGAAACGACGATTGCGCCTGCCTTCCCGGGAATCGCTACGGCCGGGGGGCGGGGGCGGCGGGCGCGCGCAGCGCGCCGTGACGCCGGCGGCCTTTGGCCGCCGGCGTCAGCCTGTCGAAAAACTCGCG
>UQOG01000007.1 GCA_900542615.1 uncultured Eubacteriales bacterium | reverse complement strand
ACCCTCCAGCGGTTAGATTTGTGATGCTGCATCCACAGTGCACCTTACTTTTGTATCCATGAGCTCCGGGACAAGATGGTTAAGGCGCAGATACCGCATAACCTTTTTATAGTTCATGCCATGCGCCTCGCCCACGATTTCAACCGAGCGTTTCCCCACATCGCCCTCAGCCACATTTTTCAGCCGGGAGCCCTGGTGCTTGATGTCCTCTACATCCAGATCCAAAAGGGCGGCCAGTTCGCTGGGGAGCATCTGATCCCTCTGCTTGTTGCTGTCCTTCATGGCCTCCACCGCCTCGTGGTCGGTCATATCCCGGACAATAAAGGGCATTTCCTCCAGCCCAGCCAGCTCGCTGCCACGGCAGCGGCGATGGCCTGCCACAATCTCATAGCCGTTTCCGTCCTTTTCTGGGCGGGCAAGGCCGGGCACCATAACGCCGTTGAGCTTGATGGATGCCACGGTTTCCTGCATTTTGGCATCGTCCCGCACCTTGAACGGATGGGGGCGGAATGTATGGAACGGATGGAGTTCGGAAAGTTTCAGATAGACCAGCTTTCCTTCCTCCACAGGGCGGGGCGGCACAGCCGGCTCCGTCACACCTTGCTCCGGGGGAGCGGCCTCCTTTGCGGGCTTATCCTTTCCGGCATCCGGGGGAACAGGAGCTTCGGGAGCTTTCCCGCCACTTCGGGACAATTTGTCTCGTTTGGACGGCTGGGCCTCGCCGGGGGCCGCCTTGTCAGCCTTAGAGGGGCGGCCCTTGCGGGGCCCGGACTTTTTGGGTTCCTTTTCAGCCTCCGGCCCGGTGCGTTCCGCCTTATCAGACTTAGGGGGACAGCCCCGGCGCGGCTTTTCGGTTTTCTCGCTTTCAGCGGCAGGACGATCCAGCGCAGGAGCCCCAGCTTCCGGTTCACGGGATACCTCTGCCTTTTCCACCTCGGCCCGGGCCGCCTGCCGCTTTTCTGCCATGAGCGCGTCAATCTGCTCCGCAGAGATTACCACATCGCCGGGCTCGGCAGGCCCGGCCTGTTCCAGCGGGTGTTCGGGAACAGCGGCCTCCCCGTGGGCCGGATCAGCCACAGCGGGCGCAGGGGCCTCCTCGGTTTGCGCCTCGGGGCCCGTATTCAGTTTTTCATCTGCCATTCACTAACCTCCTTTTCGTAAAAGTTGCACAATTTTGCGGCTTAAATTTCTGTAATTATTTTTCTGCCTCCTTCCGGTCTATCCACGCAAAAAAGCCGCCCAAGATAACACCTGGACGGCTTTCTGCGTAATGTGATAGATCAAATATTATTTTTTTCGGATTGCAGGCCCCGAAAAGCCTTGTATTTACAGTGTTCCTAATAAGAAACAATCATATGCTTGCTGCGGTATCTCTTTTCTCACTACTACTACGGTGAACACCCTGCATTTTTCCAAACCCATAAAAAAGTTCAAGAACAATTCACGCCATATTTGGAAACTGATAATCGAGCGCATATTTGGAAACTGATAATCGAGCGCATTGATTTTCGAGCGAGCTTGTGATATACTATCTGCGTTGAACATCGATCGATACAGAGGAATCCCGGTGACAGTCAGTCATAAAAAAACTTTGGCACTTGCTTTTAGATAAAGGGATGACCAAGCTCGAGCTTGCCGAAAAGGCGGGGATCTCGCGCTATGCGATAACCAAAATGGGGAAGGACGAAGCGGTCACGATCGAGGTGCTCGGAAAGATATGCGATTGAGGATAAAATTTTACGGATGATTCGCAATGAAACGGTTACAACCGGCTGATCTTTGAGAACACCCTTGAAGCGATTGCAGATAAGGAAACGTGAGAGCTTGCACAGAAACTGCGAAAGACACCGAGACGCCACGATACGCTTGGCGAAGCCAATCCGCTGACTGAACTTCTGTTCTGTGCCGACTGCGGAGCGAAAATGACCAATCACCGTTCCAAAGGCGGTACGGAGAACAATCCCTATCCCTCTGATTTTTACGATTGCTCCACCTACACGCCGGCACATCAAAAGCGCACTCATGCTTGCAGCGGTCACTGTATTCGGACAAAATCGGTCAGAGAGCTTGTTTTGGAAACCATCCGAACAACCAGCACCTTTGCCATCGCCAATCAGGATGAGTTTATTGAAAAATCATTGTCCACGTCCCGGAAAAGATTGACTGGAATCGGGTGCAGGAGGTTGAGATTTATCTGAAATTTATCGGACGGTTTGAACTGCCCGAACCGGAGCTGACACCGGAGGAAATCAAGCGGCAGGAACAGCTTCGCAGACACCGCATCAAGAGTCGGGAACGCTACCAAAAAATCAAGGCTGGTAAACCGCAGTTGGTCAGCCATTTCAGCTAATCTGTAAATGCTGCGGTATTGCCTTGGATGTTTCACCGAAAAGATTAAAAGCAATTCTTGAAAATACAAAAAAGTATTTACAAGGGAGTAGAAATAGTATATAATAATATGTCAAATAAATAAATGTTTTGTCAAAGTCTATTTGAATTTATTTCAATACACAGAAGGGAATCGTTATGAGCATTGATATTAACAAAGTTAAAGACGATATTAAGCGGTATGACAGAAAAGAGCTGTACCGTCAAAAAGTGAAAAAGGTGCAGGCTGAGATGGCCAGCCGTGGTCTGGATGGTCTGATTTGCTTTAAACCCCAGAATACGTTTTTCCTCTCGGGCTTCAATCCCATTCTTTACAGCCATCCCGTAGTAGTCATCGTCCCCTCTGAGGGGGAGGCTGTTCTACTGGTTCACAGCCTGCGTGCGAACCACTCTGCTGACGAAGCTGCACTGGAAGATATCCGGTTGTTCGGTATGTGGGCCGACCAGAAACCGATTGCCAATGATGCCTATTCCGCTATTGGTATTATCTTTGAAGACCTGAAACTCACGGGCAAGGCCATTGGCTTTGAAGGTGACTTTGTTTCCCTTGCTCAGTATGCTAAGATTCAGGAAGCGACCAAGGCTGGTGAATTGAAGGATGTCTCTGACTTCCTGCTTCGCTCCCGTATGATCAAGGATGAATATGAGATTAATTTGCTGCGGATGTCCTCCTACCTGACCAATCAGGGTATGTTGGCCGCACTGGAAAACATTCGCAAGAGCGAGATTGAGGCCAGTACTGCTGCCGAAATCAGAATGCGCGAGGTTTGGTCCAAGGAACTGGGAGAATATGAAGTGAGTTCCTTTGGCAATACCGAGGGCGGTATTGTTACTGCGCTGTGGAGCTATTCCAATTCCGGCTATCGTGTCCCCTATGGCTGTGAGTGCTCCAGTAACCGCGTGCCTTTGGAGGGTGAGGTTTGTCTCCCTGTTGTATGGGCTGCTATCGGAGGATATCACTCCGAGAACGAAAGAACGGTCATGATTGGTAAGTTGCCTGAGAAATATGAGCGCGCGTATGATGCCATGCTGGAGGCCAGAAAGCGCGGCTTTGAGGCTGTCCGCGAAGGTGTTACTGCCGGTGAGGTTTACGATAAAGCTGTTTCCGCCTATATTGAGGCCGGTTTTGGCGATTTCCTGCCTGGGCGTGTGGGCCACGGCCTGGGCTTGAGCTTACATGAGTCTCCTTCTCTGGGCAAGGGTTCCAATTTGATCTTGGAAGAGGGAATGGTTATTACCGTTGAACCCGGTCTGGTCTTTGCGGGATGGGGTTCCACGCGTCATTCAGACACGGTTGTCGTCCGCAAAAACGGTGCCGAGATTTTGACGGAAAGCCCTGAGGATCGTATCATCCGTTAAGACGGCATTTGAGACTATGGATTGAGTTTGGAGGAACCTATGAGAGTTGCCATGTTGAATGAAAATCCTGCCTATCGTTCCCGCTCCTTTTTGCTGGTGGGAAATGACCGGGAACAGGGTTTAATCCACGGTGCACAGGCCGCTCCGCTGATTCGGGAAAATCTGGAGGCATTGAAAGAGTGGATTGATGAAGAATATCAATCTGACTGGAACGGCATCAATACATATCTGTCAGCTAATGAGACCTATTTGAAAATGCACCAACCGGATCTGATTCAAGAGATCGAGGGTATCGCACAGGGCAGTGGACTGCCCTATCGGGATATTCTGCTTATGAATCTGCAGCTCTACTTTGCTATGAAGTGGATTGTGCCGGAGTGCAGTCAGTTTGCCAAGACCATGGTGGACAAAGAAGGAAACACCCGCACATTTACCATGAAAACCAGGGACAATGGGTTGGGCCCGAAAGAAAATATTGTTCTCAAGCGGATCTATCCGGACGGACTGAAGATGATTGAAATCGGTTTTGCGGGCATTGTTACCGGTCCTGGCAATGGCATCAACAGTAGGGGAGTCAGTCTCACCAGCAGCGGAGTCTGGTCGAAAAAGCTGCCGGTGGACGCAGGAATGTTTGCAAAAGGCGAAATTTTGCCCAACACCCACCGCATTCTCAGAGAAATGCGTACGGTGGATGATTTGGGGATCTATCTGGATCGGGAGCCGCGCGCCTCTGGTATGAATTACATCGCTGCCTCCAGCGGGACCATCAGCAGTTACGAGGTGCAGTGGAACGGCTATGTCCGGACGGATGGCCGGGATCAAGTGGTGCTGACAAACCACTATACTTCTGAAAAATTGCAGCACCTTTCCAAAGGATTTGAGGAGTATGCCTCCACCCACTACCGTCACGCTCGTATTACTGAGTTGCTTCCCGGCGTGGTAGATCCTATCACTGGTTGGCAGTTGATGAGTGACCATGATCATTTCCCGCAGAATAGTATTTGTCGGCACAATACCGGTGAAGGCGACGGCATCGCCCAAACGACCTATGGTGCTTTCTGTGATGTGGAGCAGCAAACTATGTACGTTGGTCTGCACCAGCCCTGTATGTCCAGTATGGGACGCTTTTATGAAACGGGCGTCTTTGAGGAATTTTAACACTGCGTTGCTCTTGAAAAACACAATTAGAAATGGAGAAAAAAGTTATGCCAAAATTCAGAAAGACCATAGCGGCCCTGCTGGCAGGCTGCATGCTGCTCGCCCTTGCCGCCTGCGGTGGCTCTTCTGACACTCCCGCTGGCACCGACACCACAGGAGAAGAGACTGCGAAGAAAGAAGTTGTCATTGTCCAGGGTACTAATATTTCTTCCCTGGATATGCACAAAGCCACTGGCACTACCACCGCATCGATCTGCTTTAACATGTACGACTCCCTGACCCGTGCCGATGCTAACGGTGTGGTACAGCCTCTGCTGGCCAAGTCTTGGGAGAACATTGACGATCTGACCTGGCAGTTTAAGCTGGAAGAGGGCGTCAAGTTCCACAATGGTGAGGCATTTAACGCCGAAACCGTCAAGTTTAATGTGGAGCGTATCCTGGATGCCGAGTTCGGATCTTCTCTGCGCGGCGACTTCAGCCGGATCGACCATGTGGACGTTATTGATGAGTACACAGTCAACATTGTTACCACTGATCCGTTCCCCAGTCTGCCTCTGCGCATGACCTATCTGGCGATGGAGCCTGCCGGTTATATTCAGGAAGTCGGCAATGAAGGCTTCGCGCTCAGCCCCGTTGGCACCGGCCCCTACAAGTTCGTGGAGATGGTCGACGGTAGCCACGTGATTCTGGAGAAAAACGACGACTACTGGAAGGGCGCCCCCTCTGTTGAGAAGTTGACCTTTAAGGTTGTGGCCGAGGAGAGCACCAGAATGCTGGCCCTTGAAAACGGAGAGGCCGATATCGCCATTGCTCTGCCGCCCAGCCAGGTCGCAAGACTGCAGGATAAGGACGGTGTAACCGTGATCAGTGCCCCTGCGAACCGCATTATTTACATGGCCTTCAACCAGATTACGCCTGAGAGCAACAATCCTCTGCAGGATGTCCGGGTTCGTCAGGCTATCAACTATGGTGTGAATCAGGAAGAGATCATTGCTACGGTCCTTAAAGGTATTGGCTCTACCGTTTCCACCCCCAGCCTGCCTCAGTGGAAAGGCTATGACGCTACCATTGAAGCATATCCCCACGATGTTGAGAAGGCCAAGGCCCTGCTGGCCGATGCTGGCTATGCTGACGGCCTGAGCTTCGACCTGTCTGTGGTCCCCGGTGCTCAGCCCGCTTTCAAGGAAGTGGCCGAGGCTGTTTCCGCTCAGCTTGCTGAGATTGGCATTGAAGTCAATGTTATTACCGCCGAGTCTCTGGCCCAGCGCGAGCTGCTGGCTGCCAAGACAATTCAACCTCTGCACATCAGCGGTTTGGGCGGCCCCTATGCCGAAAACTCTCAGACTCTGCGTATCATGCTCTGCAGCGGCGAGCGTTTTTCTGTGAACAACGATGCCGAGTTTGACGCGCTGTTCAAGAAGGCTTCCAGTATCATGGATGATGAGGAGGCTAATAAGGTTTGGTCCGAAGTGCAGCAGATGATCAAGGACCGCGCCTATCTGGTGCCTCTGTATCAGCTCCACAGCATCTACGGTGTAAGCGAACGCCTTGATTGGACGCCTCGCCTGGACGAAATCGTCCTCGGTGTTGAGATGGTTATCAAGTAATGCGTGATAACCGGCACGGGCCGGAAGGCACGTGCCGGTTTCTTTTATACGGATGGCCGGCATGGCCTATTCCTCACGGAGAAGGTACAAAGAAAATGAAGCAATATATCTGCCGCAGGCTTCTGCAGGCAATTTTTGTCATATTTGGTATTTCTGTCGTTGTATTTTTTATTCTGCATCTCAGTGGTGATCCCACGCTGCTCCTGCTCCCCCCCAGCACTCCCGTTGAAGAAGTTGAGGCTTTTAGAGAGTCAATGGGATTTAACGACCCCATTATTGTGCAATACATCCGTTTTATAAAGGATGCGATTCGTGGTGACTTTGGAGATTCGTTAATCTATTCCAGGCCGGCTCTTGATATGGTGCTTGAGCGTTTTCCTGCGACCATTGAACTGGCTGTCTGCGGTGCTTTGCTGGCTGTGCTCATCGGTGTACCGCTGGGTGTGCTGGCAGCAGTCAAACGTGACGGCCCCATTGATTTTATTGCCCGTACCATTGCGGTTATCGGACAGGCTGTCCCCTCCTTCTGGATGGGACTGCTGATGATATTGCTGTTTTCCAGTACCCTGGGGCTGCTGCCCACCTCTGGCCGGGGTGATACTCCGCTGCAACTGGTGATGCCGGTGCTGACCGTCGGACTGTTTTCTATGGCTGCCATTACCCGGCAGTCCCGTTCGGCCATGCTGGAGGTCCTCAGCTCTGATTACGTGCGTACAGCTCGGGCGAAGGGACTTTCCCGGATTGGTGTTCTCTATCATGCCCTGCGCAATGCACTACTGCCGGTGGTTACCATGGTCGGTCTGGAAGTAGGCCATCTGTTGGGAGGTTCTGTCATTACCGAAACTGTGTTTGGCTGGCCGGGGATAGGAAAGCTGGCAGTGGATTCCATTTACAGCCGTGACTATCCCGTGGTACAGGCGGTCGTGATGATCAGTGCAACGGTCTTTGTTGTCATCAACCTGCTGGTTGATATCGGATACTGTTTCATTGATCCGAGAATCAAGCTGAACTCCATGAAGAAGTAATGGCGGACAGTGGAAAACAAGGGGAAGTACCTATGAACATAAAAAAGAAAACCTCTTCTCGGGGCTATAGAAAAATTGACTGGGGCAGAAATTTTGGATTGGGCATTATAGCCCTGCTGGTTCTGATGGCTGTCTTTGCACCAGTAATCAGCCCTTATGACCCCACTTTGAAAGATCTTGGTTCCAGACTCATTGAGCCCTTCACGAAAGGCCATGTCTTTGGAACGGATAACCTGGGCAGGGATATCCTCTCTCAGATCATCTATGGCGCCCGAGTTTCCGTTTTTATTGGATTGGCGGGCACACTGTTTGGCTTGGTTGTGGGTTCCACTCTGGGGCTGCTGGCTGGCTTTTACGGTGGCTGGATTGACACCATTATCATGCGATTGGGTGATGTGCAGCTGGCGTTTCCGTTTACGCTTCTGGCCATTGCGCTGATGGGCGTTTTGGGTCCTGGGATTCAAAACATCATCATTGTGGCGATTATCACCGGCTGGGTAAAGTATGCCCGGGTGGTGCGTGCAGAAGTGATGGCGGCCAAAGAGCTGGAGTATGTGCAGGCTGGCTATTCTCTGGGCTTGCCGGACGGTCGCCTTTTGCTGCGTCATATCCTGCCCAATGTTATTGCACCGGCGCTGGTGGTGGCCAGTCTGGAAACAGGACGAATCATCCTGATGGAAGCAAGTCTCACATTCCTGGGGCTGGGTGTGCCCAGCAGCATTCCTACCTGGGGCTCGATGCTCACTGAGGGCCGTACCTATATGCTGACAGAACCCTGGCTGACCATTTTCCCGGGTATTGCAATTACAATCACGGTGCTGAGTGTCAATATGGTTGGTGACTGGCTCCGTAACCACTTTGATCCGAAGCTCGGCAACTAGTCGACCATAATCAGTCAGGAGTAATCCCATGGATACCATTATTGAGGTACGAGATTTATCAGTTGGCTTTTACACGCCAACGGGTTTGCTGCCCGCGGTGGACGGCGTCTCTTTTGCGCTGCAGGCCGGTGAGACGCTGGGCATCGTTGGCGAATCCGGTTCCGGTAAGAGTGTAACCTCCCTTACCATTATGCGTTTGCTGGCTACACCCCCGGGCAAAATTCTGGGCGGTGAAGTACTGTTTGAAGGAAAGAACCTATTGACGGCCACCGAACGCGAGATGCAGAAAATTCGCGGCTCTCAGATCTCCATGATCTTTCAGGAGCCGATGACATCTCTCAATCCGGTGTTTCAGGTGGGACATCAGATCGCTGAATCCGTGCGCATCCACCAGAAGCTTCCTCGTGCGGCAGCTATGGAGAAAGCGATTGAAATGCTGGAGCTGGTGGGTGTACCCGACCCGGAAAAGCGAGTTAAGGAATATCCTCACCAGATGTCCGGCGGTATGCGACAGCGTGTAATGATTGCCATTGCATTGTCCTGCAACCCCAAGTTGCTGATTGCAGACGAACCTACCACGGCGCTGGACGTGACCATTCAGGCGCAGATTCTGGAGTTGATGCGTGACCTTCGAAAAAAAATTGGTATGACGACTATTCTCATCACCCATGATCTGGGTGTTGTGGCCAATATGGTGGATCGGGTCATGGTCATGTATGCGGGACGGGTGATGGAGATTGCTCCGGTAAAGGACCTGTTTGAGCATCCCCAGCATCCCTATACAGAGGGGTTGCTAGACTGCATTCCCCGTATTGATGACAAACGGAAAAGGCTTACTACCATCAGAGGAGTGGTTCCCCGACTCTCTGACATTGGTGAGGGTTGCCGATTTGCGTCCCGCTGTCGTTGGTGTCAGGAACGTTGCCGCAAGGAATCACCGACACTTCGGGGGACGGCAGAACATCAGTCAGCCTGCCACTTCACGGTAGACGAACGCAAGGCAATGAAGGAGGATGGCCATGAGTGAAAATACGCCTCTGCTTCAGGTCGTGGATTTAACTACACATTTCCCCATTGCCGGCGGCGGTGCTGTTCGAGCGGTGGACGGCGTCAGTTTTACAGTAAATGCCGGTGAGACCTTTGGCTTGGTGGGAGAGTCCGGCTGCGGCAAGACTTCTACCGGACGCAGTATTTTGCAGCTGGTGCCTGTGACTTCCGGACAGGTGCTGTTTCAAGGAACCGATCTTACCAAACTGTCCCGCAAGGAACTACGTCCCCTGCGCAAAGAAATGCAAATTATTTTCCAGGATCCTTTCAGTTCTTTGAATCCTCGCATGACCATCGGCCAGATGATTGAGGAACCCTTGATGGTTCATAAAATCTACCCGGATAAGGCTGCCCGCCGGAAACGGGTGGAGGAACTGCTGGATATGGTTGGTTTGCAGCCGGATACCTATGATCGTTATCCTCATGAATTTTCTGGCGGACAGCGCCAGCGCATTGGTATTGCCCGTGCGTTGTCTCTGGCTCCCAAACTGATCGTTTGTGACGAGCCGGTTTCCGCTCTGGATGTGTCCATTCAGTCTCAGATCATCAACTTGCTGGATGATTTGCAGAACCGTTTGGGGCTGGCCTATATTTTTATTGCCCACAGCTTGAACGTGGTTAAGCATATATCGGATCGGATTGCCGTGATGTATCTGGGTAAAATTGTGGAGATTGCTACCTCGGATGATCTGTTTGCAAATCCACTGCATCCTTATACGCAGGCGTTGCTTTCTGCCATCCCGGTTCCTGCTCCGGGCGCACAGCCTCCGCCGATTTCCTTGGAGGGTGATGTACCCAGCCCAGCCAATCCTCCCGCAGGCTGCCGTTTTCATACCCGGTGCAAGTATTGCGTTGAGCGCTGTCGCACAGAGGAACCCGTGTTGACAGGGGAGGGTGGCCATCAGGTGGCTTGCCATCTGTACCGTTAATGGAGCTTATCCGCCATTGTATGATATGCGATCGGAAAATTCGTCTGTTTTTGTAAGGAAGAATATAGTATGAAAATTGCGATTTTGGGCATGGGCAAGGTCGGCCATAATATGGCTGCGTTGATGGTAGATCGCGGCTTTGAGGTGACTGGTTTTTCTCGAGACGCTGAAAAGGTAAAAGCGATCAATGAGTATGGTATCACAGTGACAGGAAGCTTGAATGGAAATTTCAAAGTGAAAGCCACTACTGATATTCGTGAGGCCGTAGAAGGTGCAAAGTTTTTGATTGTGACTACTGTCGCCAAAGGGCATAGGCCTATGGCGGAACTGCTGAAGGGCAATCTTCAGGTGGGCCAGCGGATTGTGATCAGCACCGGAAATTGGGGTGCATATGAATTCTATTCCGTGCTGCGGGATGAGGTAAAAGAGAAGCAGGTGGTCATCGGCGAGACCAGCGGAAATCTGGCGGGCTCACCTTCGCTGACTTATCCTGCCACCACGCAGATGAAGCCATCTAAAAAGAGTATGAGCTTTGCTACCATTCCTGCTGCTGCAGCCCCTGCTGTTGTGGAGGAACTGAGACAGGCTTTTCCGGAGTTCTACGCAGTGGAAAACATTCTGGATACCTCTATGAACAATACAAATCCGCCGGTACACGTACCATTCTGCATTTTCAATATTACCAGAATGGCCAATGGAGAAGATGCCCAGTTTTATGGTGAATGCCTTCCCCCCATTCTTTTGGATTTTACTATGGCTGCGGACGAAGAGCGGTGTGCTGTTTCCAAAGCCATTGGTGGTTCTCCTAAAAGCATTCTGGAACTGATGAATGTTGCGTGGAACGTAGACTATGATAATATCAAAGATCTGGGTCTGGAAAACCCCAGCCTTAAAATGGTGAAGTTGCCCAAGGATCCCTATCACAGATTCCTGACAGAGGACGTGCCATTTGGATTCTTATGCGTTAGCCGTTTGGGAAAGGAATATGGGGTGCCGACACCTCGAATTGACCTGTTGGTGGATGCGTATCGCTACCTCTTGGCGGATAAAGCTGAGTTGGATGGCCCGGAGTTTGATAAGGAATTGTTAGCAGAAGCGGTTGCCAAATAATAGATTTGCTGTGACATCGAATCGTATTTTCTGATACGAAGACGCTAAAGCGCCTTAAAAACGGTCCCGCACCTTCCATTGTGGTGTAGAATAGAAGCACCACAATGAAGGTTTACACAAAATCTGGGATGGTCTCTATACAAATCAGGGGTAAAGTAAACGGCGGCCTATCAGCCGCTGCCTTTGATATGCCCACATTTCTCTGCCTATATTGAATTCAAGGGGTGGCAGACGAGCCATCACCCCAACAAACAATTTTTGCTCTATTTTCACCACGCTGTGGTGTTTACACAGAATATAGGATACACCCCTAAGATACAGCCCACCGATCATCTGACCGGCGGGCTGTGCACACTTATTCTCAATCCATTAAGCGATGTTCCGGTGTGACTTGAATAGATTGCTCCAAATTGCCGCCGCGCATCAACTGCGCATACTCTAGAGGCTTATTGTAGGTTAGCCAGTCCGGTTCAGAGCGCTGATACATATTATCGGCAACCTAGTTTCCTACGATGATGGCAATGACGATCATGCTGCCATCGATGAACTTCGGCTCAACACAAGCCATACCCATATTATATCCACAAGAGATCAGTCTTTTTATCACAACTTTTTTCTAAATGGTAATCGAAGCTATGTACCGCACTTCCACTTCATGCCCCATCGCAGTCCTGTCTGCACGGATATAGTTCGCAGTTCGTATGGCACACATCTTCTTAACCATCTGGCAGCCGCCGGGTCGCAGGGGAGTCCGGAGAGCATCTCGTCCACAAAGGCCTGCACAGCTGCCAGATTTTCCGGTAGGGCGGGGATGGTGAGGGATTGCTCACGACGTCCGCCCTCGGCGACCATTTCCGGAAGGGCCTTGTCGCCGTGGTAGGTCAGACCCAGCATGGTGATGTCCTTCATTTATCAAAATGTCCCACGATTACGAGCTGGAACAGAGCAACTTAAAATCTATGGTAGAGGTTTTGCTAAAGGAGCTGAAACAGCAGGAGCAGCAGAAAACCAATGCCAAAGCATTTGTCACGGCGGTGAAGAAGTACACGGATATGCAGGAGCTTGACGCGGCAGTTCTCCGAGAGTTTATTGACCGCATCGAAGTGTCCCACGCAGACAAGAAATCCAAGACAAGGGAGATCACTATAGTCTATAACTTCATCGGCGCATTTGATTTCACACGGGCTATCGAAGAAGTTCGGAATACAACTCAAAAACAGCAAAAGACGGCATAGCCGTCAAGCTAAACCGTCTTTTGCTTCAATGTTTTCTTAAGTCACCGCCCCATTTGCAGGCGGTTTGTTTGAAATAGATCTGGATTAGTTGAGGGCTTCCTTGAAAGCCTTACCGGCCTTGAAAGCAGGGGCCTTGCTGGCGGCGATCTGGATCTCGGCGCCGGTCATGGGGTTGTGGCCCTTGTGGGCGGGGCGCTCGCGCACTTCGAACATGCCGAAGCCTACCAGCTGAACCTTTTCGCCAGCCTTAAGGGTCTCGGTGATGGTAGAAAGAACAGCGGATACGGCCTTTTCGGCATCCTTCTTGGAGAGGGCGCTCTTTTCGGCAACGGCCGCGATCAGTTCGGTTTTGTTCATGGTATACCTCCTAGTAAAGTCAAAGTAAATCGGGTCAAAATCCTCGTCTATTGTATCAAGGTTTCCCCAGCAGGGCAAGCCCTTTTTTAGAAAAAAAGCCCTGTACACCTAATTTTTTTGCAGGTTTGCCTTTACTCTGTCCCAATAGGCGTCCATTTCCGCCAGCGTCATGGCAGAAAGGGCCTTTCCATCCGCCAGGATCCGGGCTTCCATGGCGGTAAAGCGGGCCATAAACTTATCCGTCGCCTTGTGGAGCATGGCTTCCGGATCGCGGCCCAGCAGCCGTATCACGTTGACCGCCGCAAAGAGCAGGTCGCCCATCTCCTCGTCCATGGCGGCGGGGTCCTGGCGCTCCATGGCCTCCAGCAGCTCCGCGGTTTCCTCGGGCAGCTTTTTCATGGCGTCCCTGGGGTCCGACCAATCAAACCCCACCTGCGCCGCCTTTTTTTGCACCTTGGCGCTGCGCATCAGGGCAGGGAAGGCCCGGGGTACCGCATCCATGGCCTGGGCCACGGTGGCCTGATGCTTTTCCTGGCGCTTCAGCTGCTCCCAGTTGTATTTTACCTCATTGCTGGAGTTTACATGCACGGAACCAAAAACATGGGGATGCCGGAAAATCAGCTTGTTTACGATGCCGGTGCTCACATCCCGCAGGGTAAAGGCGCCCTGCTCCTGGGCGATGAGGGCATGGAAGGCGATTTGCAGCAGCAGGTCCCCCAGCTCCTCGCAAAGGGCGTCGTCGTCCTCCCGATCCAGGGCGTCCAGCACCTCGTAGGCCTCCTCAATGAGGGAGCCCCGGAGGGAGAGATGGGTCTGTTCTGCATCCCAGGGGCAGCCGCCGGGGCCCCGCAGGCGGGCCATTACCGCCATCAGGTCGTCCACGCCTTTGCGGGTCAGCTGGTCGGGCTGGGCCGGGGGCAGGATGGCGCAGGCGCCGGCGGCGTAATCCCGCTGCCGGTCCAGCTCCATTAGGGGCAGTTGGCGGCACTGGTAGCCCTCCTCCCCCAAAACGCAAAACCACAGAAGGTATTCGTCTGGATAGTATTCCCCCAGGGCCAGCTTCACGTCCCCGGCGGTGAGGGGGGTATCGATATCCTCGATGCACAGGGTATGGTAGGGGTCCAAAACGGCGGGCAGGTCATAGGCGGCGCAAAGGGTCATGCCGGAAACCGGCAGGGCCTGCGGCAGGGCGCAAAGGGCGCATGTGCCAAAGCCCGCGCCGGGCAGCCGGCGAATGGCCAACCCGGCCGCCTGGGCGGCCGCCCCGAGGGCCTGTAAGGCCGCATCCCCCATGCCGCCGCCGCATACCGCGTACACCGCCCCGTCTCCGGCTTCGCACAGCCGCTGGGCGATGGCCTGGTTCAGCTGATCGAAGTCCTGGGCGGAAGCGTACAGGTCGTCCATGGAGCGGTAGGCCAGCCCCGCATCCAGCACAGGCCGGGCGCAGGGGCTTTGGTCGGTCTGCAAAAACAGGGCGTCCGCCTGCTGGATGCAGCGCCAGGCAGCCTGGCTCATGGCCCCGGGAACGGACAGGGGGGCGATGGTGATGGTAGGATGGTTTGTCATATTGCCTCCATGCTGCATACGCAGCGCACGGTGATGGATTCCAGCGCCCCTTCCGGCCCGCAGCCTTCCGGGGTGGTGGCTTTGATGCTGATCCGCTCCTGGCCGCAGGCCATGGCGGCGGCCAGCTTGGCCTGCATGGCGGGGATGTGGGGGGCCAGCTTGGGCTGCTGGGCCACGATGGTGGCGTCCAGGTTGCTAAGGGCATACCCATGGGCCAGGGTACGGCGCAGGACCTGGGTTAGCAGGGTTAGGGAGCAGGTCCCGGCGTATTGGGGGTCCGTATCCGGGAACAGCTGGCCGATATCCCCCAGGGCGCAGGCTCCCAGCATGGCGTCCATGGCGGCATGGGTGAGGGCGTCCGCATCGGAATGTCCCAGCAGCCCCAAATGAAAGGGGATGGTTACCCCGCCCAGTACCAGGGGCCGGCCTTTCACCAGCCGGTGGGTATCCTCCCCATAGCCGAAGCGTGAGGCCCGGGGGGAGAGCAGGGCGGAAAACAAGGGAACGTCCCCGGGGGCGGTGAGCTTTTGATTGGTAAGATCCCCGGCACTAAAGGTTACGGGGCCGTATAGCCGCCTGTAGATGCCTGCGTCGTCGGTGGCGGTAACCCCTGCCTTTTGGGCGTCCGTATAGGCGGCGAGAAGCCGGGAACGGGAAAAGGACTGGGGGGTTTGGGCGATGTATAGACCCTCCCTGGGCAAGGTTGCGTTCCCATCCGACAGCCATAGGGTATCCCGGCAGGGGATGGCGGCCACGCCGCTGCCCTGGGCGCGGGCGGCTTGAATGCTGGCTTGGATCACCGACCAGCGCACCAGGCACCTGGCCCCATCGTGGATGCATACCACATCCCCCCGGGCCAGCTGCAGGGCTTGGAACACCGAATCCCCCCGGGTGGCGCCCCCCATGCAGATCCGGATGGGCAATAGGGCGCCGTATTGGCTGGCCAGCCCGGCGGCCAAGTCCTGGGTTTCCTGGGAAACCGCCAGGATGATCTCCAGAACGGGGGAATCATCCTGACGCAAAAAGGCCAACAAGGCATGTTCCAGGGCAGTGCGGCCCCCAAAGGGGAGGGCTAGCTTAGGCTGGCCCATCCGGCTGGAAGCCCCGGCGGCCAGCAGGATTACAGAGGTATCTTTCACCCTTCGCCCTCCAGGATCTTGTACATGCCCGCAGCGTCCGCCTTGAGGGCGTGCTCTTGTACGGACAGCACCTGCAAGCGCAATTGCTTGCCCCCCAGCAGCACCGTGAGCACATCCCCTTCCTTCACCTCGGCGGAAGCCTTGGCCACCTTGCCGTTGATCTGGACCCGACCCAGGTCGCAGGCCTCGTTGGCCACGGTGCGCCGCTTGATGACCCGGGAAACCTTTAGATATTTATCCAGCCGCATATGGGCCTCCTTTGCTCGATGAAATCTGGTAGGCTCAGCGCCTACACTGCAAGTAATCATACCATATTTCCAAGAAAAAAACGAGGGGGGGACGGCCTTGGGGCAGGAAAAAGGCAGGCCGTTTGCCCCGCCGGACCCCGATGCCGGACAACCCCTCCGGCTGGGAAACGACCGCACCCCGGCGCGTCCGAAAAAGTGTATCGGGTGGGGAGCAACCATACCCCGGGCGACCGCACCCCGGCACATCGGGGAAGGGGTTCCGGCTTTGCCGATAGCGGAACGGCAGCGACCGCGCCCCGGCGTATCGGGGAAGGGGTTGCGTCTTTACAGTTTGCGGAAGGATGGAAGCCACACCCCGGCGCATCGGGGAAGGGGGTTCCGGCTTTGCCGATAGCGGAACGGCAGCGACCGCACCCCGGCATATCGGGGAAGGGGGTTCCGGCTTACTGCTTGCGGAGCCAGCAGCCTAGCCAAGCCCCGGCCGAGGGGCTGTGGGGCGGGGGCGCGCCGCCAAAGCTGGGCTGCGCCGGCCTGCCGCACGCCCCGGGCCTCCAAGGGGAAACCAAAAGGGAAGGCAGGTTGCCTTCCCTTGGTGGGGTATCCGTTTAAGCCGGAGGGGATCAGGCGGCGGCGCCATAGGAGCGCACCAGCTCCTCGTTGATCTCCACCGTGCCGTCGTTCTTCCAGGTATCCAGCATGGCGGTCCACTCCTGGTTTTCCAGATCCGTCAGCAGCAGGGCGGAGATGCCGTCCTTGACGTCGTCCAGGGCCACCGCGCCGGCGGGCTCATCCGACAGGTAGTAGAGGATATGGCAGCCTTCGTCGTCCTGGATCACCTGGCTGTACTGGCCCATTTGCAGGGTAGCAAAGGCGGTCTTAACCTCCTTGGACCAATCCACCTCGCTCTCGTACTGGTTGCTGATCAAAAGCCCCTTGGAGGCGATGGTATCAAAGCTCAGAATGGCGTTGTCCTGGGTATTTTCCATCATCAGGGTGGCGAAATCCGCCCCGGCTTCCAGCTGGCTGTACAGGTCGTTGGCGGTAGCCAGGGAATCCGCCATGCGGGCGGACTCCAGGGCGTTGGCCTCGGACTCCAGCGCCCGGTACTCGGAAAGGATCTCGGCCAGGCGGGGGTTCTCCTGGCCGCTGAGGGCGGCGTCAAAGGCCAGCTCGCCATATTCTGCGGCCAGGGCCTCCATGTCGGTGAGCTTGGTCTGGTACTCGTCGCTGGGCAGCTCTTCCGGCGCGATGAGGATATGCAGCACCCGGCTATAGCCTTCCGGCACGTACAGCACCGGGGTGCCGCCGTATTTTTCGTAGCTTTCCTGGTCGTCCTTATAGGCGCCGCCATTCTCCGTATAGGTGGTGGTCTGGGATTCCAGGTTGCTGTCATACCACTCCTGGATGGCCTCGTCGCTTACGGTGATGTCCTTGAGCACATCTTCCCGGAACATCTCGCTGATGGCGGTTTCGGTATAATACTCCCGGATCCATTCTACAAATTCATCGTAGGTCATGGCCTTGCCGGTGTAAAATTCGCTTTCCCCTTCCACCAGCTCCTTGGTGCGGGCTTCCACGTCGATGGAAGGATCCGCCGCGGCTTCCTCCTCCGCCTGGGGCCGGTAGGTGCTCATCAGGTATTCCAGCTCCTCGTTGACCTTGGTTTCCACCTCGTTGAGCTTTTCGGCGCTCAGCTCGCTGAAGCCGGACTGTTCCGCCTGATAGGCGATGACCTGCTCTTCCACCAGGATGTCGATGACGAAATCCTGGAATTCCTCCAGGGCGGCGGCATCGGAATACAGGTCGTAGCCATAGCTGGTGTAGTAGGAAGCATAGCTGTCAAACAGGTCGATATAGTCTCCCATGGTAATGGTCTTATCCCCCACGGTGGCCACCACCGCTTCCCGGTCGATGTCCGTTACCACCGGCACATCCACTTGGCTCTCGCTGGTCTGGGGGGAAAGGGAGCAGCCCGCGAAGATGCTGACGAGCAGCAGGGCCGCAAGGGTCAGGGCAAAAATCTTTTTCATGCTTTTCTCCATTTTAACGTATTGGGTATGGGCAAAGCCACATACTTTTTCATTATATCATGTCTCCGGCTGAATGCAATCGCCTAGCATGTAAACAATCTGTGGCAGGCTCCGGCAAATGGCGGCGGCGTCCTGTTTGGGCCTATGCAGGAGCAAAACAGGCTGTTCGCCGGGGCGGAACTGGACGCCTTCCACCCCTTGGATGGCCTGGAAGAGCTTGGCGCCGTCCATGGGCGCCTCGGGGTCCAGGAGCAGCTTGGCCTCCCCGTCCCGCACCTGGATCCGGGTGATATAGGCCCGCTGGGCGTCCGACTTGAGCTTGCCGATAAACAGCAGATTTTCTACCGGCTTGGGGATCTCCCCATAGCGGTCGATCAGCTCATCCTGCACGTCGTAGAGCTCCTCCTGGGTGGAGATGTGGGCGATGCGCTTGTACATAGACAGCCGGTCGGTCTCCCGGCGGATATAGGAATGAGGGATGCTGGCCGCCAGGGGCAGCTCCATAACCGTGTCGATGTCCTTTTGGGGCTTTTCGCCCCGGGCCTCCCGCAGGGCGCCGTCGATGATTTTGCAATACAGGTCGTAGCCCACGGCCTCCATGTGGCCGCTCTGCTCCGGCCCCAGCAGGTTGCCCGCGCCCCGGATCTCCAGGTCCCGCATGGCGATGCGGAAGCCCGAGCCGAACTGGGTAAACTCCCGTATGGCCATCAGCCGCTTTTCCGCCACCTCGGAAAGGGCCTTATCCCGCTTGAAAAACAGGTATGCATACCCCAGCCGCACGCTGCGGCCCACCCGGCCCCGGAGCTGGTAGAGCTGGGAGAGGCCCATCTTATCCGCGTCGTAGATGAGGATGGTATTCACGTTGGGCATATCCAGCCCGTTTTCGATGATGGTGGAGCATAGCAGCACATCGTATTGCCGCTCCAGGAAATCCAGCATGGTTTTTTCCAGGGTTCGTTCTCCCATCTGGCCGTGGGCATAGGCCACGCGGGCCTCGGGGACCAGCTCCCGGAGGTATTCGGCGAAGTATTCCATGGTGCGCACATGGTTATATAGGAAATAAACCTGGCCGCCCCGGCCCAGCTCCTTGCGGATGGCCTCCCGCACCACCCCGTCGCTGTATTCCATCACATAGGTCTGCACCGGATAGCGCTGGGCGGGGGGCGTTTCGATGACGGACATATCCCGGATGCCGGACATGGACATATGCAGCGTGCGGGGGATGGGGGTAGCGGACAGGGTCAGCACATCCACGCTGCGCTTGAGGTTTTTGATCTGCTCCTTGTGGCCCACCCCGAAGCGCTGCTCCTCGTCGATGATCAAAAGGCCCAGGTCCTTAAACTGCACCCCGGGGGCCAGCAGCTTGTGGGTGCCGATGACCATATCCACCCGGCCCGCCTTGAGCCCTTCCAGGATCTCCGTCTGCTGCTTGGGGGTCTTGAAGCGGGAGAGGAGGGCCACGTTTACCGGGAAGCCGGCAAAGCGGGTGGCGATGGTATTATAGTGCTGCTGGGCCAGGATGGTGGTGGGCACCAGCATGGCCACCTGCTTGCCGGAGAGCACCGCCTTAAAGGCGGCCCGCAGGGCCACCTCGGTTTTGCCGTAGCCCACGTCCCCGCACAATAGCCGGTCCATGACCCGCTCGCTTTCCATATCCGTTTTGATCTCCTGGATGCTGGTGAGCTGGTCCGGGGTTTCCTCGTAGGGGAAGCTCTCCTCCAGCCGGCGCTGCCAGGCGTTGTCCGGGGCAAAGGCGAACCCCTTGCGCCGCTGGCGCTCCCCATATAGGCGCACCAGGTCGAAGGCCAGCTTTTTCACCCCCTCCCGGGTCCGGGAGACGGTGCGCTGCCACTCGCCGCTGCCCAGCTTGGAGAGCTTGGCGGCGGCCCCGTCGTCCTCCTTGCCGCCGATGTATTTTTGCACCCGATCCAACTGATCCGTGGGGATGTAGAGCTTATCCCCGCCGGCATAGACCAGGTGCAGGTAATCCCGGGGGGCGCCTTCCACCGTCAGGGTCACCACCCCCACAAAGCGGCCGATGCCGTGGAGCTCATGGACCACCAGGTCCCCCACGTTCAATTCGGAAAAGGCCAATTGGGGGCGTTTGCGCCGGGCTTTTTTCGGCGGGCGGGCCACGTCCCCGTAAAGCTCCCGCTCGCTGATCACCGAAAGCCCCAGCTCGCTGTAGGCAAAGCCCCGCTCCAGGCTTTGGCACAGGATGATCTGCTCCCCCTTGACAAAGGCCCGGTCCAGGCCCTCCACGCAGGGCAGCTGCATATCCAGATCCGCCAGCCGCTGCCGCAGCCGCTCCCCGTGGGGGCCGGCGTAGATGGCCACGGTTTCCCCGCTTTTGCGCCAGGCGGCAAGGTCCTCCTGCAGGAGGGATTCATCCCCCACATACCGGGAGATGGGCCGGGTCTCAAAGCGGAAGGGGGCCTTCATACCAATGAGGCCATAGCTGCGGGTCAGGGCGAAGAACAGGGCGGTCCTGGGGGTATCCAGGGCTTTGATGGCCTGCAGGGGGGAGCCCAGCATTTCCCCCTGCTCGGGCTGGGCCTCTCCCGCCTGGATGGCGGCGGCGCATTGGTCCAGATATTGGCTGAAGAGGATCTTGCCGCTCTCCTCCAGCCGGGCGGGTTCATCCAGCAGAAAGATCCCGTCCTGCATATAGTCCAGCAGGGAATAGGCCTGGGGATAGAACAGGGGCATGAGCCGGAGGGCCCCCTCCGGGGTACCGCCGGCCTGTAGGGCTTCCAGGGTTTCCTCCAGGCCCGGGCGGCCCGCCAGGGCTTTGCAGGCCGCGCTTCGCGCCTGGGGGGTGAGGGGCATTTCGCAGGCCGGGGGCAGGAACACGGAGGAGATGTTTTCCAGGGACCGCTGGGTCAGGGGATCGTAGGTGCGCAGGGTATCCACCTCGTCGTCGAAGAACTCGATGCGCACCGGGTATTCCGCCACGATGGGATATACGTCCAGATACCCGCCCCGGAGGCAGACCTGGCCGGGGCTTTCGCAGACCTCGCCCCGCACATAGCCCGCCTCCACCAGGGAGGCCAGGAGGGAGCGGGGCTCTATCACGTCCCCGGCGCATACCTGGCGGCTCAGCTGTAGAAAGACCGCCGGAGGCGCAAGCCGCTGCATCAACGCCTCCATGGAGGCGCAAAGCACCGCGCCCCGGCCCTGGCCGCCGGCCAGGCGGCATAGGGCGGCCACCCGGCGGGCCTCCAAGCCCTCGGAGCTGGTAAAGGCGCCGGTAAGGGGAATGTCCCGGGCAGGAAAGTGCTGGCAGGGCAAAAAGCGGCCGATCTCCTCGCTGCGCTTTTCCGCGGCGCTCTCGTTGGCGGTGACCACCAAAAGTGGCCGGCCCAAAGCGCTGGCCAGGGCGGCGGCCATGTGGCCCCGGTTCCCCTCCGCCAGGCCGAATACGCCGCAAGGGCCCTCGCCTTTTGCGAGGGCCTCACAGAGCCGCTGATATTCCGGATGTTGGGAAAGGACCCCCAGCAGGGGATGTGGCTGTTGCTCCATGGTTCCTACAGCACCTCCGGATCGCCCAGGCTTTCCCCCTCGGGGGGGTCTGCCTTGGGGAGCTTTTCTTTCTTGGGCCGCTTGTTAAACTGGGCTTGGGCCTGTAAAAGCTGGCCGTTTAGGATCAGCTCCGCAGCGTCGGCGGCCTGGGCCAGCCCATGGCGCAGGGCTTCCAGCTCCTCGCCCTGGGGCGCCCCCAGCACATGGGCCACCAATCCCCGCTGGCCCTGGGCCTGGCCGATGCCCACCCGCACCCGGGGGAAATCATCGTATTGGAGCTGATAGATCACGCTGCGCATTCCGTTGTGGGTGCCGGCGCTGCCGCCTGCCCGGATGCGGATATCCCCCAGGGGGATGTCGATGTCGTCGTAGATCAAGAGCAGCTGATCGTGCTGGCACTTGTACCAGTTCATGATATCCCGCACAGCCCTTCCGCTCTCGTTCATGAAGGTGAGGGGCTTGACCAGGGCCACCTTTTGCCCCGCCACAAACCCTTCCCCGAATACGGCCTGAAAATTGTGCCGCTTTATCTCTATGCCAAACCGGTCCGCCAGTATGTCCAGCGCCATATAGCCTGCATTGTGCCGGGTACCGGCATATTCCCGGCCGGGGTTTCCCAGCCCCACGATGATAAACATAACGCAACCTTCCTTCCACGCAAGTATGCCCTCATATCCTTGGATATGGGGGTGCGCACGTTTCTATTATACCCGCCGAAACAAAAGGGAGCAAGTCACAGTCGGTTTTCTTACAAAAAACGGGCCGGGGGCTGCGCGCCCCCGGCCCGGGGAAAGGCGCTGGGGACGGCTAGTCCGCGGAGGCTCTGCGGCCGAAATACACCGCTAAGCCCAATAGCGCCAGAGCCGCTATACCGGCTCCCAGGCCCATTTGGGGCGCGTCGCCGGTACGGGGGATGGACAGGGCAGGGTTGGGGAAGCTGGCGGCGGTTCCCGGCTGGGTAATGGGCACGTTGCCCCCGGGGTTGCGGCCGCCGCTGATGCGGGGGTACCAGCCGCCGCCCACATTCCCCTGGTTGCAGGCGGCGTTGAAGGCGTAGGTTTTGGCCGCGGCAAGGGGCTCTTGCAAACGCCAGCCATTCTGATAAACCAGGGTGATGGTATAGGCGGTGGGGTAGGAAAGGGTATGGGGTTTGCCCATATCCCGGCTATAGGCCTGCACATAGGGGTTGCCGGAAAGGGTAACGTTCACCCGGGGCTGCTTGTTTCCCTCGTACACGCTGCCAAGTTGGATGGAATCCTCCCGCAGGGGATAGGTCCACCCGCCATGGCGGCCGGCAGAGCAGTTGACCTGCGCCCTGGCGGCGCCAAGGAGCTTAAGCGTTTCAGCCTTGGTGGGGGCCGCAGGCAGGGGGGAAACCGGCGGATTTTGGCAGAGGACGGTAACGGTCACAGGCAGGCCGGCTGTAGGCTTTTGCCAGGCTTTCCCATTCCAGGCCAGGGTGATGGTCTTTGGGGTTTGCGCCGCAGGCTGTAGGGTATGGGCGGCGCCCATGTCCGCATTGTAGGCGGCCACATAGGGGACTGCATCGTGGATGGTCACGGGACAGGTATAGCCCTTTACCTGATCCCCGGCAACGGTGCCGATGGTATAGCTGCCGGGTAGCAGGGCATAGGTCTTGTCCCCGTGGAAGCCGCGGGAATTGGCGCAGGCCACCTTTACCACGGAGCCCAGGATGCCCGGAAGCTGGTCGCTGGCGGGGGCTTGGGGGGCGGCTGCCGCGTCCTTGCAGAGCACGGGGAATGCCAGGGGAAGCCCATCCCGCAGGGCCCAGGCCTGGTTGGCCCCGTCCCAGGAAAGGGTGATGGACTTGGCGGCCTGCCCGTCGGGCTGCAGGGTGTGGGCGGCGCCTACGACAGCATTGTAGGCGGCCACATAGGGGTCGCTGTGAATGGTCACGGGGCAGGTATAGCCTGCGGTCGCATCGCCGGCAACGCTGCCGATGGCGTAGCTGCCGGGTAGCAGGCCATAGGTCTTGTCCCCGTGGGCGGCCTTGGGATTGGCGCAGGCCACCTTCACCACGCTTTCCCCCAGAATGCCCGGGAGCTGGCCGTCGGTGGGGGCGCTGGGGGGGACGGGCGTGCGGGGCGTGGCAGGCTGCCCGCCTTCACAGGCCAGGGGGAAGACCAGGGGCAGCTTATCCCCAGGCGCTTTCCATTGCTTTGCGGCGCCGTCCCAGGTTAGGGCCACGGTTTGCGCGGCCGAGGCTTGGGGGGAGAGGCTGTGCTTGGAGGCGGTTTCGTCGTTATAAGCCGCCAGGTAAGCGCTCGCCTGGATAACCACCGGGCAGGTATAGCCCTTTGCCGCATCGCCGGCAACCTTGCCGACGGTATAGCTGCCGGGCTTGAGAGGATAGGAAGCCGGTCCATGGGCGTGGCCAACGTCGAAACAGGAGACCTGCACCACGGGACCGCTTAAAATCTCCGGCAGCTTATCCGCTGGGGGAGCTGCGGGAAGCAGGGAGGACGCCCCCTCGCCGTCCGCCGCCAACGCCAGGCCCGGCAAAAGCATCAGGACCATGACAAGGGAAAGCAATATGGGAACAAGCCGTTTTTTCATGGAAAACCCTCCTTAAATGTAACAAGATCGTAACGGAAGCCTTTCTTGCGAAAGCATGGGTCCGTTGGTGCAGCCAGTATAGCCTGCAAAAATAAAGTCCTACGGAGGGTATTCTCTAAGGATAATGAGGAAGAAAATAAAAAAAACGAAAGATTCTTAAAAATTTGATAAAGCAAAGGCCGCCCATATCCATCCGAAAAATGGCTATATAAGGAAAGGAAGGCCGGGCCGGAGAAAAAGGGCCTGGGACGCGCTGCCCAGGCCCTAGGAAAGCGGATGCGGTTACCCGATGAAGGATTTCCGGCTATGATACACGGCTAAGCCCAAAAGGGACAAAGCAATGAGGGTAGCTCCCAGGATCGCCCGAGGCATATCGCCTGTGGAAGGAATGGATAGGGGGATGTTCTGGAAGCTGGCGGTTGCCCCCGACCAGCTGATGGTTCCCACATTGCCGGTGGCGATGGCCTGGTACCCAGCATTTCCGATTTCCTCCACGGTGTAGGCCGTGCCCACCGGCAGGCCGGAGGCCCGGACGGACTGGCCGGGGCCCAAGGTAAAGGTCGCCACGCCTTTTTCAAAACGCATATCCCCATATACGCCGTTCAGCGGCCTGCTCAGGGTCACAATAAAGGTGAATTGCCTGGATTGGTCTCCATCGGCCATGGTTTTTGTCACCGTCAGGCTACCGGTACTGGGGGAAGGCAGGTTTTCCCCTGGGGCAGGATTAGGCGAGGGCGTGGGAATAGAGGGAGGGGGTTCGCTAACCCAATAGATCCCGTCTTTGAAACGGGTAAAGGTTTCCACCAAATGCTCAGCGTCAATGCCTGTAATAGATAGCCTTGTGCTGCCGCTGGCGTTCGCCGCGGCGATGACGCTTTCAATATACGCTAGCTGCTCTGAGGAGATATGATCGCCGGCGGTTAGATAGGACTCCCAGCGGCCTGTGCTTCCTGGGGGAGATTGGTAGGTTGTAAACAGATCGATGGTGCCAGGATAAATGGCTTCCACGTAAAAGCTGTTTTCGCCAAAAGTGTTGTTCGCCAATACGTCCACAACAATTTCATCCTCACCGTCCAGCATGACCAGGCCAATCAGCCCGTGCTCCAGCCTATTGTTTTGAATACGCACCTGCATGGAGCTGTTATTGGAGCTATTATCCTGGATCACGACCTTGCTGCGTAAGGCTTTGGTCCCCGTTATGATATTGTCCTCAAAGGTGATCGTCCCAGGGTTCTCGGTAGAACCGCCAAAGTAACCATGGATGGCAAAGCCGCAATTGCGAAATTGGTTGCCAATAATAGGAATGCCTTGTTCCGGTACAGCCCAATTATCGCCATAGAAGGAAAGGCCTTCCGCGAAGCCGGAAATCACACAGCCTTTTAGCGAAAATGCGGGACAATCCTGCATAATGCCAAATCCCACGCCGCTGCCTGAAATGGTACAGTTTTCCACGGCCAAGGAGATATTTGCGCCTCCCGAATCCTCATGGTGGGTGTTGATAGCGGCAGCATACCATGGCCCTTGGGTATTCTTTCCTGCTTGAACCGTCAAGCCTTTTAGGGTGGTTCCTTTGGCAAAGATATTGATTCCACCTCCATCGTTGCGGGAAACGGGAGGCTCCTCCTGCCGCAGGGTATGAATGATAACCTGTGCGTTCTCCGCTGCCTGGATTGTTAAATCCGTAAGCGCAGAAGGTACGGTAAAGCGATTGTAGGTTCCGCCCCCTACAACAATGGTCCAGCCGCTCTTATCCGATTCCGCCAAAATGGAATCAATGGCTTTCTGGATGCCAGCTTGCCCGTCTTCAGCAAAATCCACAACGATGGTTTTGTCGGCAACATTGGCGGGTAAGGCAAAAGCAATAGAAGAAAATGAGAATAGAAACATGATAATTGTCAATAAGGTGCTAGCGATTCTTTTTGCCATAATCAGCCCTCCTGAAAATCGATAATGAAAGGGGTTACAAAAATAAAGTTATAGTTTAGTCATCTTTGGGATAAGAATAGCATAGGGATACGCTAAAATCAACATGAATTTATTCCAAAGATTGGTAAGAAGGGAGGTGATGTGTTACGAAAATATACAAATACAAAGGAAAGTGTAACGCATCCGGGGAAAACGTGCGCCGCATCCGGGAGGGAAAGAAGCTCTCCCAGGAGCAGCTGGCAGCCTGGCTGCAACTGGAGGGGCTGTATATTAACCAAAAGGCCATCAGCCGCATCGAAACGGGGGAACGGGTGGTGGCGGATTATGAGCTGCTTTATTTGGCGAAGGTTTTGCGGGTGCGCGTGGAAGACTTACTTGGGAAGGAATAACGCGGCGGAGTTGGGAACCCGCCGCGTTTTTGTTTGGACAGTCCCAGTTTCTGGATTTTAACAGGCGGGCGGCGATTGCGGTCGTTTCCATATGCCGCCTCCGCAGCGGCGGATTTTTTAGAGCCTGGGGCTGCCACTGTGAAATTTACGAAATGTTCATGGGATTTCGGCCAATAGGCAGGGCATATAGGCGGGGCTGCCATTGACCGGACAAGGAGAAAAGGGTATCATAGAGTAAAATTGGACAGCATGTCGAATTTGCCCCGGTTTTGGGGCTGAAACGGAGGTGGACCATGGATAGACCCAGGCGCATCCTGGCGCTTTGCCTGGCGCTGGCCGTCCTATGCCCTGCGCTGGCGGTCCAGGGTGCGATATTTACTTCGGATGTACGGGTGCGGCTATCCCTGGGGGAAGAGACGTCGTTTTCCTTTACCCCGGTGGGGGCGTTTACCCTGCAAGAGGCCCCGGCGCTCACCGTGGGCAACGATGAATTAACGGTAACGGTGGTAGGGGGGCAGATCTCCATCCAATTGGACGGGGAAACCGTGACCCGGCCGTCCCTCACCTTTTTAAGTGGGAATTATGGCGAACGAACCGACTATATTCGGTTGTACAATGATTCCCATGGCACCTGCACCTACCTGGGAAACATGACCTTTGACGTATATGAAGGCCATGTGCGGGCCATCAACACCCTGCCCCTGGAGCAGTACTTGTATGGGGTGGTGCCCCACGAGATGAGCAATAGCTTCCCCATCGAGGCCCTGAAGGCCCAGGCCATCTGCGCCCGGGGCTACGCGGTGGCAAAGTGTTCCAGCTACAGCAGCCGGGCCTACGATCTGGGGGACACCTCCAGCGACCAGGTTTACCGGGGCTATGCCAGCAAGAATACCCGGGCCATCGCCGCGGTGGACGCCACCAAAGGCCAGGTACTCACCTATGACGGGGAGATTGTAGAAACCTATTATTCCGCCTCCAATGGGGGGCAGACGGAGCGCACCGGCAACGTATGGGAAAACGACCTGCCCTACTATATCAACCAGGACGATCCCTTCGACCTGGCCAACGCCTCCAGCCTGGAGGAAAAGAGCTTTATCCCGGAGACCTTTACCCCCGAGACCATGGCCCTGATGGACCCCTTTGTGCTGCTTGCCCTGGAGCAGGCGGCCTATGCGGCTGCAGGCCGGGAGGTGGAGCTGGTGGCCACGGTGTCGGTGGAGCCCCAGGACCCCCAATACGACCCGCCCAGCCGCAGCTATCAGACCGTGGCGGTGACCCTGCTGGTACGGGGCCTGGGGGCGGGCGAGGCGGAAACCGCCGGCCAGCTCACCGTGAAGCTGGAGCTGGAAAGCCTGCGCTATGGCAGCTTTGAAAACACCCTGGGCAAGCTCAACGCCAGCAAAACCCGGCTGCGGCTGCGGGGCGCGGAGCGGGGCGTGTATACCACCAGTCAGGGCGCGTATCCCGGCTGGTATATCACCGAGCGCCGCTATGGCCACGGGGTGGGGCTGTCCCAGCGGGGGGCCCAGGAGCGGGCCCGGGCCGGGGAAAGCTATCAGGAGATCCTGGCCTTCTACTATACGGATACCACCCTGCATACCGTGGGCACCTACGAGACCGCGCCCAAGCTGTCCTCGGCGGATTATCGCGTAAAATCCTGGGGGATCAGCGGCATCAAGCTGGGCACGGAGGTGGACAGCCTCCTCAAAAACCTTTCCTCCAAAGGGGAGCTACAGGTGGTCACCGGCAAGGGCCGGCAGGCGGAGGGCAAGGTGTGTACCGGCTACTATGTGCGCACCGTCTATGCGGACGGCACCGCCTTCTTCGACCTGCCCATCGTCCTGTTCGGGGACCTGAACGGGGATGGGGCGATCACGGCGGAGGACGTGACGTCTTTGCAAAACCACCTGATCCGGGCCAGCCTGTTGACCGGCCCCCGCCTGCGGGCGGCGGACGTGAACCACGACGGAGACGTGGATCTGCAGGACCTGTTCCGTTTGATCCAATATGTGAACGGTGACGCGAAAATATCCCAAGAGGACTAAACGAGCATGAGGGGTTGGATTATGAATAAAAAGAAGCTGGCAATGGGCCTGGCCCTTGCGCTGCTGATGCTGCCGGCAACGGCGTTTGCCACCACCGTGGAAGCGGCGGCGGATAAGACCAGCGTCCAGGCTGGGGACACGGTGGAGGTGGTAATCACCGTACAGGGGGAGGATATGTCCATAGCGGAAGGTTCCTTTACCTATGACCCGGCGGTCCTGACCTTTACCGAGGGGGAGGGCGGCGCTTCCGATGGGTTTTTGAACCTGGTCTCCGTGGAGAAGGGCGGTACGGATACCCTTAAGGCCCGAATCGTATTCACCGCGGCTGGGGAAGGGACCGCCAACGTGGAGGTAAAGATCGAGAAGGTATTGGATTATGACGGGAAAGAACAGGAAGGCGCCCAAGCCAGCGTATCCATTGGGGTGAGCGCCCCTGCGCCCACCCCCACCCCCGAGCCCCTGGACTATGCCAAGGAAGGGGTGCCGGCCCAGAACGTACAGGGGGCTTCCGAGGCCATGTACATCTGGAAGAACCTGGAAAACGTCACCATTCCCTCCCGCTATAGCGAGACCACCCTGGAATACCATGAGGAAACGGTGGCGGCGGTACAGGTGCCGGACAGCGACGCCCCTACGCTGCTGTATCTATCCAACCAGACGGGGGACCAGGGGGGGTACTATATCTACGACGCGGCCCGGGACCTGCTCTATCCCTATATGACCGTGTCCTCGGTATCCAAGTCCTACATCATCCTGGAGCCGGACGGCAGCGTACCCTTGCCGGAGGGGTTTGAAGAGACCACCCTCACCATCGACGAGCGGGAATACAAGGCCTGGAAGGCCCAGGACGCCCAGGGGGATATCTATCTGCTGTATGCCCGAAACCCGGATGGGGAGGTGGGCTATTATGTGTACAATCCCCTGGACGAATCCTTGCAGCGCTACGCGGTGATGCCGGCCCGGCCCGTGCAGCCCAGCCTGGCGCCGGTGGCCACGCCGGCCCCGGTGGAGCCGGCGGTCACGCCTACGCCCCAGGAGACCCAGGGGATCATCCTGGAGGCCTGGCAGTTTTACGCCCTTTGCGGGGCAGGCGGCTTCCTGCTGCTGGTGGTGATCATCCTCATCATCTCCCGCAGCGTGGAGAACGCCCGCCGCAGGCGCCGGGCTGCCCAGCGCCGGGCGGAGCGGGAGCGGGCCCGCAAGGAGCAGGGCCTGTAGCGGATATTGGCGATCGGAAAGGAAAAGCGGCTTTTATGCCGCTTTTTCGCTTGCTGGGACGGGCGAGGGCTTTGGGAAACGGCGGCGTCCCTTGCAAGGCGTGGGGAAATGGCTTAAAATGGAAGCAGGGATACACAGCAAATTGCCGTTTGGCAACAAGGAGGGCTCTATGGGAAAATTCGTCGTAAAACAAGCCAAGAGCGGATACCGGTTTAACCTGGTGGCTGGAAATGGGGAAATTATCGCCACCAGCCAGACCTATGCAGGGAAGATTTTCTGTCTGGAGGGTGTGGAGAGCGTACGCAAAAATGCGCCGCACGCCGCCCTGGAGGATCAGACGGTGGATGGATATCTGGAGCAAAAGCATCCCAAGTTTGAGATTTATCAGGATAAGGCTGGAGAGTTTCGCTTCCGGCTGAAGGCGCGCAATGGGGAGATCGTCGCTGTTTCCGAAGGCTATAAGGCCAAGGCCAGTTGCAAAAATGGCATAGAGAGCGTGCGCCGCAATGCGCCGGATGCCGGCGTAATGGCTGGGGCGGAAGGGGAATAGGCTTCCCACAGCGGCGGGAAAAAGGCGCCGTGTCTCAGGGCGCAGCATGATGGAAACCAGCCCCGCCTAAGCCAAGGTCATGCTTGACAGAGGAGCGGGGAAGCCGTTGGCGCCCTGGGGCGGTTTCCAGGTAAGGGAAAAAGAATGGCAGGCATATCAATGGGACGAAAAATCGGAAAAGCATTGCGAATCGTCATTTGTGTAGTATTGGTGCTGGCAGGCGGGCTGGTGGCCTGGCTCACCCTGACGGAATATCGGCCGGAGCCTGTGGAGGAATTGCCGGTGAAACGGGGGGCAGACCCTGAGACGCTTGCGCCGGGGATGGAGCTAACGCTGGCCTCCTTCAACATCGGCTATGGGGGCCTGGGGGCGGAGAGCGATTTCTTCATGGACGGGGGAGAGCAGGTGCAGCCCCTGTCCAAGGCGCTGGTGGAAAAGAACCTGCGGGGCATCGCCGCCCTTTTGGCGGAAGCGGATGCGGACATATGCCTGCTGCAGGAGGTGGACGCGGACGCCAAGCGCAGCTATGGGATCGACCAGCGGGCAGTCCTTTCGCAAGGGAAAGGGATGGATACGGCCTACGCTTTGAATTATAGCTGCGAATTTGTGCCCTTTCCCTGGCCGCCCATCGGGAAGGTGCATAGCGGCCTGTTCACCCTGAGCGGCTTTTCCCTTGCCGAGGGGGCGGGGGCCAACCGGTATGCCTTGCCCTGCCCCTTTTCCTGGCCGGTGCGCACGGCGAATCTGAAGCGCTGCCTGCTGGTGACCCGGATCCCGGTGGCGGGGACGGAACGGGAGCTGGTGGTGGTGAACCTGCACCTGGAGGCCTATGACGACGGGGCGGGCAAGGCCGCCCAGACCGCCATGCTGATGGACCTGCTGCAAAGGGAATACGAAATAGGCAACTATGTGATCGCCGGGGGGGATTTCAATTGCAGCTTCCCGGTGGTGGATCCGGCGGCCTGGCCCATCCTTTCGGCGGAGAATTACGTGCCCGGGGTTATCGACGGGGAGGCCCTGCCGGAAGGGTTCCAGTGGGCGGTGGACGCCAGCCTGCCCACCTGCAGGCTGTTGAACCATCCCCTGGGGACGGGGGCGCAGGATCAGTTTTATGTGATCGATGGGTTTATCCTTTCGCCCAATGTGGAGCTCCTCTGTGTGGAGACCATGGAAGGGGAATTCCAGTATAGCGATCACAACCCGGTACGGCTGACGGTACAGCTGGCGCCCTAAGAAAAAATGGGGTATTGCGGGGTAAAGCTGCGCATACTCCCAGTATGAAACGTAGCAAGTACATGCCCTATCTTGCGGGGCTCATAACCGGGATATGCAACGGCCTTCTGGGGGCTGGCGGCGGCATGATCGCCGTGGCCGCCCTGGAAGGCCTATGCGGTTTATCGGAAAAGGAATCCCATGCCACCGCCCTGGCCATTATGCTGCCCCTGACCGGGGTATCCAGCGTGATCTACGCCATGCAGGGCGCCATCCCCTGGCAGGTGTTGGCCTTTGTGGCTCCGGGCTTGGCAGCGGGCAGTATGCTGGGCGCTAGGCTTACTGGCAAGCTGTCCGACAAGGCGCTGTGCCGGATCTTTGGAACGCTAATGTTGGTGGCAGGCGGGTGGATGCTCCTATGAATGGGTTGTGGTACGTCCTATCCGGTCTGGCTGCCGGCGTCTTGGCCGGGATGGGCATGGGGGGCGGTACCTTGCTGATCCCCTTGCTTACCCTGGCCCTGGGGGTGGGGCAGCAGGACGCCCAGGGGATTAATATGCTGGCCTTTTTGCCAGGGGCAGTCCTGGCCCTCTGGATCCACAAGAAGGCGGGGCGGGTTACCCTGAAAGGCTGCTGGCCCATGCTGCTTTTTGGCCTGCTAGGATCTGCCCTGGGAGCCTTGGCCGCCGGGTGGATCCAGACCGAATGGCTCAAAAAGCTCTTCGGCCTGTTTCTCGTGGCCCTGGGCTTCGTCCAATGGAAACAAAGCGCCGCCCCGCCCGGGAAAAAAGGCGGGTAGCCTGTTGCGGGTTTCCAGGCGGCGGGCCGCGACGCGGGAAAAATTGACGGCATATCTTCATAAAAAAGATCGCCAAGAAAATATCATTGCAAAAATCACGAATCCATAGATGTAATCCCGGGATATTTATGCTATAATACATGCATCCGATTCATAGGCAGCGGATTCCGGGCTTTGCCATGCCGGATCCAACGCCATTTCTCAGGCATGGCTGTAAGGGCAAAAAGAACAAGGATCCTGGGATATTCAGGGCCAGACAGCCGCTGGATACGGATCGCCGGCATGGGGATCCTGCTTTCTATACGCGCTTTTCTAAGGGAAAACCGGGCGGATTGGTTGGTAAAATATTCACAATTTTTTGCAGAAATTCTTTGACCACGCATTTATATAAAGCTTGAAAGGCAGGTGTTGGCTTTGCCAAAATATTCCATCCGGGGTGGGGTGCATCCACTGGAACAAAGCCATGGAGGTAAGGCGCCCACCAGCGGCGCGCCCATCCGGCCCCATGCGCCCAGTGTGGTGGAGCTATCCATGTCGTTGTTTTTGGGCAAGCCCAGCACGCCCCTGGTAAAGGTGGGCGATCATGTGAAGCTGGGCCAGAAGATCGGCGAATCCGGCGGCTTTGTGAGCCTGCCGGTCCACGCCAGCGTATCCGGGGAAGTGATCAGCGTAAAGTCCCAGATGATGCTCATGGACCGGCCGGAAATGACCGTGACCATCCGCAACGACATGCAGGATGAATGGATCGACCTTACGCCCCTGGGCCAGGATGTGGACAGCGTGGCGCCTTCGGCCATCATCCCGGCCATCCAGGAGGCGGGCATCTGCGGCCTGGGCGGCGCGGCGTTTCCCACCCACGTGAAGCTGAGCATTCCCGAGGGGAAGCGGTGCGAGGCCATCATCGTCAACGGGGCGGAGTGCGAGACCCATGTGACGGCGGACCACCGGCTCATGCTGGAAAACCCCGGGGATATCGTGGACGGGCTGCGGCTGGCCATGCGGGCCGTGGGGGTGGAAACCGGCATCATCGCCATCGAGGATAATAAAAAAGACGCCATCGCCGCCATGCAGCAGGCGGTGGCGGGCATCGCGGGCCTGTCGGTGGTATCCCTGCAGGCCAAATACCCCCAGGGCAGTGAAAAGCAGCTGATCTACGCCGTCACGGGCCGGGAGGTGCCCTCCAAGGGCCTGCCCATCGACGTGGGGGTGGTGGTGCTCAACGCAGGGACGGCGGCGGCCATTGCGGACGCGGTGCTGCGGGGCAAGCCGCTCATTCAGCGGGTCACCACGGTGACCGGCTGCGTCAAGGCGCCGGCCAACCTGCTGGCCCGGATCGGGACCCCGGTTTCCGAACTGGTGGAGGCCTGCGGCGGCTATACCCAGGCGCCCTACCGGGTGGTGATGGGGGGCTGCATGACCGGCCTGTGCACGCCCAACGACGCCGTACCCACCGGCAAGCGCACCAACTGCGTGATCGCCCTGACGGAAAAGGAAGCCAAAACCCAGGCGGAGGGCCCCTGCATCCGGTGCGGCAGGTGCATCGAGGCATGTCCCATGGGCCTGCAGCCCTATAAGATGCGCCAGCTCTGCGACAAGGGGGACCTGAAGGCGGCGGAAGCGGCCAACGTGATGGAATGCGTGGTATGCGGCTGCTGCACCTATATCTGCCCGGCGCGGCGGCAGCTCACCTCCATATTCAAGAATACCAAGGACGCCATCGTGCGGGAAGCAAGGAGGGCAAAATAAGATGGGACTGCATGTATCCAACGCGCCCTATGTTTTCAGCCGGGACACCACCCGGGTGCTGATGCTGGATGTGGTCATCGCCATGGTGCCCACCGCCCTGGCCGGCGTCTGGTTTTTCGGCCTGCGGGCGCTGCTCCACCTGCTCATCGGCATTTCCGCGGCGGTGGCGGCGGAATACGCCTACCAGCGGCTGACGGGCAAGCCGGTGCGCATCGGGGATTGCTCCGCCATCGTCACCGGGATGCTGGTGGCATTGAATATGCCGGCGCCTGCGCCCCTGTGGCTGCCCCTTGTCGGCAGCGTGGCGGCCATCGTGCTGGTAAAGGAGCTCTTTGGCGGCATCGGCGGCAACTTCATGAACCCGGCCCTCACGGCCCGGGCCATCCTGATGATCAGCTGGCCGGTGGCCATGACCAGCTATACCCTGCCGGTGTTCTCCCTGACGCCCGGGGTGGATGCGGTCTCCTCCGCCACGGTGCTGGGGGGCCTGGAAGCCACTCCCATGGCCATGTTCCTGGGGTTCATCCCCGGCGCCATCGGCGAGGTGTGCAAGGTAGCCATCCTGATTGGCCTTGCATACATGCTTTTGCGCAAGGTGATCAGCTGGCACATCCCGGTGATCTACCTGGGCAGCTTTGCCCTGCTGTCCTGGGTTTTGGGGAACGACGTTTTGCGCGCCCTGCTCTCCGGGGGCATCCTGTTTGGCGCGGTGTTCATGGCCCCGGACTATACCACCAGCCCCATGACCAAGAAGGGCCAGGCGGTATATGCCGTCGGCTGCGGCGTGATGACCTGCGTGATCCGCAACTTCGGCTCCTACCCGGAGGGCGTGACCTTCGCCATCCTGCTGATGAATATCGCCACGCCCCTGATCGATAAGTATCTGGGGGCAGGCCGGGTATACGGAAAGGGGAAGAAATAGCCATGGAGAAGAAGAAATCCCTTTTTGGCGTCTTTATGAACGGCGTCATCACGGAAAACCCAACCTTCCGGCTGGTGCTGGGGACGTGTCCCACCATTGCGGTGACCACCAGCGCCTCCAACGGCATCGGCATGGGCCTTGCGGCCACGTTCGTGCTGGTGGGGTCCAACCTGGTGATCTCCCTGCTGCGGAATATCATCCCGGATAAGGTGCGGATCCCGGCCTTTATCGTGGTGATCTGCACCTTTGTGACCATGGTGCAGATGCTTATGCAGGCGTATTTTGAGGCCCTGTACGATAGCCTGGGCCTGTTCATCCCCCTGATCGTGGTAAACTGCATTATCCTGGCCCGGGCGGAAGCCTTTGCCAGCAAAAATAAGCCCCTGGCTTCCGTGATGGACGGCCTGGGCATGGGGATCGGCTTTACCCTGGCCATTACGGTGATCGGCTGCATCCGGGAGCTGTTTGGCAGCGGGACCCTGTTTGGGATGCAGGTGATGGGGGCGGGCTATGAGCCCATGCTGATCCTGGTGCTGGCCCCCGGCGGCTTTATCGTATTTGGGCTGGTGCTGGGCATCGCCAACATCATCATGGAGAAAACCGCGGCGAAAAAGGCGGAAAAGGAGGTCGTTGAAGGATGAACGAGGTATTGCGGATCCTGCTGTTCATGGTGAGCTGCGTGTTCACCCACAACTTCATCTTTTCCAGGTTCCTGGGCTGCTGCCCCTTCCTGGGGGTATCCAGCAAGGTGGAGACCGCGGTGGGCATGGGGGTGGCGGTCACCTTTGTAATGGGGCTGGCCTCCCTGTTTACCTGGCTGGTATACAATCTGGCCCTGGTCCCGCTGCGGCTCCAGTATCTGAATACCATCGCCTTTATTCTGATCATTGCGGCGCTGGTGCAGTTTGTGGAGATGTTCATCAAAAAGAGCAGCCCGTCCCTGTACAAGGCCCTGGGCATCTATCTGCCCCTGATCACCACCAACTGCGCGGTGCTGGGCGTGGCGGTGCTGAACGTATCCGAGGGATATAATTTGCTTTACGCGGTGCTCAACGGCATTTTCGGCGCCCTGGGCTTCCTGCTGGCCATCGTGCTGATGGCGGGGGTGCGGGAGCGGCTGGAAACGTCGGACATACCGGCGCCCTTTCGGGGCTTTCCCATCTGCATCGTGATTGCGGGCCTGATGAGCATTGCGTTCATGGGCTTCAGCGGGATTGGAGGCTAGGATGAACTGGATGATGATCGTAGCGGCCCTGGGCATCATGGGGGTGCTGGGTGCGGTGTTCGGCGTGGTATTGACCATTGCGGATAAGAAATTCGCGGTGGAAGTGGATCCGCGGGTGAGCGCGGTGCGGGCGGTGCTGGGGGGCGCCAATTGCGGCGCGTGCGGCTTTGCCGGGTGCGACGCCTTTGCGGAGGCGGTGGTCCGGGGAGAGGCCAGGACCGATGGCTGCCCGGCTTCCGGCGCGGCGGGGGCGGCGGCCATTGCCCAGATCATGGGGCAGGACGCAGGGAGCGTGAAAGAGGATCAAATCGCCCGGGTTTTTTGCCAGGGCACCTGCGAAGCGGCCAAGGCCCGGTATGCCTATGAGGGCATCGAAAGCTGCGCCATGGCGGCTACCCTGGCGGGCGGGCCCAAGCAGTGCGCCAGCGCCTGTCTCGGCCTGGGCGACTGCATGAAGGCCTGCGCCTTTGGGGCCATTCAAATGGAAGATGGGATCGCCAAGATATTGGGGGATCACTGCGTAGCCTGCGGCCAGTGCGTAAAAGCCTGCCCCAGAGGGGTGATTCATCTGGCGCCGGCCAACGGCGTGGTATTCGTAGCCTGTCAGAATCACGATACCCCCAAGGAGGCCAGGAGCGCCTGCACCAACGCCTGCATCGGCTGCGGCCGGTGTGTGAAGGCGTGCATCACCGGGGCGATCCAGGTCAAGGATTTCTGCGCGGTGATCGATCAGAGCCTGTGCAGCCGGTGCGGGGCCTGCGCCAAGGTATGCCCGGTGGGCTGCATCCGGGATATGACCGGGCAAAACAGTTAAACAGCCCTGGCGAATACGCGGTCCCCACGGGCCGCGTATTCGGTTTGTAAAGGCGGGGCGGGAGCGCCTGGCGGCTGGTTCGACAACGCTGGGAGGGGCTTGAAAACGGGCTTTACCCCATGGAAAAAGAAGGATAGAGGGAAAATCCCTGGAGGCTGGATACAGGGTGGTTTCAGGGCGATTTAAGGGGAAAAAACAGGGGGCTATACAGCCGGCGGAAACCGGGGGAGGGCTTCGACAAAATTTAAAAAATAGGATTGACAGGCCGGTGGAAAATGGTGTATACTTACTCACGCAGTCGTTGTTGGGCGTGCAGATCCACAGCTGCAATGGGAGCATAGCTCAGCTGGGAGAGCACTTGCCTTACAAGCAAGGGGTCACAGGTT
>UQOG01000006.1 GCA_900542615.1 uncultured Eubacteriales bacterium | reverse complement strand
TAAAGCCTAAAAGGGCCGCGATCTTCCATTCGCCAGAGGTTTTTCGACAAGCTGGAGGGAGGGGCCAAAGGCCCCTCCCTCCGTTGTGCGCGCTGCGCGCGCCCGCCGCCCCCCCCGGGGATGGCTGGCGGGCTCGCAGCCGCCCCGGGCCGCGCTGCAAAAGGCGCGGGGGTTACCGCCCGTCAATAGAAGGTGGCCACCTCCCGCTGGGGTTTGGGGCAGGGGACGACGGAGATTGTCTTTAGGACCGGGCCTTTGCGGCCGTAGATCCGGTGATACCGGTTTTCCACCCGGGCGGTGATTTTGGCCCAGGTGCGGTTTTTCAGGGTCGCCTTGATCTGCTCGGGATCCCATTGGCAGACCAGGGCGGAATATTCGATATCCGCCTCGCAGCAGGTCATCACATGCCGGCCCCCCAGGAAACAATCCTGGGGCAGGCGGCCGGAAACGGCGATGAGGCCGGTAAACTGCACGGTTTTCCCCTGGTATTTGTCCATTTCCTCGATGATATCCCGATACCATATGGCATAGTCCTCGTCCCCGATCTGCACCACGGGGGCGGAAAGGTCAAAGGGAAGGGGATCCTGGATCTCGTCATATTCCACCTTGCCGTCCGGCCATTCAAAGGCGATGGAACAGCGGCGGTTCAGGCCCCGCACGATCTTGTGGAATTCCATCTTATCGGTCTTCGCGCTTGTGCGGTTGAATACGACCAGCTGGCAGGCCTGGATCTTATCCACCACCAGGGGCCGCATGTTGGCGTTGTATTGCAAAAAGGTGCCGGCATCCACAAACAGGAAGTTCTGATAGAGCACCCAGCTTTTGGGCATGGCGGAAAAAAGCCTCTCCATGGGCCACATGCCGTTGTATTCCAGCACCACCCGCTGGATGTGGTATTGCTTTTGCCAGCCGCTCAGCTGTTGACTGGTAAGCTCCTCGGGCTTTTCCAGGGTTTTGATGTATATGTCCCGCTTGTTCACAAAGGCGGCTGGGGAATACTCCTCCAGCCCCTCCTCGCAGAGCAGCAGCAAGGTGCGCTCCCCTTCGTTGAAGCGGGGGTCCTCCATGGTCTCCTGGATGAATTTGGTTTTACCGGCCTCTAAAAAGCCGGTAAAAAGGTATACAGGAATCTGTTCCGCCATGATCACGCCACCTCGAATAGGGAAGCCAGGGCCTCTTCCTGCAGCTGCGCCCCGATGACGCAAAGCCGGCCGGTCACCCCCGGCGCGCCCTCCCGCACCTGGGCCTCCCCGGGCACATAGTCAAAATGCAGCCATTGCCCGTCCTTGCCGGCTACAATGCCCTTGGCGCGCAGCACTTGTCCATAGGCCCCGCCATCCAGGGCGGCAAGCATATGGGATAGGTCCGCAGGGTCGTAGGCCCGCACGGTCTCCACGCCCCAGCTGGTAAAGACCTGGTCCGCATCATGGCCATGGTCATGGTGATGCCCGCAGGCGCAAACGCCATCCTGGTCATAATGATGCACATATTCATGCTCGTGCGCGTGTTCATGCTCATGCTCATGCTCGTGCGCGTGTTCATGCTCGTGCTCGTGCGCATGGGCATGTTCGTGTTCACGCCCATGCGCATGGTGCTCCGCAGCCAGGGCGGAAAGGGCCTGGGCCAGGCTTTCCCGGCCCTCCATGGCCTCCTGGATCTGGCGGCCGGTCAGGGCGTCCCAGGGGGTGGTGATGATGGTGGCGGCGGGGTTGTGCTGCCGCAGCAGGGCGGTGCAGTCCGCTAGCTTTTCGGGGGGCAGGTTGGCGGTACGGCTTAGAACGATGCAGCCCGCGTGGGTCACCTGGTCGTCAAAGAACTCGCCGAAATTCTTCATATACATGCGGCATTTCATGGCGTCCACCACCGTGGTGGCGCTATTAAGGAAGAGGGCCTGGTCAATGCCCTGCACGGCCCGGATCACATCGCTCAGCTTGCCTACACCGCTGGGCTCAATGAGGATCCGGTCCGGATGGAACTGCTCCAACACCTGGGCAAGGGCTTTGGTAAAATCCCCCACCAGGGAGCAGCAGATGCAGCCCGCGTTCATTTCCGTGATCTGAATGCCGGCGTCCTGCAAAAAACCTCCGTCGATGCCGATTTCGCCAAATTCGTTTTCGATCAGCACCAGCTGTTCCCCGGCGTAGGCCTCCCGAATGAGCTTTTTGATCAGGGTGGTTTTGCCTGCGCCTAAAAACCCGGAGACGATATCGATCTTTGTCATAGAATCTTTGCCTTCTTTCTTTGCTATTCCAAATGGATTATACCCCTCGGGTGGCGGGATTACAAGGCCGGGCAAAAGAAAACCCAGGTGAATTTGCCGCCCAGGTTTCCCTTTGCAAAGCCCTTCCGGATTCTATATAATGGAACTGCGGATGCAGTTAGCAAGCAAAGCCGTATACGCCAAAAAGAGAAGGAGGGATTCCATACCCATGGCCATAGAAAGCCGGGGCTATCCCCGCATGACAGTCACCCAAAAGGCAGAACGCTCCATCAAAAACGGACACCCCTGGGTCTATGGCGGGGAGGTGGTCCAGATAGACGGGGAGCCCCAGGATGGAGGCTTGGCGGACGTGCTGTCCCCCAAGGGGAGCTATCTTGGCACAGGCCTGGTGAACCGCCATTCAAAGATATTGGTGCGGCTGCTCTCCCGCAACGCCAACGACCGGTTTGACGAGGCGTTTTTCCGCCGCCGGATCGCCTATGCCCTGGATTACCGGCAGGCGGTGATGGGGACGGACTTTGCCTGCTGCCGTCTGATCTTCGGGGAAGCGGACCAGCTGCCCGGCCTGACGGTGGACCGATTTTCGGATATCCTAGTGACGCAGATCCTTTCCCTGGGCATGGAGCAGCGAAAGCCGCTATTGTTCCGGCTGCTGGTGGAGGAGCTGGAAAAGCGGGGGGCCAGGCCCAGGGCCATCTATGAGCGGAACGACGTGGCCATCCGGGAGCTGGAGGGTATGGAGCAGGGCAAGGGCTTTGTAGAAATGGACGGCTTGGAAACGGGCTTGTCCGGCCATGTGGAGATCTGCGAAAACGGCGTCTATTACGACGTGGACTATATGGAGGGGCAAAAGACCGGCTTTTTCCTGGATCAGAAATACAACCGCCAGGCGGTGGCCAGGCTGGCCAAGGGCCGGCGGGTACTGGATTGCTTTACCCATACCGGGGCCTTTGCCCTCAATGCGGCCAAGGGCGGCGCCGCCCAGGTGACGGCGGTGGACATTTCGGCATCGGCCATCGACCTTTGCAAGGCCAACGCGGCCCGCAACGGCATAGAAGGGATGGCGTTCCTGGTGGCGGATGTGTTCGCCCTTTTGGAGGAGATGGGGGGGCAGAAAAAAAGTACCTATGATTTTATCATCCTGGACCCGCCCGCCTTTACCAAATCCGCCGCTACAGCCCGCAGCGCCTTCCGTGGCTATAAGGAGATCAACCGCCGGGCCATGGGCTTACTGCCCCGGGGCGGGTATTTGGCCACCTGCTCCTGCTCCCACTTTATGCGGGACGAGATGTTCCGGCAGATGCTCCACGAAGCATCCTTTGACGCGGGCCGCACCCTGCGGCAGATCGAAGCCCGGCAGCAGGCCCCGGATCATCCCATCCTGCCGGATGTGCCGGAAACGGACTATTTGAAATTCTATTTATTCCAGGTGATTTAACATGATGTTTTGGATCTACATGCTGGTTTGTTCCCTGTTGATCCCGCTGATCCTGCTGGGGGCGGGAGCGCTGCTGGCAAAGCATCCCCCCAAGCAGATCAATTGGGCCTATGGCTACCGCACCCGGCGCTCCACAAAAAGCAAAGAGACCTGGCGCTTCGCCCAGGTCTACGCGGGAAGGCTCTGGATGCGGCTCAGCTGGCCCATGCTGGCGGCGTCCCTGGCGGTCATGGGCTGCCTGTACGGCAGGCCCGTCGATACCATCAGCCTGTGGGCCGGCATTCTGGTGGGGGTGCAGACCCTGGCGGTGGTGCTGACCATCCTGCCGGTAGAGCGGGCGCTGAAACGGAATTTCGATGCCCTGGGCCGGCCCCGGGCGGACTAGACCACATACAGGCTCATGATGAGCCCGGTCACAGCCCCCAGGATCGCCCCCACCAATACCTGGAAGGGGGTATGGCCCACCAGCTCCTTTAGGTAGGCTTCGTCTTCGAAGAGCTCCTTCAGGTCGCCATAGTGCATGAGCCGGTTCAGGATCTCCGCCTGCCTGCCGGTTTCCAGGCGGACGCCCCGGGCGTCGTGGATGACGATGATGGCCACCAGGGCGCTGATGGCAAAGGGAAAGCTCTCCGGGCCGTATTCCACCCCGGAGGCAACCACCATGGCCAGCACCGTGGCCGCATGGGAGCTGGGCATCCCGCCGCTGCCCACCAGCCGTTCCAGCTGGAACCGGCGGTTCATCAGGGCAAAGAGCAGGGCCTTGCATACCTGGGCCACAAACCAGCCGGTTATGGCGCACAACAGCACCTTGTTGTGGAGAAGCCCATCCAGAAATTGCAGCATGATCCATTCCCTTTCCATTCCCCATCCCGGGGGGGAGATTATCGCACATAGCATGTGCCGGGGCCCATGTCCGGATGCATCCGTGGGGAAATAGGGCGCCCCTTTGCGCGCCAATGGCACACAAAGGGGTAAGATGCCCAAGCGGTTCTATTATATGAGGTTATTATAAGCAGTTTTTCCGGGCTGTGACAAGGGAAATCCCCAGGTCTAAGATAAACTTGATGAATCCCTAATGGTTTCTTAATAAACCCAACGCTATCATGATCCCCAGAGCAGGCGGGCCAGCAGGGCGGATATTGCCTGCGGTACGGGGAAAACTAGGAGGAATCCAGCTATGGAGTATCAAGCCGCGTCCACCCCCATAGGCAGGGTGTATATCTGCCAGGAAGGGGATTACATCACAGCCCTGGGTTTTGCGCGGCCCGCCGCCGGCATGGAGCGGGAGACGCCCCTCCTGGGGGAAGCCCATGCCCAGCTGGCCGCCTATTTCGCGGGCCAACGCCGGGCGTTTCAGCTGCCCCTGTGCCCGGCGGGTACGGATTTTCAAAAAAGGGTTTGGAAACAATTGCAAAAAATACCATACGGTGTTACCATCACCTATGGGGAGCTGGCCCAACGGGTGGGCTGCCCAAAGGGCGCAAGAGCCGTGGGCGGCGCCTGCGGGAAAAACCCCATCGGTATCCTGATCCCCTGCCACCGGGTGGTGGGCAAGGACGGAAGCCTGGTGGGCTTCGCCTGGGGAGAGGAAAGAAAAAAATTCCTGCTACAGCTGGAAAAAGCCTTGACAGATAGACTATAAAGTACTATTATAATAATAGTTACCAATCTTAAGGGAGGATTGAATGATGGAACTCAAAGGCAGCAAGACCGAGAAGAACCTACAGGCCGCGTTTGCGGGGGAATCCCAGGCGCGCAATAAGTACACCTATTTTGCCAGCGTAGCCCGCAAGGAGGGCTATCAGCAGATCGCGGAGATCTTTGAGAAAACCGCCAACAACGAAAAGGAGCACGCCAAGCTCTGGTTCAAGGCGCTGGGCGAGCTGGGCGATACCGCCGCCAACCTGCTCCATGCGGCAGAGGGCGAAAACTATGAGTGGACGGACATGTACGCCACCTTCGCCAAGGAAGCGGAGGAAGAGGGCTTTGTGGAGCTGGCCGCCCGGTTCCGCGCGGTAGCCGCCATTGAAAAGACCCATGAGGAGCGCTATCGCAAGCTGCTCAACAACGTGGAGATGAAGGCCGTCTTTGAAAAGGCGGGCGAGACCATGTGGGAGTGCCGGAACTGCGGCCACCTGGTCATCGGCAAGAAGGCCCCCGAGGTATGCCCCGTGTGCCTCCATCCCCAGAGCTACTTTGAGGTGCGGGCGGAGAATTATTGATCCCGTCCACAGGCGGGGCCGGATGAAAGCCTCGCCAATCGAATGAATTAGCAGATCCGCCGCATGGGCAAGCCATGCGGCGGATCTTGCTTTTGGCGGTTTTGCATTGGCCCGCTCCGGCGGGCGGAAGGACTCAGGCCTTGCCCTTTTTCAGGCAGCCCGCGCAGCTGGCTGCGAACATGCAGCCCCAGATGAGGATATAGTAGGGCCATATCTGGGTGATCGGCACAAAGAGGGCCACGGAAAGCCGCAGGGCGGTGGTAGCGACGGCAAACAAAGGCAGGAAATACAGCTGGGGCGCGGTGCCAAAGAGGTTAAACCAGTAGCGTCCCAGCACCAGCTCCTGGTAAAGCACCAGCAACAGCATCAGGAATCCGAAAGCGCAGATCCAACAGGCTTGCAGAAAGGGGTTCTTGTCGCGGGAAGCGATGCGGTAGGAGAAATACCCCCACAAAAACAGGAGGCACAGGCCCAAGATGGCGATTACCAGGATCGGGATAGGCAAATTCAGCATCGCGTGGTTCAACCCGTACCCAACGGCAAGGGGGGAAACCGCCAGCAAGCTTCGTTTCGCCATATAATACACACCTCCCATGCGGCATTGTTTCTTCAATATAGCAAATATATGCAAAGCGCACAACGGTTGACTCCATTGAAGCGCCAAAAGAAAAACGAGGCTGGGCGTTTTGGACAATCCTTTGGCCCGGCAAAGGGGCAACAGCCGGCCTAAAGCTAGGGCTGGGGGGCCATTTCCCGCAGGGCGCGCTTGAAGTTTTTGGCGAACAGGATGCTGGTCAACGCCACCGCCAGAAAATCCGCCACGGGTTCCGCCAGATAGACGGCCATGGTTTTGTTTTCCAGAAAGGCCGGCAGGATATAGATCAGGGGGATCAGCACCAATACCTTGCGGAACAGGGCTAGAAAGGTACTGGTTTTGGCGTTGCCGATGGAAACCAGGGTCTGCTGGCAGGCCAGCTGGATGCCGAAGATGGCGGTGGCGGCAAAGTAGATCCGGCCGGCCCAGGCGGTATAGGCGATCAGTTCCGGGTCCGGGGTAAACATCCGGGCAAAGAGTTCCGGGAAGGCCAGGATGCTGATGCCAAAGAGCAGGGAATACCCCAGGCACGCTTTTAACAGCACGGAGAAGGAGGCCTTGACCCGGGCGGCGTTTTTTGCGCCGTAGTTGTAGCTGGTGATGGGCTGGGCCCCTTGGGTCAAGCCCCGGAGAGGCATCATGAAGAACATCATCAGGCTGTTAAGGATGGTCATGGCGCCCACGGCGGTGTCCCCTCCATAGTGAAGCAGGGAGGAATTGAAGCACACGGAAATGGCGCTTTCCGTCACCTGCATAATAAAGGGGGAAAGACCCAGGGCCAGGCAGGGGGCGATGATAGGCCAATCGATCCGCAGATATTGCCGCCGGATGTGGAGCACCGTATGCTCGCTGGTGAGGAAGCGCACCATCCAAAGGGCGGAGATGGCCTGGGAGATCACCGTGGCCAGAGCGGCGCCCTGGGGGCCCATATCCAGCAGGAAGATGAAGATGGGGTCCAGGATGATATTGGCCACCGCGCCAATGATCACGGAGTTCATGCTGGCGCGGGTAAAGCCCTGGGCGCTGATAAAGGCGTTGAGCCCCAAGGCCAGCTGCACAAAGGGCGTGCCCCAGGTATAGATACGCATATAGGGCTCCGCATAGGTGATGGTGTTTTCGCTGGCCCCAAACATAAGGAGCAAAGGCCGGCACCATATGAAGATCACCGCCATCAGCAGGGCGCTGCATACCAGCATCAAGGCCGTGCAGTTGCCCAGGATCTCCTCGGCCTTTTCGTTGTCCCGCATCCCCATCTGAATGCTGGCCTGGGGTGCGCCCCCCATGGCCACCAGGGCGGCAAAGGCGGAGATCATCAGGATGATGGGCAGGCATACGCCCACCCCCGTCAGGGCCAGCTTGCCGATGCCCGGGATGTGGCCGATATAGACCCGGTCGATGATGTTATACAGGACGTTGACCAGCTGGGCGATCACCGCCGGGACCGCCAGCCTGCGCAGCAGCTTCCCCATGGGTTCCGTGGCGAGAAATTCGCTACGATCCTGAATTTGTTCCATATCCGATCACCTCGTCTTGGTTTCTGAACAGCAAAAAACCCCGGCCGGGCCCCCTTGGGAAAGGAGTGAGCCGGGGAATTTTGCAGGGGCGTTAGCCCCCCAGATAGGCTTTCTTGATGTCCTCGCTATCCGCGAGCGCGGCGCCGGTGCCGCTCAGGCTGATGCGGCCGGTCTCCAGCACATAGGCCCGGTCCGCGATCTCCAGGGCCATGCCCGCGTTCTGCTCCACCAGCAAAATGGTGGTGCCGGCTGCGTGGAGGGTCTTAATGATGTCGAAGATCTGCTCCACCAGCAGGGGCGCCAGACCCATGGAGGGCTCATCCAGCATCAGCAGCTTGGGGGAGCTCATCAGGGCGCGGCCCATGGCCAGCATCTGCTGCTCGCCGCCGGAGAGGGTGCCGGCGATCTGGCTTTGCCGCTCCTTAAGCCGGGGGAAGCGCTCAAATACCCGTTCCACATCCTCCTTGGAGACTTCCTTGCGGGTAAAGGCGCCCATCTCCAGGTTTTCCATTACCGTCATCTTCAGGAAGATCCGGCGGCCCTCCGGCACATGGGCGATGCCTTGGCGGACGATCTTATGGGCCTCCACCTTGGTGATGTCGTGGCCCAGGAAGGAGATGCTGCCGCTCTTGGCCCGCAGAATCCCGGAGATGGTCTTGAGCACCGTGGATTTCCCCGCGCCGTTGGCGCCGATCAGGGAAACGATCTCCCCCTCGTTTACGTGGAAGGAAATGCCCTTTACCGCGTGGATGTTGCCATAGTAAACATGAATATCCTCGACCTTAAGCATGGGCCTGGGCGCCTCCCTTCTTGCCTAGATAGGCTTCGATGACCACGGGGTTGGACTTGATCTCCTCCGGGGAACCCTTGGCAATGATGCGGCCATAGTTGAGCACGGCAATGCCCTCGCAAATGCCCATCACCAGGTTCATATCGTGCTCGATGAGCATGATGGCGATGTGGAAGGTATCCCGGATCTTGCGGATGTTTTCCATCAATTCGGTGGTTTCGGAAGGATTCATACCGGCGGCAGGTTCGTCCAGCAGCATGATCCCGGGCTTGGTGGCCAGGGCCCGGACGATTTCCAGCCGGCGCTGGGCCCCATAGGGCAGGCTGCCCGCCTTCCAGTCCGCCATGTCCTGCATATCGAAGATGGAAAGCAGCTCCAAGGCCTTCTCGTGGGCCTTCTTTTCCTTCTTCCAAAATACCGGAAGCCGGAGGATGGATTGGGCCAGGGAATAGTCCGTGGCGTTGTGCAGGCCGATCTTGACGTTATCCTCCACGGTGAGGTTCTTGAACAGCCGGATGTTCTGGAAGGTTCGGGCAATGCCCATCTTATTGAGCTGATAGGTCTTTTTGCCCGCCGTGTCCTTCCCATCCAGCAGGATGGAGCCCCGGGTGGGATGGTATACGTTGGTGAGCAGGTTGAACACGGTGGTCTTGCCTGCACCGTTGGGGCCGATCAGGCCGGCGATCTCCGTGCGGCCGATGGTTAGGTTAAAATCGTCCACTGCGCTCAGGCCGCCAAAGTCGATGCCAAGATGGCGGATGTCCAAAATGGGCAGCTTACCCAGGTCCCGCTCGGGGATCAGCGCGTTGCCGGGAACACGAACCAGTTTATCCATTTGCGTCACCTGCTTTCTTGGCTTTCTTTTCCGCCCGGATCTGCTTGGCGTTGATGACCTTCTCCAGCAACCGGCTCATGGAGAAGTCATAGGTCCCCATCAGGCCGGAGGGCTTGAAGATCATGGTGGCGATCAGCAGGATGGAGTAGATGACCATCCGGTAGGTATTCAGGGCCTGGAGGGCCAGGGGCAGGCTGGTGAGCACCGCAGCGGCGATCACGGAGCCGATCATGGAGCCCATGCCGCCCAGCACCACCATCACCAGGATGTTGATGGAAGCCATGAAGTCGAAGCTGGTGGGGGTGAGCAAGCCCTGATAGCCCGCGTAGAGGGCGCCGGCGACCCCGGCGAAGAAGGAGGAGACCGCAAAGGCCAGCACCTTATAATAGGTAATATTGATGCCGCAGCTTTCCGCAGCGATCTCGTTTTCCCGGATGGACAGGATGGCCCGGCCGTGGCGGGATTTCATCATCAGGTGGATCACCGCGCAGGTGACCACCACCGCCAGGTATACCACCAGGAAGCTGGCGTGCTTAGGGATGCCCATCATACCGGGGGTGCCGCCGGTGATCTCCGGCAGGTTGATGATGCACACCCGGATGATCTCCCCAAAGCCCAGGGTGATGATGGCCAAATAGTCCCCCTTAAGCCGCAGGGCGGGGATGCCGATGAGGATGCCGAAGATGGCGGCTACGATGCCGGCCAGCACCAGGCCGATAAAAATGGCGACCCCGGTAGGCAGGCTGCCGCCCAGGTTGCTTTTCCAGAAGATAGCCCCGGCGTAGGCGCCTACGGCCATAAAGCCCGCGTGGCCCAGGGGCAATTGGCCCAGGTAGCCGGTGACGATGTTCAGGGAGACCGCCAGGATGATGTAGATGCCCACCTGGAGCACCACGGAGCTTTGGGCCCGGTTGATGAGGCCGCTGGAGATCACCGTGGTACCCACGGCCAGAAAGGCCACGATCAACGCCGTGTTGATCAGATACCGGGCCACCATGGGGATCTGCTTATACGTGGATTTCATAGGCAGCCCTCCTTATACCTTTTCGGTCATGCTGGCGCCCATAAAGCCGGTGGGCTTGATGAGCAGCACCACGATCAGCACCGCGAACACCACCGCGTCCGTCCAGGCGGACAGGCCGATAGAGGTGACCAGCACCTCTGCCAGGCCGATGGCAAAGCCGCCGATCATGGCGCCGGGGATGGAGCCAATGCCGCCCAGCACGGCCGCAACAAAGGCCTTAAGGCCCAGCAGGGAGCCCATGGTGGGATTGACGATGGGATAGCGGCAGCAATAGAGGATGGAGCCGATGCCCGCCAGGGCGGAGCCGATGATAAAGGTATAGGTGATGGTATTGTTCACGTTGATGCCCATCAGCTGGGCGGCTTCGGTATCCTCGCTCACGGCCCGCATGGCTTTGCCCATCTTGGTTTTCTGCACGATGAAGGCCAGCAGCACCATGGAGATCACGGCCACCACGATGGTGACGATGACGTTCAGGCTGATGGAGAGGCCGCCCAGGTTAAAGGTAATGGCGGGGATGATCATGGTGCTGGGGAAGGCCCGGGTATTGGCGGTCCAGATCAGCTGGGCCAGGTTCTGGAGCAGCAGGGATACGCCGATGGCGGTAATCAGCAGGGAGATACGGGGGGCTTGCCGCAGGGGCTTATAGGCCACCTTTTCAATGACAACGGCCAGCACCACGCACCCTGCTACCGTGGCGATCACCGCCAGGACAGGGTTGGAGCTGGCCGCCAGGGAGACCAGGGCAAAATACCCGCCCATCATGATGATATCGCCGTGGGCAAAATTCAGCAGCATGATAATGCCGTAAACCATGCTGTAACCCAAGGCCACCAGGGCGTAAATGCTGCCCAGCTGCAAGCCGTTGATCAGTTGGGACAAAAATAGCATAGTGTGATTCCTTTCCTTCAAATAGGAAGCGGCATCGCAAGTGCTATGGCTTCATTTGCGATGCCGTGCGGGGAAAACGGCTGTTTTCCCCGCAGCAGCGATAGTGTGTCGTATTGGGTAAGACGAATCCGGGAATTAGTACTTGCCCCAGAACTCGGCGGCGCCGCCGGTGATGTTGATGATGGCAGCGGTCTTTTCCGGGTTGTTGAACTCGTCGTAGGTCACGTGGCCGGTGACGCACTCCATGTCGGTGGCGTTCAGGGCGTCGATGACGGCGGCCATGTATTCCGCGGTGCCGGCGGTGAGGCCCTGCTCTTCGGCCTTGGCCAGGGCGGCGCACATGATCATGGCGGCGTCATAGCCCTGGGCGGCAAACATGTTGGGGGAGGCGTCATACTTCTCCTGGTAGGCGCTCACAAAGGTCTGCACCGCTTCGGAGGTATCCTGGATGGAGTAGCCGGAGCAGTAGTAGGAGCCTTCCAGCAGGGAAGCGTCGGTGACCACATCCAGCACGCTGTCCCAGCCGTCGGAACCCAGCATGGTGGCGGTGACGCCGGCGGCGTTGGCCTGCTGGGCAACCAGGGCGATTACGCTATAGTAATCCGGGATGAAGAGCACATCGGGGGCCTTGGAAGCGATGTTGGTGAGCTGGCTCTGGAACTCGGTGGCGCCATCCGCATAGCTCTCCACAGCCACGACCTCCATACCCATGGCGGCAGCCTGCTCCTGGAAGGCCTCGGCGCAGCCGATGGAATAGTCGGAGCCGGTGTTATACAGCACGGCGGCGGTCTTTGCGCTCAGCTTCTCGCTGGCAAAGGAAGCCATCTTGCTGCCCTGGAAGGGGTCGATGAAGCAGGAACGGAACATGTTCTCATACACGGTGCCGTCCTCGGCCACGGTGACCGCGTCAGCGGTGGCGGAAGCGGTGATCATGGGCATCTGGTCGGCCTGGCTCTCCACCACAACAGCCACGGTGGGGGCGGTGGTCACGTCGCCGATGATGGCGGTGACGCCCTGATCTACCAGGGAATTGTAGCCGGTAACAGCCTTGGCGCTATCGCCTTCCTCGTCGTATTCGACCAGCTCAACCTGCTTGCCGTTGATGCCGCCGGCAGCGTTGAGCTCTTCCACATACATTTTCACGCCGTTGGCGACCGCCACGCCGTATTCCGCCACGGAACCGGTCAGGGGGGCCAAAACGCCGACCTTGATGGTGCCGGCGCTGTCGGCGGCTTCTTCCGACGTAGCCGCGCTGTCAGCCGCAGGGGTGCTGCTGTCAGCCGCGGGAGCGCTGGAGCAGCCCGCGAAACAAACCAGGACCATCACAAGGGCAATGAGGGTAGAAACGATCTTCTTCATGGTTTTTCCTTCTCCTTTTTTTCATTGCAACTTTATACTTAAAAAGCGGCTCCGTTCCTGGAACGGCGCCGCCTAAGTATACGAACCAATGGATTTATTGGGTTCTTAGACGGCGCGGAGGCTCATGTACCAGCAGGCTAAGCAGGATGACCAGGCCGAGCAGGCGTACCATGCCTACAAGCCCGCAAATAAGAATGGACACCGCAAGCGCGGTGCCCAGTACATATACCTGCGCAGAAGCGCCGGAAGTGCGAGCAGCACCATGAGACGCACGCTTGTGCGCATCCATACGGGCCATATTGGCGTACGCGAACTGGTACATGGCTGCTCCTTTCTCCGGCTTCCCCAAATTAAATGATGGGGCAATGATAGCACAGGAAAAAACAAAAGTCAATACACGATATATTGTTTTTTTATTTTCCAACCCCGCAGAGCCGGCGTGGTTACAAGGAAACGGCCGCCGGCCCGCAGGGATGGAGCGGAACGCCGCGCATGGAGGGGGCTTGCCGTAAGCGCAGGATATCCCCCGAAGAAAAATGCGAAACACCCTAGAAAAAAGCCGATACCCACAATCGGGGAAAAAAGGTGCGCTGTTCCGCTCTCTTCACAGGAAGGGCTTGTGTTTCCTCGGCGTTTATGCTACCTTAATATTGATCGACGGATGTTAGGAATGTGTATGGTCAAAAAGCTATTGCGAAGCGTAGCCTTTGCGCTTATAATTGCCTTTGCCGCTGCTTCGGGAGGCTGCGCCCCGCGCTGGAATACGGCGCTGGGCTATTATTTTGACACCTTTGTGAGCTTGCAGGGCCGCTGCAAGGAATCCGTGCTGCAGGAGGCGTTGCAGGAATGCGCCCGCTATGAGGCCCTGCTAAGCAAAAATCGCCAGGATAGCGACGTGTGGCGGCTCAACCACGCCCAGGGGGAAAGGGTGCCGGTAAGCGAGGAAACCCGGGCCATCCTTTCCATGGCGCAAGAAGTATCCGAGGCCAGCCACGGCTGGTTTGACGTGACCATTGCTCCGGCTTCCGCCCTGTGGGATTTCAAGGCGGAGGCCCCGGCGCTGCCCGAGGCGGCGGCCCTGGCGGAGGCGGCCGCCCTGGTGGATTATACCCAGGTGACCATCGCCCCGGCGGGGGTGCGCCTGGGGGAAGGACAATCCATCGACCTGGGGGGGATTGCAAAAGGATATGTGGCAGATGCCCTGGTTTCGTTTTTAGCGGACCGGGGCGTTACTGACGCGCTGGTCAACATCGGGGGAAATGTAAAGGCCCTGGGACAAAACGAACGCCGGGGCCCCTGGCAGGTGGCTATACAGGACCCGGCAGGCCAGTATGGCAGCGGGGTGGGGGTCGTTTCCCTGCCAAGCGGCTATAGCCTGGTCACCAGCGGCGTGTATGAGCGGGGGTTCGACCTGGATGGGGTGCGGTACCATCACATCCTGGATCCCCACACCGGATATCCCATACAAAACGGGGTGGCATCCGTCAGCATATTGGCCCAGAGCAGCCTGCTGGCGGACGCCCTGAGCACCGCCTGCTTCGCCCTGGGGGCGGAGGAGGGGCTTGCCCTGGCGGCGGCCTATGGGGTGGAGGCCTTCTTCATCCTGGCGGACGGAAGTACGATGTATACAGAAGAAATGGAGGTTTGGTTAAACCTTGGATAAGCAGGTGCAGCGAAGCAAGTATGAAGTGGACATGTGCCATGGGCCGCTTCTGAAAAAGATTATAGCCTACTCCTTGCCCCTGATTTTCACAGGGCTGTTGCAGCTATTATACAACGCGGCGGATATTATCGTAGTGGGCCGGTTCGCCAGCAGTACGGCGTTGGCGGCGGTGGGCTCCACCTCCAGCCTGGTGAACCTGACGGTCAACCTGTTCCTGGGCTTGTCCGTGGGGGTCAGCGTGGCGGTGGCCCAGCATTATGGGGCGAAAAACTACACCGAAGTAAGCGAGACCATCCATACGGCCTTTTCCCTGAGCCTGATTCTGGGCGTGATCGTGGGCACCTTTGGCTTCTTCGCCTCCCGCACCATTCTGGAGTGGATGGATTCCCCTGCGGAGGTGCTGGAGCAATCCGCCCTATATCTGCGCATCTTCTTCCTGAGCATCCCGGCCAGCATGGTCTATAACTTCGGCGCGTCCATCCTGCGGGCGGTGGGCAATACCCGCCAGCCGTTGTATTACCTATCCATCGCCGGGGTGATCAACGTGATATTGAACCTGTTCCTGGTGATCCGGTTCCACCTGGGGGTGGCGGGCGTTGCCATCGCCACGGTGATCTCCCAGTACATTTCCGCCGGGCTGATCATCCTATGCCTGATGCGCACGGAAGGCTGCCTTCAATTCCATCCCAAGCAGCTGGCCCTCAAGCCGGATAAGGTTTGGGCCATCCTGCGGATCGGCTTGCCGGCGGGGTTGCAAAGCACGGTGTTCTCCATCTCAAACGTCTTGATCCAGTCCTCCATCAATTCCTTCGGCGCCCTGGCCATGGCGGGCAGCGCCGCCGCCAGCAACCTGGAGGGCTTCATCTACACCGCCATGAATGCCATTTCCCAGGCGGCCCTGGCCTTTGTGGGGCAAAATGTGGGCGGCCGCCAATACCACCGGATCCACCGGATCACCTGGATCTGCTTAAGCGTGGTGTTTTTGGTAGGCGTCGTCATGTCCGCCGCCTTCCTGGCCGCGTCCCGGTTCCTGCTGGAGATCTATTTGCCTACGGATCCCGCCGCAGTGGACTATGGCGTACAGCGGATGTTCATGGTGAATACCGTATATTTCTTCATGGGCTTTATCGACGTGATGGTGGCTTCCATGCGGGGAATGGGTTCTTCCTTTACCCCCATGGTGGTGGTGCTGTGCGGCGCGTGCGGCCTGCGGATCATCTGGATCTATACCTTGTTTGCCGCCAACCGCACCCTGAATATGCTGTATCTGTCCTATCCGGTCTCCTGGATCGTCACCTTCCTGGTGGAGCTGGCCTTTTACTTTGTGGTGTATCGAAGGCTTATGGCCCGGCATAAGGGGGAATCGGAGCTACAGGAGGCGGATTTGGTCCAGGCATAAGGCCCGGCAAACGAAACAAACACACGGCGCCGCCTGCGGGGCGTCCCAGCCAGGGGAAACCATGGCCGGGACCGAAGCAGGCGGCGCCTTTGCGCAATGGGAGAGCTACCGGTGTTTCAATTGCAGAGCCCGCATGGAGTTGAGGATGGCGATCACGGATACCCCTACGTCCGCAAACACGGCCTCCCACATGGTGGCGACCCCCAGGGCGCCCATGACCAATACGATGGCCTTGACCCCCAGGGCAAACACGATGTTTTGCCACACGATGGCCATGGTCCTGCGGGCGATGGAGATGGCCACGGGGATCCGGGCGGGGTGGTCGTCCATGATGACCACGTCTGCGGCTTCGATGGCGGCGTCGCTGCCCAGGCCCCCCATGGCGATTCCGACATCCGCCTGGGCCAGCACCGGGGCGTCGTTGATGCCGTCCCCCACGAACACCAGGGCGCCCTTGTGGAGCTGGGCCCGCAGGGCTTCCATATAGGTCACCTTATCCTCGGGTAAAAGTTCGCTGTGAAATTCATCCAGCCCAAGCAGGGCGGCCATATGGGCGGCCACGGGGGTGGAATCCCCGGTGAGCATCACCAGCTTTTCTACGCCGGCAGCCCGCAGCCCGGAGATGGCCTGGATGGCGTCGGGCTTGAGCTGGTCCGCGATGTGGATATACCCAAGATAGGTTTCCCCCCGGGCCACATGGACCAGGGTACCCACATGCCCGGCCTGAGCTTCCGGCCGGAAGCCCAGGGAAGCAAGATAGCCTTCGCTGCCGGCCGCAACCCAGGCGCCGTTTACCAAGGCACGCACCCCATGCCCCGGGCGCTCCTGCACCTGCTCCACCTGATGGCCCTGGAGGGATTGGCCCCAGGCTTCCCGCAGGGACTGGGCAATGGGATGGGAGGAGTAGCTTTCCGCCAGGGCGGCGGCTTCCAGCAGGGCGGCCTGGTCCACGCCGGGAACGGGGTAGCAGGCCTGCACGGAAAAGCGGCCCTGGGTGAGGGTACCGGTCTTATCCATGGCGACAATTTGGGCGTGGGAGAGGGCTTCCAAATAGTTGCTGCCCTTGATGAGGATGCCCTGGCGGGACGCGCCGCCGATGCCCCCGAAGAACCCTAGGGGCACGGAGATCACCAGGGCGCAGGGGCAGGACACCACCAGGAAGATCAGGGCCCGGCGGAGCCAGATGGCAAAGGGCTGGCCCGTGAAAAGGGGCGGCAGCAGGCACAGCAGCAGGGCGCATACCACCACGCAGGGGGTATAGTACCGGGCAAAGCGGGTGATGAAGGTTTCGGTGCGGGCCTTTTTGGAGGCCGCATGTTCCACCATCTCCAGGATTTTGTTCACCGTGGATTGGCCAAAGGGCTTGGTGACCCGGATCTCCAAAAGGCCGCTTTGGTTGATGCAGCCGCTGAGGGCCTCGTCCCCGGGAACCAGGTTCCGGGGAAGGGACTCCCCGGTCAGGGCGCTGGTATCCAGGGCGCTTTCCCCCTGGGCCACCACCCCGTCCAAGGGCACCCGTTCCCCGGGGGCCACCAGGATGGTCTCGCCCACCTGCACCTGCTCCGGGGCCACCTCCTGGGGCTGCCCATCCCGGAGCACCCGAGCCATATCCGGCCGGATGTTCATCAGCTCTGCGATGGAGGCCCGGGAACGGCCCACCGCGTAGCTTTCAAACAGGCTGCCCACCTGGTAAAACAGCATCACGAACACCGCTTCCGGATAATCCCCGGTGGCCAGGGCGCCCACGGTGGCCAGGCACATGAGGAAATTCTCATCGAAGAGCTGCCCGGTAAACAGGTTCCGGCCGGCATGGTACAATACGTCGTAACCGATCAGCACATAGGCCGGCAAAAACAGATACAGGGAGAGTCCATCCGGGACCAAATATCCCAGCGCCAGCATCAGGCCGCTGACGGCCACCCGCAGGGCGATGCGCTTTTGTTTCTTTGTCATAGCCGATTTCCCCCGCGCCCCATCCCTACAAGCGGATCCGACAATCCGGTTCGATCCGGCGGCAGATCTTGGCCGCCTCCTGTAGGATGCGTTCCATCTGCTCCTCGGGGGCGCTGATGGTGAGCTTTTGGGTCAGGAAGCTGATGCTGGCGCTTTCCACGCCGTCAATTTGCTGAATGCCCGCTTCCATTTTGGCTGCGCAGTTGGCGCAATCCAGTTCTTCCATCATGAAGGTTTTCCGCATCTGAGAGCTCCTCCTTAAACGATCATCATTTTGAAATAGGCCCCGCCCGGGTTATTCCAGCACATGCTCCATGCCGTTGCTGATGATGGTGCGCACGTGGTCGTCCGCCAGGGAATAGAACACGGCCTTCCCCTCCCGGCGGAATTTCACCAGGTCCGCCGCCTTAAGCACCCGCAGCTGATGGGATACCGCGCTTGGGCTCATGCCCAGCAGCTGGGCCATGTCGCATACGCAAAGCTCTCCCTCCATGAGCAGCTGCAGCAGCTTGATCCGGCTGGAGTCCCCGAATACCTTGAACAGCTCCGCCAGGTCGCATAATACCCCCTCGTCCGGCAGGGTTCGCTGGATCCGCTGGATCAGCTCCGGATGGGCGTGGATAAATTCGCATTGGGGCGTTTGGTCGTAATGGATCATAGAACAACATCCTTTCATATGAGCAATTGTTCATATATATTATAAGCCGGCCTTCGCCGCTTGTCAACAGGGTAGGAAGGATTTTGTAAAGATATCGGGAATACCCCCCCAGGCGGCAGGGCGGGGGAAAAGGATGGAGAAGGGGCGGGCTGGGGCGCCGTTTGGAATGAAACGGCAAGGGGGCGGGAAGAAGGGGCTATTGCATAGGGGCCGGGTATGCTATACTTATTATAGCGTCATAGCGGGTATATATTGACCGGCTTTGATGAAGCAAGCAGACAAGGAGGCGGTCCATTTATGAAGCGAAAGACCCGGGTAGCTATCCTCACCAGCGGCGGGGATTGTCAGGGCTTAAACGCAGCCATACGGGGCGTGGGGAAGGCCCTGACCCAATATGTGGAGAACATCGAGATCTTCGGCATGTACGACGGATACCGGGGCTTGGCGGAAAGCGATTACCGCTTTATGGAGGCCAAGGATTTTTCCGGCATTCTTAGCGTGGGCGGCACGCTGCTGGGCACATCCAGGCAGAAATACATCCCCGGCCAGGCCATTTTGGATGCAGACGGCAACGACATGATGCCCGCTATGCTGGATACCTATACCCGGCTAAACCTGGACTGCGTGGTGGTGATGGGAGGGAACGGCACCCAGAAGAGCGCCAAGCTGCTCATGGACGCCGGCATGAACGTGATCACCCTGCCGAAAACCATCGATAACGACATCTATGGCACGGAGATGACCTTTGGCTTTCAAAGCGCGGTGGATATTGCCACCAACGTGATGGATTATATCCACACCACCGCCAGCTCCCACCGGCGGATCTTCATCGTGGAGCTGATGGGCCGGGATGCGGGCTGGCTCACCCTCCATGCGGGCATCGCCAGCGGAGCGGACGTGATCCTTATCCCGGAGATCCCCTACGACCTGGAATCCGTGGCGGAGACCATCGAGCGGCGCAAGCGCCAGGGCCGGCATTATTCCATCCTGGCGGTGGCGGAGGGGGCGGTGGCCAAGGGAGACGCCCTGCTTTCCGAGGATGAGCGCCGGGCGCTGAAGGAGCGGAGCGACTATCCCACCATATCCTACCGCATCGCCAAGGAATTGCAGTCCCTGACCGGCCAGCAGACCCGGGTCACCATCCCGGGGCACTATCAGCGGGGGGGCCCGCCCTGCCCTTACGACCGGGTGCTGGCCACCCAGTTCGGCACGGGAGCAGCCCAGCTGATCATGGAAAAGCGCTACGGCAACATGGTGGCCATGCAAAACGGCGCCATTGTGGCGGTGCCCCTAGAGGAGGCCGCCAGCAAAACCAAGTTCCTGCCCACGGACCATCCCCTTATCCGGGCGGCCCGGGATGTGGGCACAGGCTTTGGCGACTGAGCCGGAGGCAAAAAAAGGACCTGAAAAAAGTGGCATGACCGCCACTTTTTTCAGGTCCTGGACAGGGCCGCCTTACACGGTGATGACCTTATCGCAGGCCTGCATTTTGGATACGATATCGTACATGTTGCTCACCGTGCCCACCTGCAGCTTGTCGGCGATGCCGAAGAAGTTCAGGCAGGTGCCGCATACCAGCACGGCGGCGCCCTTTTGCTCCAGGGCGCGAATGCTGTCGATTACATCCGCCGCGTCCCCGGCGGGGAGCTTGACGCCGCCGTTCATGAACAGCAGGGCGGCGGGCACATCCTCGCTCTGGGAGAGGGTGTAAAGGAACATCTTCATCAGGTTGCCGCCCAGGGTCGGATCCCCGTCTCCAACCCATTCCTTGCCGATGAACACCCCATAGGAGCCCTTCTGGGCCTGGGGCTGGGCGGCCTGGCCGCTTTGCTGGAAGGTGACGGAGTAGCGGCCGCCGGCTTCGGAAACCTGGGCCTCCACGCCCCGGCTGGCGGCCATGCGCTTGAGGTTTTCCACGGCGGTGGGGTTATCCACGTCGATGGTGAGGGGGACCTGGCCGGCGTCCAGGGCTTGCTTGGCTAAGATAACGGGTTGGGGGCAGGCTTTGCCCATTGCGTCGATGTAATGTGCCATACTGGAAGGACTCCTTTTCATTGGGAATTATCTATAAACAATGATAGCCCATTGCCGGGCAAAACACAATATCTTATAATGAAAAAAACAGGAGGGATGCTATGCGCGCGGATACGTATTACATGCTGTCCTTTGCATCCACCCACCAGGCCATCGCTGCCCAGCGGCGCTTCAAGGACCTGGTGCCCGTGTGCGTAATGCCTACGTTGCGGGCGGTTCAGGCGGGGTGCGGCATCTCGCTGCGGGTGGAGGAGCAGGACGCCGGGAAGCTTAAGGCCGCCCTTTCCCAGGGCTTGGAGGAGGGCTGGCGGCTGTTTCGCATCCGGGGGGGCGCCCCGGAGACGATTCGGGTAGAGGATCTATAATATTCCCTACATTATAGTTTTTATCTATAATAAAGCCCGTTGGCGAACAGCCGGGGCGCGGGAATGGTTTAGGAGGGAGGTGCAAAAGCCCATGGGGAAGGCGAAGGCCCGGCTGTTGACGGGCAAGGATATCTGGCTGGTCCTGGGGCTTTTGGCCCTGGCGGGGATCGTGGCCCTGGCGGTCCGGGGAAAAGGCGGCGGGTGCCGGCTGCGGATCTACGTGGGGGAATCGCTATACCAGGAGGTCTCCCTTTCCGAGGAGCAGGAGATCCGCATCCAGCAGGCGGACGGCAGCTGGAATCTGCTGGTGATCCGACAGGGGCAGGCATATATGGCGGCGGCCAGCTGCCCGAACCAGGACTGCGTCCATCAAAGCCCGCTGATCCCGGGGGAGACCCAGCAACGGTCCCTGGGCAGGTGGATCATATGCCTGCCCAACCAGGTGAGCGTGGAGCTGGTGGAGGATGGGGAATGAAGGCAAAGGAGATCGCCCGGTTCGGCCTGTTTATGGGGCTGGCGCTGGTGCTGGGCTATGTGGAAAGCCTGCTGCCCATTGCCCCGGGCCTGCCCGGGGTGAAGCTGGGGCTGGGGAATACGGTGCTGCTGTTTGGTTTATATGCGTTGGGCGGGAAGCAGACCGCCTGGCTGATGCTGGGCAAGGTGCTGCTCAGCGGGCTGCTCTTCGGCACACCCAGCGCATATTTATACAGCTTGGCCGGGGGCGTTTGCAGCCTGTGCGCCATGCTGGGGGCAAAGCGCTTGTCCGGTATGGGGTTGATCGGGGTTTCCGTCTGCGGCGCGGTGTGCCATAATCTGGGCCAGCTGGCGGCTGCCGCCCTGGTGATCGGGGTGGCCCCTGTGCTTTCCTACTTGCCAATCCTGCTGGTTTCCGCTATAATAACAGGGATGCTTACAGGCGTGGCCGCCAAGGCTACCTTTTCTGCTATGGAAGCGATGGATCATTCAAAACACGAAAATAAATAACACATCGTTTATTTTGCTTTTAAAGGAGCGTATGGTTTTTATGAAAAAAGGAATCCCCGCATGGATCACCCTGGGCTTGATCGCCCTGGTGGCTGGCTTGCTACTGGGCTTTACCAACGAGCTGACCGCCCCGGTCATTGCCCAGCAGACCCTGATCAAGGATGAGGAGGCCCGCCGGGCGGTGTTGCCCCAGGCGGAGGCGTTTGAGCCCCTGGAGGTGGCGGAGGACGCCGGGCTGGATAGCTGCTATCAGGGCCTTGTGGGCGAGGCGGCCGTGGGCTATGTGGCCCAGGTCACCGTCAAGGGCTATGGCGGGGAGATCCAGGTGACTGTGGGCATGGACACGGCCGGGATCATCACCGGCATCAGCGTAGGCGGCCCCAACTTTTCCGAAACCATGGGCCTGGGCGCCAAAACCCGGGATGCGGCCTTTACCGACCAGTTTGCCGGGCTGAACGCCCCCATCGCCCTGGGGACGGATGTGGACGCGGTCACCAACGCCACCATCAGCTCCACCGCGGTGGTGAGCGGGGTGAATATCGCCTGCGAATACATTCAGACGCTGCTGCCCTAAGGCTGGTTCTTCCATGCCGCCGGCCATAGGCCGGCGGCTTTTTCGTGCCGAGGAGAGAAAGTTTTTTTCTGTTGACAATTCGCCGGTTGGGTGGTATCATTATTCCCATATTTTAAATGCTTGGATCGAGACAAGTAGCGCCGGACACCAGTCTTAGAGAGCGGGCGATGGTGGGAATCCCGTACAAGGCCCTGCGCGAATAACACTCGGGAGCAGCAAACCCAAAGCCTGACCTTAGGCCGGTAGGGGCGACGCGGGCGGCGCGTTACAGCCGCTAGGCTTGTTAGAGCCGGAAAAGGGATTGCATTTGCAATAAATTAGGTGGCACCGCGGATAGCAGCGATTCGTCCTAAAAAATGTTTTTTAGGGCGCTGCAATTTCGGAGGTGCTTTTTATGTGTTCTATCATGGGAATCGAGAGCAAAAAAGTAGACTTTGCCCAGCTGGCTACCTGCTTTGACCGCACCCTGCAACGGGGGCCGGACATGACCCGTATCCAGGAGACGCCCACGGGCTATCTTTGCTTCCACCGGCTGGCCATCATGGGCCTGAGCCCCGAGGGGATGCAGCCCTTTTCCCTGGAGGGGGATATGGTGGTGTGCAATGGAGAAATCTACGGCTTTCGCAAGCTGCGGGCGGCGCTGGAGGCGGAATATACCTTTCAAAGCCAATCCGATTGCGAAGTGCTGCTGCCCCTGTACCGGAAGTATGGGGTAGATATGTTCCGGCAGCTGGACGCGGAGTTCGCCTTGATCCTGTATGACGCAAGGAAGCGGCAGTTGATCGCCGCCCGGGACCCCATCGGCATCCGGCCGCTATTTTACGGCTATTTGCGGGACGGCACCATCGCCTTTGCCAGCGAGGCGAAAAACCTGATGGGGCTTTGCGGCAAAGTGATGCCCTTCCCACCGGGCTGCTATTACGCGGATGGAAAATTTGTGCCCTTTGCGGATCTTACCACGGTGGCGCCGGAGGAATATTGCCGGGACGATCTGGATACGGTGTGTAAAAACATCCGGGAAAAGCTGATCCGCGGGGTGGAAAAAAGGCTGGACGCAGACGCGCCCCTGGGGTTTTTGCTCTCCGGCGGCCTGGACAGCAGCCTGGTGTGCGCCATCGCCCAAAAGCTCCTGGGGTCGAAAAAGACCATCCGCACCTTTGCCATCGGCATGGATAAGGACGCCATCGACCTAAAATATGCAAGACAGGTGGCGGATTACATCGGCAGCGACCATACGGAGGTCTTTATGACCAAGGAAGAGGTGATTCGCTCCCTGGAGGAGGTGATCAGCGTCCTTGGCACCTACGACATTACCACCATCCGGGCCAGCATGGGCATGTATCTGGTGTGCAAGGCCATCCATCAGCAAACGGATATCAGGGTTCTGCTCACAGGGGAGATCAGCGACGAGCTATTCGGCTACAAATATACGGATTTTGCCCCGGACGCGGCCGCCTTCCAGGCGGAGGCCAAGAAGCGGGTAGATGAGCTGTATATGTACGACGTGCTGCGGGCGGACCGGTGCATTTCGGCAAACTCCTTGGAGGCGCGGGTACCCTTTGGGGATTTGGATTTCGTCCGGTATGTGATGCGCATAGACCCGGCCATGAAGATGAACCGTTATCACAAGGGCAAATATCTGCTCCGGCGGGCCTTTGAAGGGGATTGGCTTCCGCTAAGCATCCTTTACCGGGAAAAAGCGGCGTTTTCCGACGCGGTGGGCCACTCCATGGTGGACGATCTGAAGGCCTACGCAGAAAGCTGCTATACCCAGGCGGAATATCAGAAAAAACGCAGCCGCTATGACTTTGCCAGGCCCTTTACCAAGGAAAGCCTGCTATATCGGGAGATCTTCGAGCGGTATTATCCCGGCCAGGCGGCCATGGTCAAGGATTTTTGGATGCCAAACAAAGACTGGACCGGCTGCGATGTGAACGACCCTTCCGCTAGGGTGCTGGCCAACTACGGGGACAGCGGCCGCTGATCCCCAAAAGGCAAGCCGGCGCTTTCCCCGCAGGGCAAGCGCCGGCTTTGCATGTGTCAAAGCATTGGGATCCGGCGTGAAAAGGCGGGCCGGAATAAATAAAATATAGGAAGCAACGGAAATGGCCTATGCGCCGGCCGTCATGATTCCTTTTTATCAGTGGAGGCGGCCTGCTGGCCGCTGTTGAGCACCTGGGTGCGGGCATAGTGGACGCAGGCGATGCAGGCAAAAAGGATGGCCAGGCAAAATAGGGGCAGGGTGATCCGATGCAAAAAGGGCATTTTTGCCAGGTTGGCGATCAGCGTCAGCAATACGCTCACGTTGAAAAAGCCCGCGGCGAATTTCCCCCACCAATCGGAGACTACCACCAGCTTCCGCTTCCCCAGCACCATCAGGCCGCCCAGCAGCATAGCCAGCTCCTTGACCGCCGCCGCCAGGGGGATGAACAGGGGGAGCCAGCCCGCCCGATAGAAGCAGAACAGGGCGCACAGCAGCATCAGCTTGTCCGCCAGGGGGTCCAAGATCTTGCCAAGATCCGTGATCCAATGAAAATGCCGCGCCAGATATCCGTCTAAGATATCCGTTAAAAAAGCCGCGCCATAAACCAACACAGCGGCCAAATAGTTTCCTTGCTGAAAAAAATAGGCGAATATCCCCACCATAATCAAACGGATCGCGGAAAGGATATTGGGTATATGCTTCAAGATGCACCTCCTATCGGCCCCGGAAAAATGCGGTAGGGAAGCCGTAAAGAAAGCATCCCCGGTTTGAAAAATGCATTTTAGCGGCGCATATCTTTCCCTATTATAGCCTATTTTGTAATTTCTTTCTACAAAAACTTGGCAGAAGCATGTCGGCGGTTGACAGGCCGCTGGCCAGCGTATAAAATGATAAGGCTGATGATATGCCCATCGGGCAAAAACAAAGGAGATCGCAACTGATATGAACAACCAGAAGACCCTTTTGCGTATTTGCGCCCTGGTGTTGGCCGTGCTGATGCTGGGCGGGTGCAGCGCGGTGATTTCCAACCCCGTGGTCGCAAAGGTGGGGGATGTGGAGATTACCTACTCCCAGTTTGCAAACCTGTTTGATACCTATTCTTCCTATGGTATGGTGGATACCTCTACCGCCGAAAGCCTGGAGGAAGCCCGGGCCATGGTGTTTGACGACTTGGTGGAGGCTTCGCTGCCCCTGGCCGTTGCCCATAGCCGGAATATCACCCTCACCGAGGAGGAGACTGCGGAGGCCATGGAGTCCGCCCAATCCATTCTGGATTCCTACCTGAGCAGCTATCTGGATGAAAGCATCACCGATGAGGCGGAGCGGGAAGCGGCCGCCATCGAGGCCTTTGACGCGGCGTACAAATCCGCGGGCGTGACCTTTGCCCAGGTGAAGGAAGAGACGGAGCAAGGGTCTTTGGACCAGGCATTGAGCAATAAGCTCGTCGAGCAGGAAAAGGCCAAGGTGCCCTCCGTAACCGAGGAGGAGGTCCGGGCTTGGTATGACGAGCAGCTAGAAGCCCAGAAGGAAGAATATGCCGCCGATCCTGTGGCGTACTATACGGATTCCCAGTATTACTCCTACTATGGCGAGGTACAGCCCCTGGTGGCGCCGGAGGGCCTGTTCTATGTAAAGCACATCCTCATCATGAACGATGAGGCAACTGCGGACGAGTCCAGCGAGGATACCCTGTCCGATTCCTCCTCCGCTTCCTTCCGGGACTCCAAAGCCCTGGCGGAAACGGTGCTGGAAAAGGTGCAGGCCGGCGAGGACTTCGACAAGCTGATCGAGGACTACGGCGAGGATCCCGGTATGACCAACGAGCCGAATAAGAGCCTGGGCTATCTGATCGGCGAGGGCTTTGACAGCGTGTATGACAAGGCCTTTTATGACGCTGCCATGGAGCTGAAGGAGGAAGGCGATACCTCCGGCATCGTGGAAGGAAGCAACGGGTATCACATCATCCGCCGGTGCGGGGATGTTTCCACGGAGCCTTTGGCCTTTGAAGAGGTGGAGGAGGAGATCCTGAATTACCTGAATACCCAGAAGCAGAACGAGGTTTATCAGGAGACCCTGGCTGCCTGGCGGGAGGAGATCCCCGTCACCCTGTATGAAAAGCGGGTCAGCTATGTGGGCGTCAACTAGGCGCGGGATTTTCCACAAGGGGAAGGCGGTAGCCTTCCCTTTTTTGACCAAATTGTAAATTTATTGGCTGGCAATGCCAGCTGAATTTGGTATTATGATATATTAGAAACGGAACGAGCAGGAGGCGGGACCTATCATGACAAAGCGATTGTATTATCCCGGGGAAGGGCAGGATACCCTTACCTGTACGGCCCGGGTATTGGAATGCCGGGCGGTGGAGAATGGGTATGCACTCTGCCTGGACGCCACGGTGATCTTTCCGGAGGGCGGCGGGCAGCTGAGCGACCAGGGGCAGCTGTGCCACATAGAGACCGGAGCGGTACTAGCCGAAGTCAGCCATGCCCGGGAGGAAGGGGAGCTGGTTTTCCACCGGACGGATCGGCCCATCCAGCCGGGGACGCAGGTGCTGGTCAAGGCTCGGGAGGATCTGCGCCGGGACCATAGCGCCCAGCACAGCGGGGAGCATGTGCTTTCCGGGCTGGCATACGCCCTTTTTGGGGCGAAAAATGTAGGATTTCACATGGCGGCGGATTACGTTACGCTGGATCTGGATATATTCCTGGATGAGGAGCAGCTCCATGCCCTGGAGCTGGCCGCCAACCAGGCGGTGCAGCGGAACCAGCCCACCCGGATCCAGGTAGTGGATGGGGCGGAGCTGGCAGAAATGACCCTGCGGAAAAAGGCGGCGGGCTTAACGGGCCCGGTACGCATCGTCTACGTGGCGGGGGTGGATTCCTGCACCTGCTGCGGCACCCATGTGTCCCGCGCCGGGGAGATCGGCTACATCCACATCGACAGCGCGGCCAAGTATAAGGGCGGCACCCGGCTGTGGTTCTCCTGCGGGATGCGGGGGGTGGAACGGGCCTGGCGGGAAAAGACGGAGCTGGACAAAGTGGCCCGGCGGTTTTCCGTCAAGAGCGAGGACGCGCTGGAGGCGGTGGTGCGCCAGGGGGACGAGCTGTCCGGCTGCAAGCGGGAGCTGAAGCAGCGCACCGGCGAATTGCTGACGTATCGGGCAGGGGAGCTGCTGGCCAACGGGGAGGCCCTGGGAGGCATCCGGCTGGCGGCGGCCCTGCTGGAAGGGCTGGATATGGGGGAGCTGAAGCTGCTGGCGGAAAAGCTATGCGGGGAAGCCGGCGTGGTGGCCCTGCTGTTCAGCCGGAAGGGAGATACCCTGTATTACCAGCTGGCCCGGAGCGCCGGGGTGGAGGCCAGCATGAAGGAACTGTGTTTGGCGGTCAACGGCCTCGCCGGGGGGCGGGGCGGCGGCAAGCCGGATATGGCCCAGGGCAGCGCGGCCCTGACCAACGCGGTGAAGGGGGAAGACGTGTTGGAGCAGGCTGCGGCGTATTGCCGGCGCTGGCTGGGGGCCTGAAACGAAGCGACATCTTATCTTGGGAGGGGCAACATGAAAAGAACCTTGGGTTTGATCCTTGCGGCGGTTTTGCTGGGCGGCTGTTCCCCGTCGTCCCAAATCGTAGACGTGACGGATGTGCAGTATGAGCCGGCGGGGCCGACGCCCCAGGCGGCGGTACCCACCCCATCCCCAACGCCGGGGCCCTATGTGACGGAGGATATCTTCGTAGTGGAGTGCGAGGACGGCATCAACCTGCGGGAAAGCTCCTCCTCCAAGTCCGACCTGATCGGCACCCTGCTGCCCGGGGATCGGGTGAAGGTATTGGGCTATCAAAGCCAACGGTTTGCCCGGGTACAGCTGGAATCCACCGGACAGGTGGGCTATGCGATCGCCGGCTACTTAAAGGTGGAGGATTACGCCGCCTTTGGGCTGGAAGTGGTGCAGCCGGTGGAGAAATATTCCTATGAACAGATGCTGCAGGATCTGGATGCGCTAGCGGCCAAGTACCCGGCCCTGTGTTTCCTGGAAAGCGCCGGCCAAAGCGTGGAGGGCCGGGCGCTGCAGGTGATCGTCATCGGGGATGTGGAGGCGGCCCACCATGTGTTCGTGCAGGGGTCCATCCATGCCCGGGAGCATATGACCGCCTTGTTGTGTACCGCCCTGGCGGAGCGGCTTTTGCAGCAGGGCGGGGAGGCGGAGGTGTGCTTCCATATCCTGCCCATGTCCAACCCAGACGGGGTGACCATCCAGCAGGGGGAGACCATGCCGGAATCCATTATGGAAATTTATACCAGCGACGGGCAAAAGGGCCTGAGCGTGGATACGGGCACGGTGTACCTGTCCCAGTGGCAGGCCAATGCCAGGGGGGTGGACCTGAACCGGAACTTTGACGCCCTGTGGGAGAATATCGATACCACCCAGGCCCCTTCCTTTATGAACTACCGGGGGGAGGCCCCGGAAAGCGAGCCGGAGACCCAGGCTCTGGTGGCCTATACCGACCGGTATGCCTTTGACGCCACCTTGAGCTATCACGCCACCGGCAGCGCCATCTATTGGGAATTCGGGGAAGACCCGGCTGTAAACGCCGCCTCCATGCACCTGGCGGAGGCAATTAAAGAGGTTAGCGCCTACGAGCCCCTGGGGGATAGCGGGGACAGCTTCGGGGGCTATAAGGATTGGGCCATGCTCCAGCGGAAGATCCCCTCTGTAACCATCGAGATCGGCACCCGGACGGCGCCCCTGACGGAGGCGGAATTTTCCAACGTATTCTTCCGGAACCGGGACGTGCTGCCCGCGGTGGCGGAATGGGTGCGGAGCAGGTAAAACAAAAGCTGCTTTTTGAAAAAAGCCTTGACTTTGGGCGGCGGGGGACATATAATAGCTAAGGCAAAGCAGGAGCCGCCCGCTTCTCACCCGCCGGCATCGGCCAGGCGCGGTTATGGCAAACCAAAGGACTTGGTTATTTTCGCAGGATAGCGGGCTGTTTATGCCCGCTAATTTATTTTTTAATGGAGGTGTCCACCATCGCTAAGGATGAGCTGTTCATCAATGAACAAATCCGCGACAAGGAAGTGCGCCTGATCGACGCGGAGGGAAATCAGCAGGGCGTTGTATCCCTGGACGTGGCCATGCGTATGGCAGACGAAGCGGGCCTGGATCTGGTCAAGATCGCCCCAAACGCCGTACCCCCGGTATGCAAGGTCATGGACTATGGAAAATACAAATTCGAACAGGGGAAACGCGAAAAGGAACAGCGTAAAAACCAAAAGGTGATCGAACTCAAGGAGATCCGCCTAAGCGCCACCATCGATGTGCACGATATGGAGGTCAAGGCCAAAAACGCCATCAAGTTCTTCACCAATGGCGATAAGGTCAAGGTATCCATCCGCTTCCGGGGCCGGCAGGCCAAGCACGGAGACATCGGGCTGGATGTAATGAACGCCTTCTACGAAATGGTCAAGGACAATGCTGCGATCGACCGGCCTGCCAAGCAGGAGGGACGCAATATGTTCATGATATTAACACCGAAAAACAATTAACTTTCAACAGGAGGAATACCCCATGCCAAAGATCAAGACCCACCGGGGTGCTGCCAAACGCTTCAGCCTTACCAAGACTGGTAAGATCAAAAGAGGCAAGGCCTATAAGAGCCATATCCTCACCAAGAAAAGCACCAAGCGCCTTCGCGGCCTGCGCCAGACCGGCTATATCGCCGATTGCGAAGCCAAGAAGATCCGCGAGCTGATCCCGTATAAGTAAGGAGGAGAGGAACCATGGCACGTATCAAAAGAGCAGTAAACGCCGCAAAGAAGCGCCGCAAGGTCTTTAAGCTTTCCAAGGGCTACTATGGCGCCAAGAGCAAGCAGTATCGCAGCGCGTCCCAGCAGGTGATGAAGTCCATGGCCTACGCCTATGTGGGCCGTAAGCTGAAGAAGCGGGAATACCGGCAGCTGTGGATCGCCCGTATCAACGCTGGCGCCCGCCTGTGCGGCTTGAGCTATAGCCGGATGATCGACGGCCTGAAGAAGGCTGGCGTAGATGTAAACCGCAAGGTCCTGGCCGACCTGGCTGTAAACGATATGCCCGCGTTCGAGAAGCTGGCGGAGACCGCCAAGGCTGCTTTGGCTTAATTTAGATGGAAACAAAACGAGAAAGCAGGCGATCCTGCTTTTTCGTTTATTCATACAAAAAAGGCAGGGCCGGTTGCGGCCCTTGCCGGCGGCAAGGAAGGAAGGAGCGGGAATGGACATGCGCATCGACAGCACCCGGAACGAAAAGGTAAAGCGGGCTAGGAGCCTTGCAAACCGGAAGGGGCGGGCGGAACAGGGCCTGCATTTTATCGAGGGGGAAAAGCTGGTGCGGGAGGCCATCGTGTCCGGCGCCACCTTTCAGGACGCCTTCATCGAGGAGGGCCATGCGCTCATGGCCGCCGTGCTTGCCGGCAGCGGCGCCGCGGTGTATACGGTGAGCCGCAGCGTCATGGAAAGCCTAACGCTGACGGAAACCCCCCAGTGGGTGTGCGCCACGGTCAAAACCCCGGCTACCCCCATTCCGGCCTACTATCCCGCCGGCTTGATCGTAGCCCTGGACCGGGTACAGGACCCGGGGAACCTGGGCACCATCCTGCGCACGGCGGACGCCATGGGGGCGGCGGGGCTGCTGCTGGGGACCGGATGCGCGGACCCCTACGCTCCCAAGCCCCTTCGGGCGGCCATGGGCAGCATCTACCATCTGCCCGTATGGCAAGGGGAATTGGAGGGGGAGATCCCCCGGCTGGTACAGCAGGGTTTTACCTGCATCTGCGGCCATTTGAAGGGCGGGGATACCCTGCCCAAGGTGGGGGAGCGGTGCGTGCTGGTGATCGGCAACGAGGGGAGCGGCGTCAGCGACCCGGTGGCCGCCCAATGCCACAAATACCGGCTGCCCATGTACGGCTTCGCGGAAAGCCTGAACGCTTCCGTGGCGGCAGGCATCCTGATCTACGAGCTGGCCAAGCAGATGCACCAGGGCTGATGCGTTATAAAAACAACGCGACGGCGCAATAGACCAAAGCCAATGCCATCAAAAGGTTGACCGCCTTGGTATGCCGGTTATAAAAACCGCAGAGCAAGGCCCCGAAGGAGGCCCACAGGGTGCAGCTGATCACGCCCCCGATGGGAATGATCATGGCCTTGGCGGCGATGGCCGGAAGGGTGTGAAAATAGGGCAGAATGTAGACGGACATGCTGGTCAAGGCAAAGAGCAGCATTTTGGGGTTGAGGAACTGTATCAGCGCCCCGCCCCAAAAGCTGACGGGCTGGGCAGGCCCTTCCTGTTGCCCCACGCTGCCGCTGCGGTAGATCTTGTAGGCCAGGAACAGCATATAGGCGGCGCCCACCACCTGCATAAAAGGCTTGACCCAGGGCAGGTACTGGAATAAAAAGGCGCTGAAACAGCCTGCCAGGGCCATGATGAACGCCTGGCAGCAGAACAGGCCGCAAAGGAAGGGGACGGTGCCCTTCAGGCCAAAGCGGATGCCGTTGCTCATGGCGGTGACGGTATTGGGGCCGGGGGTCAGATCCACCACGGCCACATAGGAGAGAAACTGGGTCATGCTGAACATGGCTACATCCCCTTGGGCCGGATGCCCAGCTGGCGCAGGGCAAGATAGAGCTTGGGCACCGGCAGGCCGATCACGGTAAAATAGCAGCCCTCGATCCGCTCCACCAATATGGCCGCCAGGCCCTGGACCCCATAGGCCCCCGCCTTGTCCATGGGCTCGCCGCTGCGGATATAGGCCCAGATCTCCTCGTCGTCCAGGGTCCGGAAGGTGACCCGGGTGGTGTCGTGCAGAATCTGGCGGCTGCCGGGGGCGAGGACGGCCAGACCCGTATACACCGTATGGGTGCGGCCGCTCAGGGCCCGCAGGATCCGGTAGGCGTCCCCTTCATCCCGGGGCTTGCCGATGATCTCCCCATCCAGCCATACGATGGTATCCGCCCCCACCACGCAGGCCGCCGGATGGCTGGCAAAAACCGCTTCCGCCTTGCGCAGGGCCAGGGCTTCCACATAGGAGCCAGGGTCGGTGAGGGGGATGTTCTCATCGGCGGGGCTGACCAGGGCCGTAAAGGACAGGCCGATCAATTCAAACAGCTCTCGCCGCCGGGGAGACTGGGATGCAAGGATGAGTTCCATAATACAAATACCTCGAAATATTGCGGGAGCTCCCGCAATTTTATTTTTGCCGGGCAGCCGGCCGGATGCTTGGGTAAGGCCGCAACGTAAGCCCGTGCTCCCCGGGGGGCCGTTGCCGCGGGGCCGCGAAAGCGCGCCTCTTGCTTCAAACCGCATTGGTAAAGGCGAAGGCAGGGGCCGGGGAAAAAGGGAAACGGGCGGGTCTTGTCAAAATAAGGAAGGCTTTCCCGGAAAACCAAGGGATTCTTTAGTATAGCATATTTTTGCGGGTATAACCATTGGCAGGTTGGACATACTTCCCAATGATAGACAACTTTGGGGAGGTATACCATATATGTTTTCCAACCGATTGATGGGAACGCTGGGGGGCGGCATCGCGGTGGACCTGGGGACAGTAAATACCCTGGTGGCCATTCGCGGACAGGGGATCGTGCTGCGGGAGCCCACGGTGGTGACCGTCCGCGCGGGGAATAAACAGGAGGTCCTTTCCGTGGGCCAGGAGGCCATTCAGCTTTTGGGCCGGACCCCGGGGAGCGTGAACGTATGCTATCCCATGCGGGAAGGGGTCATCTGCGACGGCCCCTTGTGCGAAGCCATGCTTAAGCATTATATCCGCCGGGCCTGGGGCCGGAAGATCGGGCCCTTGGGGGTGCGGCTGATGCTTTGCCTGCCCCTGTGCATCACGGATATCGAGCGGCGGGCCATGGTGGACGCGGCCAAGGCGGCCGGCGCCCGGGAGGTGCTGCTGATGGAGGAGCCTGTGGCGGCCGCCCTGGGCGCCGGGGTTTCCCCCATGGACCCCATGGGGAACATGGTGGTGGATATCGGCGGCGGCACCACGGATGCGGCGGTCTTGGCCCTGGGCGGCATCGCCGCCCACCGGAGCATCCGGGTGGGGGGCACCCATATCGATGAGGCCATTGCGGCCTATATCCGGGAGGAATATGAATTGACCATCGGCGGCCGCACGGCGGAGCAGCTGAAGCTGGCCTTGGGCAGGGCCCAGGTGGGCGGCATCGAGCATTGCGAGGTGCGGGGCCGGAACCTGAAAACCGGCTTGCCGGCCTCCGTGGTGGTGGGCCAGCGGGAGATCGGCCATGCCATCGTGGAGCCCCTGCGCAAGATCGCCCAGGCGGTGCGGGAGACCCTTGCCGAGACCCCGCCGGAGCTGGCGGGGGATATCCTGGAGCGGGGGCTGATCCTTACCGGCGGCGGAGCGCTGCTATCCGGCATGGGGGCCATGCTGGCCCGGGATACGGGCCTGCCGGTACGGGTGGCGGAGGATCCCTTGGACTGCGTGGTGCTGGGGGCGTTAAAGGGGCTGGATCTGCGGGACGACGTGCCGGAAGGCCTCTATTCCGATATGACCGTAGAAGCATGAAAAAAAGGGTATTTCCTTAAACAATGTGTGACTTATGGCCATGCGGCCTTGCGCTGCATGGCCATAAACCGTATAATAGGTTAAAGTAAGGGGGGCCGGCTCTTGGGACGGACAGGTTGCCGAGAGTTGTTTTCGCTCCTTTTATTCTGGAATTGGGACGGGAGACAGAATGCGCGATCTGTTTAAAAACAAGCTTTTCATAGTCCTGGTGATCGCCTTGGTCATCCTGGGGGGCCTTGCCGCCTTTACGGCCGGCAATCGGGCTGCGGTCACCTGGGTGGAGGATGCGGTAAATACGGTGGCCCAGCCCATCCAGCGGTTTTCCGTACGGGCGTCCAACAGCATAATCGATTTTTTTGAGCGGGTGTTCAAAACCTCCGACGCGGACCGGGAAAACGAGCAGCTCAAGGTGCGCATCGCCCAATATGAAATCATGGAAAACGAGCTGGACAACCTGCGCCAGGAGAATGAGCGGCTCAAGGAGCTGCTGAATTACGCGGATACGGTGGAGGATTATGAGCGGGTCACCGCCCCGGTGATCGGCCGCAGCCAGGGGACCTGGTTCAACCAGTTTACCGTGGGGGCGGGCCGCAACCAGGGGGTGGAGGAGGATATGGCCGTGATCAACGGCGCGGGCCTGGTGGGCCGGGTGACCAGCGTAAGCGCCAACACCTGCAAGGTGACCGCCATCATCGATTCCACGTCGGACGTGAGCGTGATTGTGGAGCGGACCCGGGATTACGGCTTTGTTCGGGGCCTGCTGGAAGCGGGCGGCGGCGACGATACCATGGAGCTGTATTTCCTGCCCATGGGAAACGACTTGGTCCCCGGCGACGTATTGGTGACCAGCGGCGCGGACGGGGTATTCCCCCGGGGCCTTTCGGTGGGGTCCGTGCTGGAGGTGTCCAGGTCCAGCGAGGACGCGGAGGACCGGGACGCTTTGGTAAGCCCTACGGTGGACTTCTTGCGCCTGGAAGAAGTGGTGATTTTGACCCGCGGGCCCCAAGAGGAAGAGGAGGCAGAGTAGGTTGTATCGGGTTTCGGTGGCGGCTTCCCTGCTGGTAGCCCTGTATTTGGATAGCTTCTTATTCGCCCGGTTCCATCTTTTTGGGATCCGGCCGGATTGCCTTTTGGCTTTGCTGGTGTCCCTGGGGGGGCTGCTGGGGCAAAGCGACGGCCTGATCCTGGGCCTGGTAGCCGGCCTGCTTAGCGACGTGCTCTTCGGCCGGGCCGTCGGCCTGGGGGCCGTGGCCTATATGCTGGCCGGGGTGGCAGGAGGGCTATTCTATAAAAAATTCTATGCGGACAATATCGTGATCCCAGCAGCCACCGCCGCCATCTGCGCCTTTGGCAAGGAGCATTTGATGGCCCTGTCGGTGCGGCTCTTGGGAGGCACGTTCAGTTATTTTGAAATGTTTTTTGCCTACATCCTGCCCTGCGCCCTGGTCACGGGCCTGTTTTGCGCCCTGACCCACCTTCTGATGAAGCCCACCTTGCAGCGGCAGATCCGTAAACACTATGAACGCCACGCGGGAGGAGGGATCCGATGAAATATGGTTCCAGAAGCCGGTACGTTATTTTAGGCGTCGTATTGCTCCTGCTGATGGCCGCCCTGATCTATCAGCTGAGCAACGTGACCCTGGCCGCCGGCGCGGAATACGCGGAGCAGGCCGCCATCAAAGCCACCTCCACCATCGACGTGGAAGGGACCCGGGGGCGCATCCTGGACCGGAACGGCGTGGTGCTGGCCTATAGCAAGGATAGCTATAACGTGGAGTTCCTGCGGGATGGGGACAACCGGACGGATTATGACAGCGCCATCTATACCGAAGCCCTGATGAAGGCCATTGAGATCATCGAGGCGGGAGGCGGCACCACCATCGATACCTCCTATATCCGCCAGGACCCGGATACCGGAGAATTGTACTATGATTGGGGGGTCAGCAGCAAGGCCAACCAGGTGGCCCGCTATCGCAATTTCTGCGAGGCCATGGGCTTTACCATCGAGTACGATGAGAACATCAAGGATAAGGCCCTGTGGGATACCTCCGAGTGGCCCACCGCCGAGGAAAGCTACAAAAAGCTCCGGGCCCTGTGGTTCATCCCGGAGGAGCTTACCTTTGCGGAGGCCAACAAGATTATCTCCATCCGCCAGGAGGTAAACCTGAACAATTACCGGGCCTATGAGCCCATCACCATCGCCTACGACGTGAGCATGGACGTGGTGGCCCAGATCAAGCTGCGGGCGGACGAGCTGCCCGGCTTGCAGGTCTCCCAGTCCACCACCCGGATCTATCCCCGGGGTACCACGGCGACCCATATTCTGGGCTATCTGGGGAAGCCTTCCCGGGAGCAACTGAAGACCTTGGAAGACCTGGGATACGCAGCCGATGATTATATCGGCGTGTCCGGGGTGGAAAGCACCATGGAAAGCTACCTGACCGCCTCTACCAGCGAGCGCAAGGGCAGCAAAACCGTGGAGATCAATAAGAACCTGAGCACTGTGCGGGAGCTGGATTATGAAAGCCCCTCCGACGGGGACGATGTGATGCTCACCATCGACGTAAACCTGCAGACGGCGGTGGAACAGGCGCTGGCGGAGCTGGTGGAGGAGATCGCCGCCAGCGAGGAAGAGCGGCTTCAGCCCGGCACAGAAATCTATGAGAAATATGCAAAACTGGCGCCGGATAACGATGTCTCCAAGATCAATACCGCGAAAACCGGCGCGGCGGTGGTGATGGATGTAAAGACCGGGGACGTGCTGGCCATGGCCAGCTATCCCACCTTTGACCCCAATTGGTTCACCGGCGGCCTCTCCACCGAGCAGTCCAAGGCCCTCTTTGGGGACGACGAGGACCCGGAAAATGAGGCGGGCATCACCACCCCCACCCTGAATAAGGCCATTTCTACCCGCCTGGCGCCGGGCAGCATCTTTAAGATGGTCACAGGCATCGCAGGGGTTGCGGAAGGCGTATTGGATATGAACGAGCAGATCAGCTGCGAATACGAATACGTCATCGTCAACGAGGACGGCACCCGCATCGAGCAGAACGCCCCCCGGTGCCACGTGAATGGCTTAGCCCAATCCCATGCCAAGCACGCCAACCAGACCCTGGTGGACGCCATTCGAAATTCCTGCAACTATTACTTCTGCGAGGTGGCGTACCGGCTGGGTATCGAGCGGCTGTACGATTGGGCGGAGGCCTTCGGCCTCACCTCTCCCACCAATATCGAGCTGACCGGCGAGGCCACGGGCATCGTAGGCAAGCAGGACGTATTGTTTAACAACACCTTGATGAACGAGGAAAACCTGGTGGAGGTCTATGGGCAAAAGACCAGCCTGCCCGGCCTGATCTACCGGAAGCTAAAGGAAAAGCTGACGGAGTTTGTGGAGCTACGGCACATGGAGGTGGAGGATGAAGCCATCGACCGGTGCGCCCGGCGGCTGATGGAGCTGCAGGACGGTAGCGTGGAAGGCAAGGGCGACCAGATCCGCCAGATCATCAGCGACGAGATCGGCATCCCGGTGGGCATCACCATCGAGCGGCAGGATTGGACCAACGCCATTTCCTCCCTGCTCACGGAGCTGCAGTGGAAGGCCACCCAGACCATCCGTACCGGGTTTGGCCAGGGCGTTACCCTGGTGACCCCCATTGCGGTAGCCCGCTATGCCAGCGCCATCGCCAACAAAGGGACGGTGTATGACGCCCATATTGTGGACCGGATCCTGGATGGCGAGGGCAACCTGATCGAGGAGATCGAGCCCACGGTATTCAACCAGATCGACTTGCCGGATGCGGTGTGGGACGCGGTCTATGAAGGCATGAAGGGCGTGGTGTCCCCGGAGGACGGCGGCACGGCGGCCAACTACTTCTCCACCAGCTTCCGGGAAAAATACCTGAGCGATACCTCGGAAAAGCGCGTGGCAGGCAAGACGGGTACCGCCCAGATCACCACCGTGAACCAGATCGATATTGAAAATACCTCTTGGTTCGTGGCATTCGGCCCCATCGACGATCCGGAGATCGTGGTGGTGGTGTGCGTGCCCTACGGCCTGTCCGGCTCCTCCAGCGCGCCGGCGGTGGAGGATATCTTTAGCTACTATTTCGGCCGGCAGGAATCCGCCACCCCGGAGAACCTGGTGGATATAAACGCCATCGTCCCGTAAAAAATAACGCCAATGGCATGGGAAATACCTGCTTCCCATGCCATCTTGTATCCGGTGCAAATTCCCTTTCCTTAGGGGAAGGAATGGAGTATAATAAGAAAATGCAGATCGGGCCGCCGCCCCTATGGTTGGGGCGGGGCGCAGGGCTTTCCCCCGGGAGAGCCCTGCGGGGGTTTTGCGGCGCCCGGGCGCGGGCCGGCGAAACAGGCCCTGTGCTGCCACCAATTCATTGGTTTAGGAGGTACGTATGGTCAATCCTGATCGGGTCGCGTTTACGATCTTTGGAAAGGATATTTACTGGTATGGGGTGCTGATGGCCATCGGCATCCTGATTGCCATCTGGCTGGGAACCAAGGAGGAGCGGCGCAAAAACTTGCCCAAGGATACCATCCTGGATTGCTGCCTGTATATGATCCCCCTGGGGGTGGTTTGCGCCCGGCTCTATTATGTGATCTTTGAGTGGAAGTACTATAGTCAGCATCTTGTAGAGATTTTTTACGTCTGGGAAGGCGGCCTGGCCTTTTACGGCGCCCTCCTCGGCGGCTTATTGGGCCTTTGGCTGGCCAGCCGGCATAAGAATATTCGGCTCCTTAAGCTCATGGATTGCATCGCCCCCGGGGTGGTGCTGGCCCAAGCCATAGGCCGCTGGGGGAACTTCTTCAACCAGGAAGCCTTCGGCCTGCCGGTGAACAACGGGGCCTTGTATTGGTTCCCCCTGTGCGTACGCATCGACGGGGTGCACTATTTCAACGGGGAGCTCTGCTCCAATCCCTATCACCTGGCCACCTTCTTCTATGAATCCGCCTGGTGCTTCCTGGTGTTCCTGTTCCTGTGGAGCTACCGGAAAAAATTCAAGCATGACGGGGACGCGTTCTTTACCTATGCCTTCCTCTATGGCTTTGAGCGGATGTTCGTGGAGGGCCTTCGGGGGGATAGCCTGTACCTGATCCAGCCGGGCGAGCTGTTTGCCCAGGGGATCCGGGTAAGCCAGCTGGGCTCCTTTGTCGCGGTGGTCATTATCGGTATCTTTTTCCTGGTGCGCCGGGCAAAGGAGAAAAAGCTGGGCCGTCTGATTTGGCCTGCGCCGGAGGCTGTGGAAGCCCCGGCGGAAGCGGAGGAACAGCCGGGACCGGAACAAGGGGATGGGGAAGGAATGGTAGAACAGGTGGAAGCGGTGTTCTTTACCCAGGAAGCTGCCCCGGACGCAGAGAAGCCGGAGGAAGCCGCGCCCCAGCCAGCGGCGGAGGCCCAGGCGGGCCCTGCCGGGACCGGCGAAGGGGAAGGCCCGCAAGAAGAGCAGAAGCAAACGGAATAATACGGAGCAACTGCACCGGTATTGTGCGGCGGAGGAAAAGCTATGCGCAACCTTACCATGATGACGGACTTGTATCAGCTGACCATGATGTACGGCTATTACAAGCATGGCATGAGCCAAAATGAAGCGGTATTCGATCTGTTTTTCCGCACCACCCGCCCCCATAGCGAATATAGCGTGATGGCGGGCACCCAGACGGTGATCGAATACATCAACAACCTGCATTTTTCCCAGGAGGATATCGCGTATCTGCGGTCCCTGGCCCTGTTTGACGAGGATTTCCTGCATATGTTGGGGGATCTGCGCTTCACCGGGGAGATCTACGGCATGGAGGAAGGCACCTTGGTGTTTCCCTATGAGCCCCTGCTGCGGGTGCGGGCGCCCATCATGGAAGCCCAGCTGGTGGAAACGGCGCTGCTTACCCTGGTGAACCACCAGACCCTCATCGCCACCAAGGCCAGCCGGGTGGTCCACGCGGCCCAGGGCGACGCGGTGCTGGAGTTTGGCCTTCGTCGCGCCCAGGGGCCGGATGCGGGCATTTATGGCGCACGGGCTGCGGTGGTAGGCGGCTGCGATTCTACCTCCAACGTGCTGGCGGGACAGTGGTTTGGCCTGGGGGTCAAGGGAACCCACGCCCATAGCTGGGTAATGAGCTTCCCGGATGAGATCTCCGCCTTCCGGGCGTATGCGGATATATTCCCAACCTCTTGTATGCTGTTGGTGGATACCTACGATACCCTCAGAAGCGGCGTGCCCAATGCCATTAAGGTATTCGACGAACTGCGGGCCAAGGGCTACGAGCCGGTGGGCATCCGGCTGGATAGCGGCGATTTGGCCTATCTGTCCAAAAAGGCCCGGGTCATGCTGGACGAGGCCGGGTACCCCAAGGCCAAGATCTTTGCCAGCAGCGACCTGGACGAATATGTGATCCGGGATCTGAAGACCCAAGGGGCCAAGATCGACGTTTGGGGCGTTGGCACCCGGATGATCACCAGCGCGGATTGGCCGGCCCTGGGCGGGGTATACAAGCTGGCGGCCGAGGTGGTGGATGGGAAGGTCATCCCCAAGATCAAGCTGAGCGAAAACGCTGCGAAGCTGACCAATCCGGGCTATAAAAAGGTGGTGCGGTTCTACTCCAACGCCACCGGCAAAGCCATGGCGGACCTGATCATGCTGGACGAGGAAACGGTGGATGCAAGCAAGCCTTTGCGCATCTACCATCCGGAGCAGCCCTATAAGACCACCGTATTGCAGGATTTCCATACCCGGGAGCTGCTGGTGCCCCTGTTTATCGATGGGAAGCAGGTCTATCAATCCCCGGATGTACATGCCCTGCGGGCGTATAACGCCAGGGAGATGGATTCCTTCTGGGAGGAGTATAAGCGGGTGCTGAACCCCCAGGCCTATAAGGTGGATATTTCGGACAAGCTGTACGATCTAAAGCAGCGCCTCATTCGGGAAAATGCGAAACGGGACGTTTATGCGTAAGAAGCTTTGCAGGGCGATCCTGCTAACGGGACTATGCCTGCTCTTGGGCGGGTGCGTGGTGCATACCGGGGCGCAGTTGCAGCCGGATGTTACCCTACCCCCCGCTGCAACCCCTACCCCGGCGATCACGCCTACCCCGAGCCCTACGGCGGCCATGGAAGCGCCTGCCAGCGCCGCGCCCATCCCGGGGGTGGATACCCGCTACGACGCCCTGGGGGCATATGTGTCCGACGCCGCCCATTTCCAGCAGTATCTCTCCTTCAACATGGTGCAAGTGTATGAGCAGGAGGAGGATACCTTTTTAGACGCCATCGCGGTGAACGAGTATCCCGCCACCCTGGTATGCGCCATGGACGTGGTGTTTTACGATGGGGAGGGGACGGAGGTGAACCGGGCCCGGATCCAGACCCAGGACGGTCAGTATGTGCTGCGGCTCCAGCCGGGAGAGACGGTGCTCTATGCCCAGATCAGCACGGACATCGCCCTGACGGATATGGAGTTTGCCCTGGCGTTTAACGATACGCTGGGGGTATTGCCCGCATCCTGAGCCATGTCCCCAAGACCTATGCAGCAAAACGGCCTCTCGCCTGAAACCGGGCGGGAGGCCGTCGTTTGTTTATGGGAAACGGCGATTATTTATTTTTGGGATACGCCTCCCGGAAGCAGACCGCCAATCCCCCGCACAGCACCGCCATGGCCAGGATAAAGGGGAAGAGCATATGGGTTCCCAGGAAGCTGCCCAAAAGCCCGTCAATGCCGTTATAATCCCAGGGATGGGTCGCGGCATGGATGAAACAGAATAAGGAATACGCCGCGCCGATCAGGGACAGCAATACGCCCAAAACCATCTTTTTGTTCATAAGTACCTCCAAAAAAATATTTTACGCCATACCAGCAGGGTATCTTGCGCAATCATCGGACAGGTTATAAGAAAACGCCCGTGAGCGCCGGCGCGCCAGGCAACCGGCTGCCCTGGGCGGGGCGGGAAAACTCCGCTTGCCCGGGAGCGAAGCCGGCCGGCGCATCCGGCTCAATAGCCCAACTCCACCGCCCGCTCCAGCAGCTTCCCGGCCAGGGGCGCGGCCATGCTGCCGCCGCCGCCCGCCTGCTCCAGGATCACGCATACCGCCAAGGGGTGGTCTTCATCCTGAATAAAGCCGGTGAACCAGGCATGGGTTTTGACGCTCTTGTCCGAGGAGATCTCCGCAGAGCCGGTCTTGCCGCTCACGGTACAGCCCTCCACCGCCGCCCGGGTGCCGGTGCCGAATTCCACGGTGCCCAGCATGGCCTCCTGCACGAGGGCCGCTTCGGCTGCCGAGAGGATGGTTTTGTATACCTTGTTGCCCGGGGTGGAGCGGACATAATCGTTCTTTGTGACCACCTTGTATAGGAGCCGGGGCTGCATCATTACCCCGTCGTTGGCCACGGCGGCGGTGAGCATACACATCTGCATGGGGGTCATGATATCCTTATATTGCCCAACGCCGCTCCAGGCCAGGTTCAGGTCCGTATCCGGCTTTTCATAGCTGCTGGAATAGAGCAGCATGTCCTCAAAGAGGAATTCATCCCCGATGCCAAGCTCCTTGGCGGTTTGGGCCATTTTATCCGCGCCAATCTCCATGGCCAGCTGGGCAAAGGTGGTATTGCAGGAATGGGCGTAGGCCTCAAACAGGGTGATCTCCCCATGGTAGCTGCTGTTGGAATCCCGCACGATGCTGTATTTTTCCACCGTGGCGGGCTCTGCGCCGGTATCCTGCACGCCCTCCTGCTCCCGGTCATAGTCGGTCCCCTGGTCGGACTGGACAAAGTCCCCGTCGTCCACCGCCACATCCGGCAGGTATTTGCCGGTTTCCCGGTCGAACACCAGCGCCCCGTCGCAATCAAAGGTGCGCTCCGTCACCCCGGGGATGTACCGCAGGGCCGCGATCAGGGTAACGGTCTTGAAGGTGGAGCCCGGGGTATATTTGCCCATGGTTACCCGATTCACCATGGCGCTGGCCGCCAGCTCCCGCTCCCCGTCGATATATTCCTGCATATAGTTGGGGTCAAAGGTGGGCTGGCTGACGGAGCAAAGGACTTCCCCGGTCTGGTAGTTCATCAGCACCACCGCGCCCCAATAATCGTCCATCAGGTCGTAGGCGTAATCGCACAACTCCCCGTCGATGGTGAGCATGATGGAGGAGCCGGTCCGGGTGGAGGAGCCGAAGGTTTCCGCGAACAGGTCCGCCATATCCTGGTCGAAGCCCAGGAGATATTTTGCGAACATGCTTTCCGCCCCCAGGGTTTGGCCATAGCTGTCGCCCACCACGTGGCATACGGCCCGGCGGCGGGCCTTTTCGCTGGCATAGCGGCGCTGGCCGTCCGCGTCGGTGTAGGCCAGCAGCTGGCCGTTCCGGTCTGCGATGCGGCCGGCCTGCACGCTGTTTTTCTGGGCCTGTACCCGGGTATTATAGGGGCTGGTAAACCAACGGTTCCCATAAACGCCCACGATGTATACCAGGTATACGCACAGGATCAGGAACATGGCGCAGAACAGGCCCAGCATGGCCTTGATGTGTTTGCGGCTGTTATCCTGCATGTTCCCCTCCTTCCTGCCGGCTCAGCAGCCGGTCCTCCTCCAGGGCCGCGTCCATGGCGTCCTCCAGCATATCCCCATTGCGCATGGCCACCCCTTCCAGGATGCCCAACAGCATGAGGGAGGCGATGAGTGAGCTGCCCCCGTGGCTCACGAAGGGCATGGTGATGCCGGTCAGGGGGATGAGTTTGATGACCCCGCCGATGATGATGAAGCTTTGCAGGGTGATGAGCACGGTGCAGCCAAAGGCCACCAGCATCAGGTAGCGATCCCGGGCATACAGTGCCACCAGAGCGCCCCGGATGATAAAGACCAAATACAGGGCGATGACCGCGATGCCGAAGATGATACCGAACTCCTCGCAGATGACGGCGAAGATATAATCCGTATTGTAGGCGGGGATGGATTTGGGGGAGCCCTGGGTCAGGCCCAGGCCCCACAGGCCGCCGGAAGCGATGGCCATAAGGCCCTGAGCGATCTGGTAGCCGCTGGTTTCATAGGTGGCCCAGGGGTTTTGCCATATGGCCACCCGGGCCCGCACGTGATCGAAGACGAAGTAGCTGGCCACCGCCCCTACGCAGCCGGAACCCAGCCCCACCAGGGTAGCCTTTACGTCGCCGGTGGCGGAGTAAAACAGGATCAGATAGGTGCCGGCGATCAGCAGGGCGGCGCCCAGGTCCCGCTCCGCCACCAGCAGGCCGCAGGCCAGGATGGCAAACAGGGCGGAGGGCAGCCAATCCCGCCAGCCCTTTTGCTCGGTCAGGTAATTGGCGGAAACGAACACCAGGGCCACCTTGACGAATTCCGAGGGCTGGAAGGAAAAATCCCCCAGCTTAATCCAGTTTTTTGCGCCGCCCTGCTCCTTGCCGATCACCAGCAGCACCCCGAGGATGGCCAGGCTCCCCAGGATCATGGGCCAATTGAGGATGCGGAAGATCCGGTGCCGGTGCATAAGGCCAATGCAAACGAACATGGCCAGCAAGCCGACCCCATAGAGGATCAGTTGGCGGAAGGCGGTTTCCGGGGAGAGGCGGTATTGAACGATCATGCCGATGGCCGCCAGCAGGTTGGCGATGACCAACAGGAAACGGTCTGCATAGCGGGAGATCCATAGGACGCATACGTATTGTAAAAACAACAGCGCCACCAGGATCAGGGCAAAGATCATAGCCCACGGGTCAAAGCTCTCGTCCCGCAGGGAGAGGAGGGCGAAGGCCGTAAGCTCGAAGAGCATTACGATAAACAATAGGCCCAGGGCGCTCATATGGCGTACGCGGTTCATGGGGCCTCCTTTCGTGCCACCCGGCGCAGCCGGTAGATGAATTCCACATCTCCCAGCTTCACCAGATCCCCGTCGTGGAGCAAGGCGGTCCGCTTGGCGGGCCGGGCGCCGTTGATCCAGATCTTGGCCCGGCCCCGGGGCTTGATATAGCCCTCGCCCCGGCGCTCAAAGAGCAGGGCGTGCTTGCGGCGGACGCTTTTATCGTCGATGTAGATGTCGCAGCGGGGGCTGCGGCCGATGAGGTTGGAGCGCACCAAAACATAGCCGCCCTCCCGGGTATCGTAGGGAGGGAGAAATTCAATATGCCGCGCATAGCCGTCTTGTAGCCAGTGGACGGCCCTGCGCAGCTCCTGGTATTCATTGAAGGAGTGGTAGATGATGCGCCAAAGGATATAGAGGATGCCCACTACAAACACATAACGCATCACCAAGGTCATAAGGGAATAGGCATTGGCCGGCATGGTTCCCTCCTATGGATCATCCCAGGGGATGTGGTGGGGCTTATCCGAATTATACCATATCCCGGGGCGGGAACTATGTCCTGTTTATAAATTCTGCGTGGATTTCCCAGAAAAAGGGAAAATTCGATCACCTACCGGCAAAAGCAGCAGACAATTCCTCCAGCAGGCTGGGGGAAGCTGCCGGCGAAGGGGTAACTTCCCCTTGCGGGGTGGGTCCAGGGATCTCCACATCGATCACCGCTTCCGGGGTGGTGACCGTTACCTTTTTGGTGGCGGGTCCTTTTACCTGCTCTCCGCCCACGTTCATTTCCTGATGCACAGGCAATATATAATAGGTATATGTGCAGCCGGGCAGCGCGGAATCATCCCCATAGGTGACGGCGCCCTTGCCGTCCCAGGTTTTGATCAGCTGGGGGCTTTCGGTCCCCTTTTGCCGGTATAGCTGATATTGGGCAAAGCTTTCCCGGCCGGTAAAGGCGATTTGCGGTTTTCCGTCCCCACCCAAATATACTCGGAATTCACCGGGCGGCGAGGGCACCACCCAATAGCTGCTTTGGGCTGTGGGCTGCGTCCCCTCCACAAACACCTCGGTTTGGATGGCGGAGCTGGGGGTCAAGGCTGTGGCCAGCACAGGCTCATGGTATAGCTCCAGGGAGCGCTTATCCAGCTTATAGGTATTTACACCGGCCGGCATGGTGAAATCCCGGGGGGTGGAATCCTGATAGATGCCCTGGAAGACCTGCTCCAGGATCAGGGCGGGATACTTGCCCCCGGTGGCGTCCTGGGGCAGGGAGCCGTCCTGGCTGGTATCGTAGCCCAGCCATACCGCAGCCGCATAGTCCGCGCTGTAGCAGGCCATCCAGGCGTCCCGGTTGCCCTCTCCCTCCCCCACGGTGCCGGTCTTGCCCGCCAGGGGGATATCCAGATCCTTGAGCCGGTGCCCGGTCCCTTCCTGGATGGCGCTTTGCAGCATACTGGTGAGGATATAGGCGTTTTGCTCCGACATGACCCGGCGGTTTTCCGGCTGATAGGCATAGAGCTCCTTGCCGGCGCTGTCCGTGATCCGCTGGATGCAGGTGGGAGCGTTGTAGATCCCGCCGGAGGCAAAGGCCGCGTAGGCCCCGGCGATCTGCAGGGGGGATACCCCGTAGGTAAAGCCGCCCAGGGCCAACGTCAGGCTGGTATCCTGGGGGTCGAAGGGGATGCCGCAGCTTTGGGCGAATTCCTTCCCGGCGGATACCCCGATCTCCGAGAGCACCTTTACGGCGGGCACGTTTAAGGAGCGGGTCACCGCTTCCCGCAGGGTCACCCAGCCGTAGTATTGGTTGCCGAAGTTGCGGGGGCTGTATTCCGCGAAGCTGGTGGGCTCGTCCAGCAGCATGGTGGCGGCGGTATAGCCGTAGCCCTCCAGGGCCGGGGCATAGGCGATCACCGGCTTGATCACCGAACCGGGCTGCCGGCGGATATCCGTGGCCCGGTTGAAGGCCATGGCGGCGTCATATTCCCCCCGGCCGCCCACCATGGCCCGGATCAGGCCGGTGCCCGCCTCCTGTACCACAATGGCCCCTTGGGCGTCCCCGGGGAATAGGTCGTCCTGCTGAAAAACGGCTTCGCACTGGCTTTGGATGGCGCCGTCCATGGCGGTATAGATCCGGTAGCCGCCGGTAAGCAAGGTTTCACTATCCACCTGCAAGATCTCCATGGCCTCCTGCAGGGCGGCGTCCACGTAATAATTCCGACCTTCCTCCCCGGCCGTGCCGTCGTGGAGGATGACGATGGTCTCCGCTTTCGCGTCCGCGAGAGCCTGGTCGTCCAGATAGCCGTATTCCGCCATCAGGCTCAATACCGTATCCCGGCGGGCCAGGGAGGCTTCATAATCCAGATGGGGGGCATAATGGGAGGGGGACTTTAGGATGCCCGCCAGCATGGCCCCCTGGGAGACGGAAAGATCCTGGGCATGGACGCCGAAATAGCCTAGGGCCGCCGCCTCAATGCCATAGTAGCCGCCGCCGAAGTAAACGTAGTTTAGATACATCTCCAGGATCTCGTCCTTGGAATAGCGGGCCTCCATCTGGCAGGCCAGCACCGCCTCTTCCAGCTTGCGGGAGATGGTTTTATCAGCGGTCAGGTGGCTGAGCTTAATTAGCTGCTGGCTGATGGTGGACGCGCCCTGCACATAGCCTCCCGCCTTGATGTCCGCCCAGGCGGCGCCGGCAATGCGGATCACATCCACCCCGGGATGCTCATAGAAGCGGGCGTCCTCGGCGGAGATAAAGGCCTTCTGCACCAGATCCGGCACCTGGGATAAGGGGATGGAAACCCGGTCCTCCTTGTCGTGGAGCCGAAGGAGTTCCCCGTTTTCCCCGTCGTATAGGATTAGGGATTGCTGGGCCCCCAGGATGTTGTCCGGGTCGAAATCCTGCCATGCGTCCAGGTCCCAGAGCCGGACAGCCATAAACAGCACAAAGCCCAGAATGGCCAGCACCATGATGAGCAGGATCCACCTTAGGACCCGAAGGATACCGCCCTTGTTTTTTCTGCTAATCGCTTCCACGCTAACGCCTCCCCGCAGTGACATCCCGAAGGGACCAAAGCCCCGCCGTATAAGAAGTAGGATTTCCAAAATGGGCAAAGAAAACACCTGGAAAAGCAAAAGGCGCCCCTGCCAGGGACCGGGAAGAACCGCCTTGCGCAGGCGGCTTTGGTTGGGGTATAATAAGCTGTCGAATTTTGAAAATGCGGGGGGAAATGGGAAATGCGGGAAAGCAAAAAGGCTAGAGCAGCTCGGATCGGGCATATTTTGGATACCCTGGCGGCAACCTATCCGGATGCGGCGCCCCAGCTGGAGTTTACCAGCCCCTATGAGCTGCTGGTGGCCACCATCCTCAGCGCCCAATGCACGGACAAGCAGGTAAATAAGGTTACCCGCGCCCTTTTCCCGGTTTATGGCACGCCGGAGAAAATGGCCCAGGCCACCGAAGGGGATCTCGCGCCCTATATCAAGGGCTGCGGCCTATACAAGACCAAGGGGCGCAACATCATCGCCACCAGCCGGATCCTGATGGAGCAATACCAGGGCCAGGTGCCGGACACCATGGAAGCCCTTACGGCCCTGCCGGGGGTGGGGAGAAAGACGGCCAATGTGGTGCTGTCCAACGCCTTTGGGAAGCCGGCCATCGCGGTGGACACCCATGTATTCCGGGTGGCCAACCGGTTGGGCCTGGCCAAGGCCAAGGACGTGCTGGAAACCGAAAAGCAGCTGATGGAAACCATACCAGAGGAAACCTGGTCCATCGCCCACCATTGGCTGATCTTTCACGGCCGCCGTATTTGCAGCGCCCGGAACCCCAAATGCGGCGTCTGCCCCCTGCGGCCGGATTGCCCGTACCACCCGGAGAAGAAGGAAGGAAAATAGACCATGCAATTTGTAGATACGGCGAGGATCGCCATCAAGGCCGGAGATGGAGGCGACGGCTGCGCCAGCTTCCACCGGGAAAAATATGTGGCCCGGGGCGGCCCGGACGGCGGAGACGGGGGCCGGGGCGGCAACGTGGTATTTTATGCGGACCCCAATATGAGCACCCTGCTGGATTTCAAATACATGCGCCATTATCGGGCGGAGCGGGGGGAAAACGGCCGGGCCAAGCTATCCCGGGGCAAGAATGGGGAAGACCTGATCATCCGGGTGCCGGTGGGTACCCTGGTGCGGGATGTGGAGAGCGGCCGGATCGTGGCGGATATGCACGCAGCGGGCAAGCGCCGCATCGTGCTCCACGGCGGCCGGGGGGGCAAGGGCAACGCCCGGTTCGCCACCCCCACCCGGCAAAGCCCCCGCTTTGCCCAGCCGGGGCAAAAGACCCTGGAGCACCAGGTGGAGCTGGAGCTGCTGACCATTGCGGACGTGGGGCTGCTGGGCCTGCCCAACGTGGGGAAGAGCACCATTTTATCCGTGCTCACCAGCGCCCGGCCCAAGATCGCCAATTACCATTTTACCACCCTGACCCCCAATTTGGGGGTGGTGCAGCGGTATGACCACAGCTTTGTGCTGGCGGACATCCCGGGGCTGATCGAGGGGGCGGCGGAAGGGGCCGGGCTGGGCCATGACTTCCTGCGGCACGTGGAGCGGACCCGGATGCTGATCCATGTATTGGATATCTCCGGCTGCGAGGGCCGGGACCCCCTGGAGGATTACCGGCAGATCAACCAGGAACTTGCCCGCTATAGCCAGCGCTTGGCGGAATTGCCCCAATTGGTGGCTGCCAACAAGATGGATATCACAGGGGCAGAAGAAAACCTGGAGCGGCTGCGCAAGGCGTTGCCGGAGGTGTCCATCTTCCCAGTATCTGCGGCTACGGCCCAAGGCTTCGGCCCCTTGCTGGATGCGGTGATAAAGACCCTTGCGGATCTTCCCAAAACATTGGAGTTCCAGGAGGAGGATATGGTGGAGGGCAGGCGGTACGAGCCCGGCTTCCAGGTGGAGATGGACGGGGACGTGTTCGTGGTGACCGGGGGCAGCGTGGAGTATTTGCTGGATACCACCTACGCAGACGATGAGGAATCCATGCGGCGCTTCCAGCAATTCCTGGTGAAGGAAGGTATTGTGGCCGCCCTGAAGGAAAAGGGCGCCGGGGAAAACAGCACCATACGCATGGGCGAATGGGAATTTGATTTCATCGAATAGGAGAGAGCATATGACAGGCAAAGAACGGGCCAAGCTACGGAGCATGGCCAACACCATACAACCCATATTTCAGATCGGCAAAGGCGGCGTGGGGGAGGCCATGCTGGAGCAGCTGGGCATGGCCCTGGACGCCCGGGAGCTGATCAAGATCACCGTGCTGGAAACCGCGGACGTGACCGCCCGGGAAGCCTGCGAGATCCTGTGCGAGGCCCTGGGGGCGGAGCCGGTGCAGTGCATCGGCAGGAAGGTGACCATTTATCGGCGCAACGAAAAGGAGCCAAAGATCCAGCTTTAGCTGACGGGAGAACGCTCCGCCTGGCCCACCGCATAGGCCATGGCCCCAAAGGTGATGCAGAGGGCGGCCATAAGCCGGTAATAGATGGGATAGGCAACAAAGAAGGAAGCGGCGAACAGCCCGGCTGCGCACAGCAGATAGCGCCCTGTCCTGCCCTGGCGAAAGGGGCGGGAGAGGGCGTCTTTGCGTTTTTCCTTCCCCTGGGCCAGTCGGGCGAGGATCGCCGCGTCGATCTCCCCATCCCCGGGGGCCAGGGCGGCCAAGTCTTGGGGGGTGAGGATCTCCCACAGGGACAGGAAGGAAACGCTTATGTCCTCACATGCTTTGGCCAAGGTCTGGGCTTCCTTGGAAACAGGCCCCTGGTGGAACAGAATGATTCCCGGGGCTTTGCGTTTGCGGGCCGCAGCTACGGCGCAAAGCACATCGTCCGGGGTCACCGGCGAGATCCGTTGCAGGGTAAACACCGCCCCCGCATCCCGGAAGGCTTGGGGATTGGCTTTGGCAAAGGCGCGAAGCCGGCTGTGCTGCTCCTCCTTCGGCATGACCAGCACCCGCTTTTTCGTAAGTTCCTGGGCGATGGCATTTCGCTCCTTGCGGATGAACCGATCCAGGCGGATGCTTTTAATCAATTCCCCGGCGATGGTGGCAAAGGCCATGGCCACCAGGCTCATGAGCCCCGCGACCACCAGATTGGCGATGGTTACGGAAAAGTGCAGATAGCATAGCAGCAGGCCCATCAGCCGCAGGGATACGAAGTCCACCGCCCGGGCAAAGGCGCCCCGGCCGCCGTAGAGCCGCTGCTTATAGTAGCGCATCAGCGCCCGTTTGTTTCCCATAGGATGCCTCCTTTTGTATGAACCTAGCTCGCCCTTTGTGCGCAAAGGGTATTTTTAGTATTGGCAAATAATTGCAGGATATACGCGGAGGCGTTCATGGTGTATAATGATGTTAAGAAGAAAGGGCGGGGCGTTAAAGCGCCGGTACCCTATTACTTTTGGAAGGACAGGCACAGTTGCATCGATGCGTCTAGGGGTTTTGGGAGGCAGCTTCAATCCCATCCATTACGGCCATATCGCCATCGCCCAGGCGGCCATGGCGGAGGCGGGGCTTTCTCAGATCCTGCTGATGGTGGCGGCGGACCCGCCCCATAAGCAGGTGGCCGGGGGCGTACAGCCGGCGATCCGGCTGGAGATGGCAAGGCTGGCGGAGCAAGCGTATCCCGCCCTGCAAGCCTGCTCCCTGGAGCTGGAGCGCCAGGGGAAAAGCTATACCGCGGACACGGCTCAGGCGCTGCATTCCCTGTATCCGGATCGGGAGATCTGCTGGCTCATCGGCGGAGACATGCTGCTGACCCTGGAAAATTGGCACGACCCCAAGCGGCTGCTGAACAGCCTCCACTTCCTGGTGGCGGGCCGGCCCGATAGCCCCGGCCTGGAGCTGGCCGCCCAAAGGCTGCGGGAGCGGTATGGGGCAAGGATCACCCTGCTGCAGGCCCAGGGGCCGGATATTTCCTCCTCCCGGATCCGGCAAAAGGTGCGGGAGGGCTTGCCCATCGAGACGGATACCTGCTCCACAGTGGTGCAGTATATTTACGAACAAGGCCTATACCTGCCCCCGGAGGTGGGCCGCATCGTTGCCCAGCTTCGGAGGGAGCTGGATCCCAAGCGCTTCCGGCATACCATGGGGGTGGCAAGGGCTGCCGCCCTGTTGGCTCAGGCCCATGGGGTGGATCCGGGCCAGGCCCGGCTTGCGGCCCTGCTGCACGATTGCGCCAAGGGCAACACCCAGGCGCTGGCGGAAGCCTATGGCGCCCAGGTGGCGGATATGGCGCCGCCGATCCGGCACGCGCCGGTGGGGGCCATCCACGCCAGGAACGCCTATGGGGTGCAGGATCCGGCAATATTGCAGGCCATTGCCCGGCACACGGTGTGCGGGCCAAACATGACCGCCCTGGATAAGGTGATCTACCTGGCGGATAAGATCGAACCAGGCCGCACCTATGGCAGCGTTGCGGCCATCCGAAAGGCTGCCGAACGCAGCCTGGACGAAGGGATGCTGGCCTGCATCCACCAAACGGCCGCGTATTTGCAACAACAGGGGGAAACCCTGCATCCAGCTACCTTGGCGGCTAGGGATGAAATACAAAATCAAGTAAGGGGGTAATCCATTGGAGCAAGCAACGAAAGAATTGGTACTGTCTCTTTGTAAGGTCCTGGACGATAAAAAGGCGGTGGATATCAAGGCCCTGTATGTGGCGGATAAGACCATCGTAGCGGAATGGTTCGTGGTGTGTTCCGGACGCTCCAGCGTGCAGGTCAAGACCCTGTGCGACGAGCTGGAGGACAAGGCGGCCGAGCTGGGGATCGACCTTCTGCGCAAGGAGGGCTATAATGAGGGCCGGTGGATCGTGCTGGACTTCGGCCATATCCTGGTGCATATCTTCCATCCGGAGGAGCGGCAGTATTATCATCTGGAACGGCTTTGGGAGGATGGCGCCGGCATCGATTATTCCAAGGAATACGGGCAGGCTTGATCCATAACCATAGATCCTGCCGGGCAGGGGCCAGGATCGCCCTTTGCCCCATCGCGCTATCGGCGGAGGCGGGCTGCTTGCCTTCGTTATGCAAACGCGCATGTCCTCTGGGGGGACATGCGCGTTAGGCTGTCGAAAAAGTGGCTTGCGCCACTTTTTCGAGGTGTTCATAGCTCCCTTG
>UQOG01000005.1 GCA_900542615.1 uncultured Eubacteriales bacterium | reverse complement strand
GGGAGCTATGAAAACCTCGGAAAAGTGGCGCAAGCCACTTTTTCGACAGCCAAAAAAGTGGCCAAAGGCCACTTTTTTGCTATCGGTCCTATGCTATAATCATATTATGTCCGCCGGGACCCGGCGCAAGGGCCGTCTCAGAAGCCCGTCTGGGCCTTGAGCTGGTCCATGGACTGCATGGCGGACTGGACCTCGCTTTGTTGGGCCTTTTTGGTGGCGTACATGTTCCGGGTGCGCATCTGGTCGAATACGCAGTATTGGTCCTGGGAGCACTCGGTCATATTGGAAATGAGCAGCTGCCGTAGGTTCTGGCAGGAGGATTCCGTGATGTTGCCGGCATAGTCCTTCACCAGCTGCTTTTCCATGGACAGGATATCCGTGAGCTTTTCCTGCTCGGTCATCTGGTCGAATTGGGTTTGCATGGATGGGCCTCCTTTGTTATTGGTGGGTGTTCAGGTAGTTCTGCAGGGCGTCAAAGTGCTGCTTGTGGTGCTGGGCAAAGTTCTGGGCCATGTCCCGCAGGGGCTGTTCCTGCAGGCTGTCCCCGTAGAGCTTGCACTTTTTATACGCCAGGGCTTCGTGGTACATTTGATCCTTGATGATGTCCAGATTTTTGCTGTCGATGGAAGCGGCGGCTTCCATTTGAAAGCGGTTGCTGGACGGGACGGGATCGGTGGGGCTGGTTTGCTTCATGGACAATCCTCCTTAAAAAATAGGTTTCGCCCGATGGGCGGATGGTGATAGTATGGGTATGAACCTGGGGGAAAACTCCCTGAAAAATTAGGACGGCTTGTATGGGCCGGGAAAGGAATGGAAATTCAGACAAAATATGGCAAAACAAAAAAAGGGCGTTACCCCTATGGACGCAGCATTGTCCTATCTAACGGCCCGTGCCCGGACGGAGGGGGAGATGGAGCGATACCTATCCAAGCAGCAATTCGGCGAGGTGGAGGTTTACGATTGCATCGAGCGGCTCAAGGAGCTGGGCTATCTGAACGACCGGCAGTTTGCAGCGGACTTTATCGCCACCCGGCTCAGCACCAAGCCGGTAAGCCGCCGGAAGCTGCGGGAGCAGCTCTATTCCCACAAGTTGGAGGCGGAGGTGATCCAGGAAGCCCTGGAGGCGGTCACCGACGCTGTGGAGGAGGAGAATGCGGCCCAGGTGGCTGCAAAATTCTGGCGGCAATTTGAGGGGCTGGAAGAATATGAACGAAAGGCCCGGGTGATCCGGCGGCTGCTGGGCCGGGGCTATGACCTGGGCCTTGTAAGGGCCAGGGTGGAGGCTATGATAGGCGACCTGGCGGAAATACCGATGGAACAATGGGAGGCGGAGGAATGCGCAACGAAACCCTAACCCGGATCCCGGGGCTTTTGGTAGGCCATTATACCGATGAACAGGCGCGGACAGGCTGTACGGCCATCCTGTGCCCGGAGGGCGCGGTGGCCGGCGTGGATGTGCGGGGCAGCGCCCCGGGCACCCGGGAGACGGACCTGTTGCGGGGCTATAACCTGGTGGAGCGGGTCAACGCTGTGATGCTCAGCGGCGGCAGCGCCTTTGGCCTGGACGCGGCCGGCGGGGCAATGGCGTATTTGGAGGAACGGGGCTGGGGCATGGATGTGGGGCCCACGGTGGTGCCCATCGTGCCCGGGGCAGTGATCTTCGACCTGGGGGTGGGCGATCCCAAGGTGCGCCCCGGCCGGGCGGAGGGATATGCCGCCTGCCAGGCGGCCAGCGACGCCCCGGTGCCCCAGGGCCTGGTAGGCGCCGGGATCGGGGCCACCATCGCCAAGGCGTTCGGACAGGAACATGCCAGGCCGGGCGGGGTGGGCAGCTGCTGCCTCTCCCTGGCAGGGGGCGTGCTGGTGGCGGCCCTGGTGGTGGTGAACGCCCTGGGGGACGTATACGATCCGGATACCGGGAACCTGCTGGGCGCGGCCGTGATCGACGGCCGGCCGACTCCCTGCCTGAACAGCCCGGCCCTGGGCCAGGCCGGGTTCGGCAATACCACCATCGGGGTGGTGGCCACCAACGCCAAACTCACCCGGGAGGAGGCCAACAAGCTGGCATCCATGGGCCATGACGGCTTGGCCATGGCAATCCGGCCCGTGCATACCAGCATGGATGGGGATACCCTGTTCGGCCTGGCCACCGGCCAGGTGGAGACCCCCTTCCTGCCCGTGCTGGTGGCGGGGGCCCGGGCGGCGGCGTTGGCCGTGGTACAGGCCGTTCGCCATGGAGGCGGGACGGTATGATCCTGGGGACGGGCATCGATGTGATCGAGGTGGACAGGATCCAGAAGGCAGCAGCAAAGGCTTCGTTTTATCAAGGGGTGTTCACCCGGGGAGAGCAAGCCTTTTTGCAGGCCCATGGCAACGCCCCTTGCCGGATGGCCGGCCTGTTCGCCGCCAAGGAGGCGGTGAGCAAGGCGCTGGGCACGGGGTTTTCCCAGGGGATCGGCCCAAGGGATATTGAGATCTGCCACCGGGAGAGCGGCGCGCCCTATGCGGTGCTGCATGGGGCGGCGGAAAAACGGCGAAAGGAGCTGGGCGGCCGGATCCATGTGAGCGTAAGCCACATCCAGGCCATTGCAATGGCCCAGGCGATTATGGAAGATGGAAGCGATACTGGATCGAGATAGGGTGGCCCGGATGCTGGGCAAGCGGCCCCCGGACTGCAACAAAGGCGACAATGGAAAAGGATTGCTGTTTGCGGGCAGCGAAGGGTTTTACGGGGCGGCGGTGATGGCTGCCACCGCCTGCTTGCGGGCGGGGATCGGCACCCTGAAGGTGGTCTGCCCGGGGCCTGTGAAGCAGGCGTTCGCCGTGCTGCCGGAGGCCATGGTCTATGGGATCGGCCCGGATTGGAGCGCCCTGGACCCAGCCTGGGCAAGGGCCAGGCTGGCGGAGGCCACCTGCATGGGCCTGGGGCCGGGTATGGGCCGGAGCCCGGGGGTGGGCGCGGCCCTGCGGCTGGCCCTTGCAACACAAAAGCCCATGGTGGTGGATGCGGATGGGCTCAACGCCCTCTCGGGCTTTTCGGAGGGGGAGCGAAGGGCGCTGCTGCACAAAGGGGCGGTGCTCACCCCCCATCCGGGGGAGATGGCCCGGCTCACCGGCCTTTCCGTGAAAGAGATCAAGGAGGACCCGGCAGCTGTGGCCCAGTCCTATGCCAAGGCTTGGGGCTGCACGGTGCTGCTGAAGGGGCATCGAACCGCCATCGCCGGCCCGGACGGGGAATTCGCCTGGAACCAGAGCGGGAACGCGGGCCTTGCCAAGGGGGGCAGCGGCGACGTATTAACGGGTATGATCCTGGCCCTGCTGGGGCAAAAGCTCCGGCCCTTTGCGGCGGCCTGTGTAGGCAGTTACCTGCTGGGGGCTTCGGCGGAGACGGCCTTTGGCCTGCTGCAGGAGCGGATGCTGATGGCCCGGGATGTGATCAGCGCGGTGGAGGGAACGCTGGCATTCCTATGGAAGCCGGCGCTTCACGATGGAGTAAATCAAAACGAGGAGAATTGACGGTTATGTTATTGCTGAAACATTTGCATATCCTGCCTATGGCAGGCCCAGGCCCCATGAATGGGGACATTTTGCTGGAAAATGGCAAGATTCGCGCTTTGGGACGGGACTTGTCCGCCCCAGGCGCCCAGGTGCTGGAGCTGGAGGGCTTATACGCCATGCCGGGCATGGTGGACGCCCACTGCCACATCGGCATGTGGGAGGACGGGAACATGATCGAGGGGGACGACGGCAACGAGGCCAGCGGCCCCATCACCCCGGAGCTGCGGGCCATCGACGCCATCAATCCCTTTGACCGGTGCTTTACGGAGGCCTATGAGGCAGGCGTGACCGCCTGCGCCACCGGCCCAGGCAGCGCCAATGTGATCGGGGGGCAGTTTGCGGCCCTCAAGACCCGGCCGGGCAGCGTGGAGGACAAGCTGCTCAAGGCCCCCTTGGCCATGAAGGCGGCCCTGGGGGAGAATCCCAAGCGGGTTTATACCGAGCAAAAGAGCAGCCCCCAGACCCGTATGGCCACCGCCGCCCTGCTGCGGCGGGCGCTGCTGGAAGCGCAGGCATACGCCAGGAAGCAGGCGGAGAAGGAGGGGGCGGACTACAACATGGCCAAGGAAGCCCTGCTACCGGTGCTGCGGGGGGAGCTGCCCCTGAAGATTCACGCCCACCGGGCGGACGATATCCTCACCGCCATACGGATCGCTGAGGAGTTCCACCTGCGGTTCTCCCTGGAGCATTGCACCGAAGGCTATCTGATCCCGGAGGCCATCAAGAAGGCCCAGGAGGCGGGGGCCAAGGTGGTCATCGGGCCCCTGCTGTCGGACCGGAGCAAGGTGGAGCTGCGCAACCTTACCTTCCGGGCCCCCAAGCTGCTCCATGACCAGGGGATCGAATTCGCCATGATGACGGACCATCCCGAGACGCCCCTCCAATATTTGCCGGTATGCGCGGCCCTGGCGGTGCGGGAGGGCCTGGACGAGGATACCGCCCTTAAGTCCATCACCCTCCATGGCGCCCGGGCCATAGGCCTGGAGGACCGGCTGGGCAGCCTGGAACCCGGCAAGGATGGGGATGTGGCCATCTTCCGGGGGCATCCTTTGGACGTGCGGAGCCGGTGCGTCATGACCCTGATCGACGGGCAGATCGTCCATGACCAGCGATAGCCTGCAGGAGGAAAAAGCCGCCCTTCGCCGCCAAATGCGGCGGCAGCTCCGGGCCCTGTCCCCGGAGCAGGCCAGGGCGGAATCCCAGTTGGCCAGCCTTTCCCTCCTGGACATGCCCGCTTTCCAAGCCGCAGGCTGCATCCTGGCCTATATGGCCATGCCGGGGGAATGCGATCCATCCCTTGCGGTGGAGGCGGCCCGGGCGGCGGGCAAGACCGTAGCCTTCCCCCGGTGCGAGGAAGGCCGGGCGATGAGCCTGTGGACGCCCGCCGGCCCGGCGGATCTGGAGATGGGCCATTATGGCATATGGGAGCCTGTGCCGGCCCGTTGCAGGCCCGTGCAGCCCTGGCAGGTGGACCTCGTCATCGTGCCCGGCCTGGCTTTTGATGGGGTGGGCGGCCGTTTGGGCCGGGGCGCAGGCTATTATGACCGGCTGCTCAAAGGGATGCGGGCGGTCAAGGTGGGGTTTGCCTTCTCCTGCCAGGTGCTGCCCGCAGTGCCCGTTTGGGTACAGGATGTCGGGATGGATGCCTTGGCGCTGCCGGAGAAACTGGCGAAATATGCGACAGAATTGTAAATTCATGGGATTGCCGCTTGTGCAGGCGAAGCTTTGATGTTACACTATTTAAGACCTTGTAAATAATACACGAGCATGGAGGATCGGGTGCGTATCATAGCCGGAAACATGCGGGGCAGGACCATCGAAGCCCCCAAGGGCAGGGATACCCGCCCTACCCTGGATAGGGTCCGGGAATCCCTGTTTGGGATCCTCCAGTTCGATTTACCGGGCCGCCGGGTGTTGGATCTGTTTGCCGGTTCGGGCAGCCTGGGCCTGGAAGCCCTTTCCCGGGGGGCTGCGTACGCCTATTTCTGCGACCGGGATCGTGGCGCCCAGCAGGCCGTCAACCGGAATATTGCCAACCTGGGCCTACAGGAACAGGCCCAGCTTTTCCCCGTGTCCTACGAGGCAGCCATCGCCATGTTGGCCCAGCAGGGCGTACAGGTGGAGCTGGTATTTCTGGATCCGCCTTATAGGGGCGGGCTGTATGAGAATGCCCTCGGGCTGCTGCTGCAAAGCGGCATCCTGGCCCCGGGCTGCATCCTGGCGGCGGAGCATAGCCCCAAAGCCCCCCCTGCCGTTCCCCAGGGCCTTTGCGCCTACGATACCCGGCGCTATGGGGATGTGGCCATTACTTTTATGCGGGAGGGGCAGCCATGAGGATCGCCGTTTACCCTGGAACCTTCGACCCCTTTACCACGGGGCATTTGGATATTCTGACCCGGTCATGCCGGCTCTTTGACCGGGTATATGTGGCGGTGCTGGTGAACAGCGCCAAGACCCCCTGGTTTACCGATGGGGAACGCCGGGAAATGATCCAAACCTGCATCCAGCACCAGGGCCTTTCCAATGCGGTGGCGGAATGCAGTGGCGGCCTGTTGACCCAATATGTGCGGGAAAAGGGCGCGTGTGCCGTGGTGCGGGGCGTGCGGGACGCGGCGGATCTGGCCTATGAAGCCAGGCTGGATTGCGCCAACCGGCACCTGATGCCGGAATTTGAAACCGTATGCCTGCTGGCGCGGCCACAAATGAGTTTTCTGAGCGCGGGGATCGTGCGGGAGATCGCCTCATACGGAGGGGATATTACCGGGCTGGTGCCTGAACCCATAGAAAATAAAATTGCAGAAAGGCTGATGAACCTATGAGCAATGTGCAGAACCTCAAGATCTACGACATCATTGAGCAATTTGAAGATCTAATCGAAAATAGCCCCAGACCCAAGCTTAGCGGCAATGCCACCAAGCGCATCGTGGACGTGGATGAGATATTCGATCTGTTGGGGGACCTGAAGACCACCATACCCGAGGACATTCGCCGGGCCAATGGCATTATCGCGGAAGCCCGCACCATGCGGAACAACGCGGAGGATCATGCCCGGGATGTGGTAGCCGATGCAGAAAAACAGGCGGCGGCCACCATTGCGGACGCCCAGGGCAAGGCCAATCAGATCCTGGAGAAGGCGAAGAGCGAGTATGAGCGGCTCATCGCGGAGGATGAAATCTATCAGGAAGCCCAGAAGCGGGCCCAGCTTTTGGCCATGAAGGCGGAATACAACGCCAGCCAGGTCTATGAAAACGCCAAGACCTATGCGGATGACATCCTGGCGGACCTTGAGCGGTTCCTGGGGGAATACAAGCGCCTGGTGGAGGTGAACCGGCGGGATCTGGACGCCCGTTCGCCCCAGCCGGCAGCCCCGGCCCAGCCCGCCCAGCCGGCGGCCCCGGCGGCAGCCCAGCCCGTTGCCCAGCAAGCGCCCAGCCAGGTCCAGGCGGCAGCCGCGCCTGCGGCGGCGCCGGCTCAGCAGCCTGCCAAGCCCGCCAAGGGCCGCAAAGCCCCGGAGCCTGTGGATGACGACTATGACGATGAGGACGATTATGACGACCGGGATGAGCGGGGCGGCTTCCTGTTTGGCCTCTTCAAGAAGAAGAAGGACTTTGACGACGACGATTTTGACGACGATTACGATGCATGATGCTGCCGGGCGGCAGCATACAAACAGCATGGGAACCCTGGTTTCCCATGCTGTTTTTCCTTAGGAGAGACGAAATGAAGGAGTTCCATCGACAAGACCCCTTGCTATCCTTATGCGGGCTGGCCTGTTGCCTGTGCCCTATGGAGGTGGGGGGCTATTGCCCCGGCTGCGGCGGCGGCCCGGGCAACCAGCCCTGCGCCATCGCCCGGTGCAGCCTGACCCATGGCCGGGCTGCCTATTGCAGCGCCTGCGAGGCCTATCCCTGTCCTCTGGCCGGGACGGAGGATGCCTATGATTCCTTTATCACCCACCAAAACCGGCTGCAAAACCTGGAGCGGGCCAAAGGGGATCTTGCGGGGCTGCATAAGGAGCTGGCGGAAAAGGGGGAGATTCTGCAGGATCTGCTGGCCAACCACAACGATGGCCGCTGCAAGAACCTGTTTTGCCTGGGCGTAAACCTACTGCCCCTGGAAACGCTGCGGGAGATCCGGACGCAACTCGCGGAGAACCCGGAGCGGGGATCGGCCGCCAGGCTTTTGCGGGAGGCCGCCGCGGCGAATGGGATCGCGCTGAAGCTGCGCAAAAAGAAATAGGGCCGCCATAGCGGCGGGCCCTCCAGGCAGAGAGAATCAAAATACTAGACGCAGGCCGGCGTAGATTATCGGCCGATCGGCCGACAATCTACGTATACCGGCAGGATCGGGCGGGCTTTTCCCGGCCCTGTAACCGGAAAGGGCAAGGCTGATGGGGTCAAGCAAAAAACCCTTCCAAATACGCCGCCGCATCCGCGCCAATGGCAAAGTCCAGCGCCAGATGGTGCAGGGATAGGCGGACATAGCCCCCGCGATACAGGGTAAGGTCGCCCACCGGGCGCAGCTTTCCCGGGGCGGCCTGCCAAAGCTGTTGGGTCCCCGCTTGGGAGAAGCGGAAGGAACCCAGGGCTTCCGCCTGGTCCGGCAGGGGCTTCCAGGCCCATGTTTCCAGCGCGAGCCCCTGGGCAAAGGCTTCGATCTCCGCCTCCTCTGTGAGGGTTTCCGTTTCCTGGGTAGCGCCGTAGGGGATCACGGCGATCTCCTGGGCTTTTTTTATGTCCGCCGCATAGCCGGCGGCGTCCCCTTTGGCCTGGCACCCGCCCAGGAGCAGGGCCAAAGCCAGCGGCAGGATCCAATGGATTTGTTTCATTGCAGCCTCACTTTCGTTTCTTTGACGGCGGTTCCTGCATGAGGAGCAGCCGGTAGGCCCGGCGCTGTCCGCCCATGTAAATCAGCAAGAATACCCCCGCCCCGGCAAGGAGCATACCGGCGGCCAGGATGCCTTCATCCCAGCGGGACCATTCCCCGGGCAGGAGCAAGGGGAAGAGCAGTAGCCCGATTGCCATCAGGGCGATCCCCGTCAGCTGAAGGCCATGGTATAGGCCCTTTCGTTCCGCATAGGCGGCGTTGAGCTCCCCCTTGACCGCCTTGTCGAACAGCAGGGGCTCCTGCCAAAGCTTTCGATAGGGATCATCCGCCAGCCTGGCCGAACACAGCAGGACTACCCCCAGGATCCAGGCCGCCATCAGCAGCAGCATGGACAGGCCTGTAGACAGGAAGGAAAACGCCAGGCTGCCCACCATGATGCCGGCCGCATCGGCCAGCTTTCGGTGCTTCCTTTTTTGATAGAAAAGAAAGCCTGCCGCGGTTTCCCGGCTCACATACATGCCCGGTTCGTTGGCGCCGTCTGACGGCGCGTCCCCTTCTCCCAGCAGTTCGTCTAGGGATACGTGAAAGAGTTTGGCCATGCGCAGGATCTTTTCGGTCTCCGGATAGCCGCTGTCCCGTTCCCACTTGCTGACCGCCTGACGGGATACCCCCAGCTGGTAGGCCAGCTCCTCTTGGGACAGGCCGGCTTCTTTTCTTAGCTTTTGGATGGTTTCTCCAAAGGTCATATCCGCGTTCCTCCTTTCCCTGGCAGGATACCCCTTTTACGAAAGTCCTGCAACCAAAATACGGTTGCAACTGCGCAACGGCAGGTTGCAACCTGCAATAACCTTCCATATCCCCTGCCGGGCGCCTCGCCCACAACGCCGTGGGGGCTTGTACCGCCCCGGCGCGCCGGGGGGCAGCGGCTCAATCGTTGATGGCTTCGATGCCCTGGGCTGCGGCCGCTTCCATGCGCTTGCGGATCTTGTCCAGCGCTTCCGGCGGGAGGGAAGGCCAATCGGGGACCTCGCTGCGCACCCGCAAGGGCGACCGGGTCCGGTAAGAGCGGGAGGGGTTGCCCGGAAACTTTTGATCCGTTACGTTGGGGTCGTCCTCGATCGGGCCGGTGGGCTCCACGATATATACCCGGCCGGGACCGTCCCCCTGGGCCAATTGGGCCGCCAACGCCGCCCCGTCCAGGATGGCGGTCACGTATACGAAGTTGGCGATACGATGGGCTCCATAGTTGGAAGGGAAGCCGGGCTTTATCAGCTGGCCGGGGCGCAGGTCCGCCTTTGTGCCATGGTAGAGCGGCCCGGGCTCCCGGACGTCTTTGCGGATGCCGACGGGCGTAAAAGGCTTGGTCACAGGGCCGCACATCTCCCCCTGGGAGGTCAATTTTTTCCATGCCTGGTGGAAATCCGTTTGTGAATCCTGCATCGATAACGCGCTCCTTTCTAAGGGACAGTATAGCCGCCTGGGCAGGGGAATACCATCCTTTTTTCCGGGATGGGAAAAATAGGCTTCATGCCCGGCCGCTTCGCTGCAGGCCGTCCTTGGCCCGGCCCAGCCAGGCGGAAAGCAGCAATATGCAGCTGCCCGCCAGGAGGGATATGCCGCCCACCCACAGGGCGGATAGGGCGTTCTGGCCCAGGCTGGAGGGGAGCGGGGCAAAGACGGCCTGGGCGTCCGGCAGGAACAGGGGGCACAGCAAATAGGCGAGCAGGGCGCTCAGGCAGCCCTGGAGCAGCTTGCGGATCAGGTAGCGGCCCAGGCGGATCCGGGCGAAGGCCAGGGATTGGACCAGGATGCAGAGCCCCCCAAAGCTGAAGAAAAACGCGGCCAAAGCCGCAGCCTGGCGCAGGGGAAGGCCGGCTTCCCCTAGGGCCTTGCAGCCGGCCACCATTTCCAACATGCCGGTGAGCAGCAGGCTGGGGAGCTGTTCCGGTAGGGAGACCCTGGCCAGCAGCGAGGATAGGGGCGCGGTGAGCAGGGAAAGGAGGCCGGTCTCCTGGAGCAGGGCCATGAAGGCCATGAAGAACAGCATGGCCCCGCCAATGCTGAGCATGGCCGCCACCCCGGCCGCCATGGCTTCCCGGAGCAGGCGAAAAAAGGCGGGCGGGTCGGGCCGGGGCAGGGCGGGGGTTGCGGCGGGCTTGGCCAGCAGGAAAAACACGGCGGCGGCCAGCAGCTGGGCGATGAGAATGGGCCAGGCCAGCTGGGGGCAGCCCATGATCCGGCCTGCGAAGCTGCCGGCAATGAACATGGGGCTTACGGCGTTCAGGGCGGCCACGGCGGAGGTATGGTCCGCATCCAGGGAGCCGGCAAGGCGGGCGCCGGTGGGGGCGCCGGAAACCATGGAGACCCCGTAGAGGAACAGGGGGTTTTGCATGGATACGGCCCCGCAGTTCTGCATGATGTGGGCGCAGATGAAAAAGGGAAGCAGGGCGGGCAGCACCGCGTCCCGCCAAAGAGAAAAGCCCTGCCGGGCCGCCTCTAGCGCGGGCGCGCTATAGAGGACGAACAGGCCGCAGCACAGGGCGCAAAGGGCAAAGATGATCACCTGTTTTTTCATAGGGACCTCCCGCAGGGTATGGAATGGGCTTATCCATACATATGCGGGGAGCGGGGGATTCAGTCTAGGATATAAAGGGGCTGGCCAAAATCAAAGGGGGCGGGCTGGGGCCGCCGGGCGGCTAAGGGGGCCAGCTCTGCAGCGAAGCGGTCCAGCTGGAAGAAACGTTCCTGGGCGGGCGTAAGGCCCTGGGCGTCGGCATAGCGGCGGATCACAGGCAGCCGGGAGGCCTGGCATAGCCTGCCCAGCAAAGGCATGGCCTGCCGCCGCAGGCCCAGCACCCGGCAATAGAGCCCCTGGGGCAGCTGCTCCAGGTCCCGCCGGGTAATGCCCAGGGCCCCGCACAGGCAGGCCCGCTTGAGCCGGGCCATGGGGTAGCGGCGGGTCTTTACCAGGGTAAGGAGCGCCTCGATGGTGGCGGCTTCCCGGCAGGCCCTGTATAAGGGATTTTCCAGCCCCTCCCGCACCTCCCCTAGATCGGCCAGCTGGGCCTTGGACAGGCGGCGCAGGGCGTAGAGCAGCACGGGGGACAGCTGGGAAAAGGTCCGTATATCCCCCTGGGCCAGCTGCTCTGCCATATCCGAGCGGACCTGGGGGGAGAGGTAGGGGGCCAGGCTCTCCAGATCCCCCGCCTGGATGCAGCCCCGCAGGGCGGTGGCGCTGGCGTGGGGGCCAAAGAGCCCATCCTGGTCATGGCCGGCCCCCTCCCGGCGCAGGGCATAGGGCGCGATGGCGGATTGGCACAGGGAAAGGGCCTTGAGGTATTCCAGGCCCAATATATCGTTGGGGCCGGGTGCAAATCCTTGGGCGGCCCGCAGGGCCGCATCCCGGGCGGCGGGGTAGCTGCCGCCCTGCTTCAGGGACGCGGTCAACGCCTGGGCATGGGCGGGGGTATCCGCCGCGGCCAGTGCCTGTTGGAGCAAGCTTACGTCCCCCAGCTCGCTACCGAAGCAAAGGGAATCCACCACCTGAAGGCCATCCAATAGGGTGATGGCGCCCCTGGCAAAGCCTGCGGCGCTGGTCAGGGAGCAGACCGTGGGCAGGCTCACCACCAGATCCGCGCCCTGGGAAAGGGCCCATTTGGCCCGCAGGTGCTTGGAAAACATGGCGGGTTCTCCCCGCTGGACAAAATCGCCGCTCATGACCACCAGGGCAAAGTCGCTGTGGGTCAGGGCCTTGGCCTGGGCCAGATGATAGGCGTGCCCGCTGTGAAAGGGATTGTATTCGGCAACGATGCCAACCACGCGCATAGGGAGCCTCCCAAAGGTTTTTTCTGAGTATACCACAGGCGGGGAGATCCCGCAAAAAAACCGCCGAAAAGGATGTAAAAAACAGGCAGGTATGCTATAATGGTATCGTCCCGTTCTGCGGGACAAGGGGCCAACAAATACCATTTCAATTCCATAGACGCGATAGGCGAAAGGAGCAAAGCAAATGTCCGTCATCGAAACAATCCGTGAAAAAGCCAAAACCGATGTCAAGCATATCGTCCTGCCCGAGGGCAGCGAGGAGCGTACCGTACAAGCCGCCCAGCGGATTACCGAGCAGGGCATCGCCCGGGTGACGCTGATCGGCGACCCTGGCGAGATCCAGGCGGTTGCCGACAAGTTCGGGGTATGCCTCCAGGGGGTGGATGTGATCGACCCCAAGGCCAGCGCGGATTATCCCCGGTATTGCGAGACCTTCGCCAAGATGCGGGCCAAGAAGGGGGTCACCCTGGAGCAGGCCCAAAAGACTATGCTGGATCCCTTGTTCTTCGCCGCCATGATGGTGTATGACGGCAAGGCGGACGGCTTCGTGTCCGGCGCCATCAACACCACGGGCAACACCCTGCGCCCGGGCTTGCAGATCATCAAGACCGCCCCTGGGGTCTCCACCGTTTCCAGCTGCTTCATCATGGAGGTGCCGGATACCTCCTATGGCCAGGACGGGGTGCTGATCTTTGCGGATTGCGCGGTGAACATCGCCCCCACGGCGGAGCAGCTGGCTTCCATCGCCGTGGCCTCCGCCCAGACGGGCAAGGCCCTGTGCGGCATGGACCCCAAGGTGGCCATGCTCTCCTTCTCCACCAAGGGCAGCGCCAAGCACGAAAACGTGGACAAGGTGGCGGAGGCCACCCGGTTGGTGAAGGAAATGGCCCCGGACCTGAACGTGGACGGGGAATTGCAGGCGGACGCGGCCTTGGTGGAAAAGGTGGGCCAGCTCAAATCCCCCGGCAGCCCGGTGGCAGGCCATGCCAACGTGCTGGTATTCCCGGACCTGCAGGCGGGCAACATCGGCTACAAGCTGGTGCAGCGGCTGGCTGGCGCCGAGGCCATCGGCCCCATTTGCCAGGGCTTTGCCAAGCCCATCAACGACCTGTCCCGGGGTTGCAGCGTGGAGGATATCGTATCCCTGGTGGCGGTCACCGCCGTCCAGGCCCAAAATATGTAATTACAATTACGGCATAAACTTAGGAGGAATGTTATGAAGGTATTGGTCATCAACGCAGGCAGCTCTTCCCTGAAGTATCAGCTCATCGACGTGGACAGCGGCGCGGTTATCGCCAAGGGGCTTTGCGAGCGCATCGGCATCGACGGCTCCAAGCTGACCTACAAGCCTACGGGCAAGGATTCCCACGTGTTTGAAAAGGACATGAAGGATCATGCCCAGGCCATCCGCATGGTGCTGGAAGCCCTGGCGGACAAGGACATCGGCGTGGTGAAGAGCATGGACGAGATCGACGCGGTGGGCCATCGGGTGCTCCATGGCGGCGAAAAGTTCTCCGAGCCCGTGGTCATCAACGACAACGTGCTGGCTACCATCGAGGAGTGCGTACCCCTGGGCCCCCTCCACAACCCCGCCAACCTGATGGGCATCCGGGGCTGCATGGAGGTCATGCCCGGCGTCCCCATGGTGGCGGTGTTCGATACCGCCTGGGGCCAGACCATGCCCAAGGAAGCCTTTATCTACGCCCTGCCCTATGACGCCTATACCAAGTATCAGATCCGCCGCTATGGCTTCCATGGCACCTCCCACCGGTATGTGACCGGCCGGGCTGTGGAAAAGCTGGTGGCCGCCGGCATGAAGAAGGAAGATACCCGGGTCATCACCTGCCATCTGGGCAACGGCTCCAGCGTCAGCGCCGCCCGGGGCGGCAAGTGCATCGACACCTCCATGGGCCTCACCCCATTGGAGGGCCTGCCCATGGGAACCCGTTGCGGCGATATCGACCCGGCCATCGTGCCCTTCATCATGCAGCGCACCGGCATGACCCCTGCGGAGATGGATACCTATATGAACAAAAAGAGCGGTATGCTGGGCCTGTCCGGGGTTTCCAGCGACTTCCGGGATCTGGAAGCCGCCGCCAAGGAAGGCAACGAGCGGGCGGAGCTGGCTCTGAAGACCTTTGCCTATAAGGTAAAGAAATACATCGGCGCCTATAGCGCGGCCCTGGGCGGGGTGGACGCCATCGTATTCACCGCCGGCGTGGGCGAAAACGACCAGGGGATCCGGGCCCAGGTGCTCCAGGGCCTGGAATACCTGGGGGTGGACGCGGACTTCGATAGGAACCTGAACGCGCCCCGGGGCGAAGAGGTGGAGATCACCAAGCCCGGCAGCCGGGTAAAGGTTTTCGTGATCCCCACGGACGAGGAAATGGTCATCGCCCGGGATACCGCCGCCCTAACCGCCAAATAAATAATAATGAACCCCCGTGCAGGGCGGTAAAAGGCCAAATTCCATATTGACAAATCCCCGCCCTGCATATACAATGAACGATGTCGGTTTTTTGAGGTGCCAGCTATGCAGTTTTCCATTGCCGCGCAGTTGAAGCAGCCGGGCCTGGTTGGGCGCTATGAGGCGGACGCCAGCTTGCCAGCCCAATCCTATATGGGCCGGACGGTAGCCTTCCATGGGCCGCTGCATGTGGAAGCCCGCTACGTTTACGACGGGGAAAGCCTGCTGGTGCAGGGCACGGTAACGACCATCCTCGATTCCGTGTGCGCCCTGTGCACCAAGGAATTTCAAGAGCCCTTCAGCTTTGATTTTGAGGAGCGGTTCGTCAAAGATCCCGACCCGGAGGACGAGTGTTATCCTATGGGCAGCGAGGCGTTGGATCTGACCCAGGCTGTGCTGGATAATCTCTTTCTAAACCTGCCCCTGCAAAGCCTGTGCAAGGAGGATTGCAAAGGCCTTTGCCCGGTGTGCGGGTGCGACCTGAACACGGTCCAGTGCGCTTGCGCGCGGGAGACAGAGCCCCAACGGGAAATGCCTTTCGCCCGGCTGGGCGCGCTGTTGAATCACGATAAGGAGGTGTAAGCATGGCGGTCCCCAAGAGGAAAACGTCCAAAGCCAAGCGGGATGCCCGCAGGGCCAATTGGAAGCTGTCCGTTCCCGGTATCGTGGAATGCCCGCAGTGCCACGAGGCGAAGCTCGCCCATCGTGTGTGCAAGAAGTGCGGCTATTACGATGGCAAGCAGGCTATCGAAGTGGAAAAGGCCTGATGCGTCCATTCAATAACAAATAAGGGCTTCCTCTGTGTGGAAGCCCTTTTCCTTTGCAGAAGCAGCGGCAGATGTGATAAACTATACTATACATATATCAATAAGGACGGCAGCGTAAAGGGGTATGCCCTGCGAGCCGCTCCGGATGAACGCACAGGCAATAGCCGGCGATCCTAGCAGGAGGGAAATGCATATGAAGATAGCCGTAGACGTATTTGGCGGGGATAACGCGCCCCAGGCAACCATAGAAGGAAGCTTACAGGCATTGCAGCGCTTTGCGGATGTGGAATTGCTGCTCTTCGGCGACGAGGAAACGATGCGGCAGGCGCTATCCGCCTATCCCCAGGCGGAACAAAGCCGGATTACCCTGCGCCATTGCAGCCAGGTGATCTCCTGCGAGGAGTCCCCCACGGCGGCCATCCGTACCAAGAAGGATTCCTCCATGGTAAAGGGCCTGGAAGCGGTGCGGGATGGGGAGGCGGTGTGCCTGGTGAGCGCAGGCAGCACCGGGGCGCTGCTGGCTGGCGCCACCCTGATCGTGCGGCGGCTCAAGGGGGTGAAGCGGCCTGCCTTGGGCATGGCCATCCCCAATCAAAAGGGCGGGGCGACCCTATTGATGGACTGCGGCGCCAACACGGATTGCAAACCTTCTTATTTAATGCAGTTTGCCGTGATGGCCAGCGCCTATATGGAGGGGGTGCTGGGGGTGAAGGATCCCCGGATCGGCCTGTTGAACAACGGCGCGGAGGCGGAAAAGGGCAATGCCCTTACCAAGGCCGCCTATCCGCTGCTGGCGGGTGCGCCCATCCATTTTGCAGGGAACTGCGAGGCCCGGGAGATCCTCAGCGGAGATTTTGATGGGGTGATCTGCGATGGGTTTGACGGAAACGTGGTGCTCAAATATACCGAGGGCCTGGCGGAAGTGCTGATGCAGATGCTTAAGCGGGAGCTGCTGGCGGATACCCGCAGCAAGCTGGGCGCGGCCCTGGCAAAGCCCGCGTTCCGCCGGTTCAAGCGGATCATGGACTATACCGAGTATGGCGGCGCGCCCCTATTGGGAGTGGCCGGCGGGGTGATTAAGGCCCACGGCAGCTCCAACGCCAAGGCCATTTGCGCGGCCATTGGCCAGGCCCGGCAGTTCGCCAAAGCGGATGTTTTGGGGGCTATGGCCCAGGGGATCGCCAAACTGCCGGAGATAGAGGATTGACATCCGCAGCGGTTCAGGCTAAACTATGCCTAGCAATCATTACCCATATTGTTTAACGGAAGGATGTGTCAGCATGGATTTTGAAAAGATTCGGGACCTGCTCGCAAAGCAAATGGACATTCCCGCAGATACCATCACCCCGGAATCCCGGCTGGGTGAGGATTTAAAGGCGGATTCCCTGGACCTGGTGGAATTGGTTATGGATCTGGAGCAGGAATATGGCCTGCAGATCCCGGAGGAGGAGCTTCCGAATATTCACACCGTCGGGGATATCGTAGCCGCCCTCAATAAGTGAGGCGGGATCGGAATTGTACATGTGAGGGCTAAGCGCGGCATATCGAACCATGGACCTGCTCCTGCATTTCGGTACGCCTTGTTTGGCTGTTTGGCCAGTTGGCAGCGCCGGCGGCGGAGCCGGCGGGTGATGTGGGGCCGCATCTTGGGATAGTGTGCGGGCATTTTCGCATGAAGGAGAGGCGCGCATGGAGATGGATTTCCTGCGGAGAAAGGCTCTGCAGGCATTGGAGGAAAGGCTGGACTATACCTTTGCCGACCTTTCCCTGTTGGATGCGGCGTTGACGCATACCTCCTATGTGAAGGGCGACGGCAAAGCCCATGAGCATAACGAACGGCTGGAGTTTTTAGGGGACGCCGTTTTGGAGCTATGCGTGAGCGAATATCTGTACCGCAATTTCCCAAAGCTGAACGAGGGCGTCATGACCCGTGCCCGGGCCGCGTCCGTGTGCGAAGGGGCGCTGCACCTTGTGGCGCTGCAGCTGGAGCTGGGCCTTTGCTTGCGCCTGAGCCGGGGGGAAGAGCATTCGGGCGGCCGGGAAAAGCCTTCCATCCTGGCGGACGGGGTGGAGGCGGTGATCGGGGCCATCTATCTGGATGGCGGCCTGGATGCGGCCCGGCGGTTTGTGCTAAGCATGACGGAGCATCAGATCCGCGCGGCTGTGCAAAACGTGGACGCCAAGGACTATAAGACCCAATTACAGGAATATGTGCAGAAGCTGCATAAGGGGAATGTGACCTACGAATTGCTGAACACCAGCGGCCCGGATCACCAAAAGGTATTTTATATGCGGGCCCTGGTGGCAGGGGAGCCCATGGGCATAGGCCAGGGGAACTCCAAGCAGGAGGCTGGGCAGGCGGCTGCCCGGCAGACCCTGGAAATGCTGGGGAACAAAGGGCCCAGCGGGGCCGCAACCAAATGGGAGAGGCGTGGTAGCTAAACATTGCGACTGATTAAACTGGAACTAAACGGATTCAAATCCTTTGCAAAAAAGACCCAGATCGACATCGAGCGGGGCGTGACGGCCATCATCGGCCCCAACGGCAGCGGCAAGAGCAATATCGCGGACGCGGTGCGCTGGGTGTTGGGGGAGCAGAGCGCCAAGGCCTTGCGGGGGGCCAAGATGGAGGACGTGATCTTTAACGGCACGGAATCCCGCAAGCCCCAGGCCTTTTGCGAAGTGACCCTCACCTTTGACAACGCGGACGGGGAATTGCCCACGGACTATGCAGAGGTCAGCATCACCCGGCGAGTGTATCGCAGCGGGGAGAGCGAATACCTGATCAATCGGGCCCCCTGCAGGCTCAAGGACATCCAGTCCCTGCTGCGGGATACGGGGGTAGGCAAGGAAGGGTATTCCATCATCGGCCAGGGCAAGGTGGAGGAGATCCTGTCCAACAAGTCCGGCGACCGGCGGGCTGCCTTTGAAGAGGCGGCGGGGGTGATGAAGTACCGGGTGCGCAAGGAGGAAGCCGAACGCAAGCTGGAAAACACCAGGAAGAACCTGGTGCGCTTGCAGGATATTTTGGAGGAGCTCGGCACCCAGCTGGGCCCTTTGGAGGAGCAGAGCGAAGCGGCCCGGACGTTTTTGCGGCTGCGGGATGAGCTAAGGGAGATCGAGGTCAATCTGTTCCTGTATCAATATGACAAGCTCCAGGAGCGGTTGAAGGCCCTGGAGGAAAGCCTGGGCCAGCTGGACGGGGAACTCCGTACCGCCGGGGAGCTGTCGGACCGGCTCGGCAAGCAATGCGCCCAGGAGGAGGAACGGGAGCGGGAATTGAACGGTGCCATCTCGGAGATGCAGGGGCGCCTGCTTTCCATGTCCTCCGGTGCGGAGGCCCACGCGGGCTCCGTCAAGGTGTTGGAGGAGCGCATGGGCAATCTGAGCCGGGAACAGGCCCGGCTGGAGGAGGAGGGCAAAGTCCAGAGCAGCCAAGCGGCCGCTCTGCGGGCCCAGTGGACGGCCGCAGGCCAGGACGGGGAGGCAGCCCGGGAGGCCCGGGACGCCTGCGCCGCCGCCCTGGCGAAAATCGAGGCGGCGCGCCAGGAAATGGAGCAAGAGATCCAGCAAAGGGAGCAGGAGACCGAGCGGCAGAAAAACAGCATGATCGAGGCCCTGAACCGGCTCAGCGACGCCAAGAGCCGGATCTCCCGGCTGGAAGCCATCCGCACGGCGGTAACGGAACGGATGGGGGAGGCCCGGGAACAGGGCCAGGCCATCCGGGCGGAAGGGGAAAAGCTGGAGCAGGAGCAGGCCCAGCTCACGGCTTGCTACGATCAGATGCAGGCGGCTTACCAGGAGAAGCACGAGGCCCGGCAGGCGGCTGCGGGCCGGGTGAGCCGGCTACAAACCGCCATCAAGGCGGTGCAGGAGGAAAGCCGGCGCATGGAGCAGCAGGCGGAAGCCGCCAAGAGCCGGATCAAAGTGCTGGAGGAGATGAAACGGGCCTACGAGGGCTATTATGCCAGCGTACGGAACCTGTTGAAGGACGCGGACCGGGACCGGGAATTGGGGGCGTGTATCGAAGGGGTCGTGGCGGAGCTGGTGCAGGTGCCGAAGGCTTACGAGACCGCCTTGGAGATGGCCCTGGGCAGCGCCATGCAGAACATCGTCACCCCTACGGATCAGGCCGCCAAGAAGGCCATCGACCACCTGCGCAGCAGGCAATATGGTAGGGCTACCTTCTTGCCGGTGAATGTGATCCGGCCCCGGACGTTGACCCAGCAGGAGTTGAGCTGCTGCCAGGTAAAGGGATTTTTAGGCGTGGCCAGCCAGTTGGTGGGATATGCGGAGCGATACAGGGGCATCTTTGAAAACCTGTTGGGCAGAACGGTATTGGTGGAGGACCTGGAAGCGGGCATGGCCATCAACCGACAGGCAAAGGGCGCCTTCCGCATCGCCACCCTGAAGGGAGACATCATCAACCCCGGCGGCTCCATGACCGGCGGCAGCACCCAAAAGCGGGAGTTCAGCCTGATCGGCCGGGAGCGGGAGATCCAGGAGCTGCAAAAGGGGCTGGCCCAGCTTGCCCAAGCCATACGGGAGCAGGCCGGCCATACCGGGGAGATGGAGCGGGAGCTGGCGGCGGCGGAGCAGGGGTTACAGGCTGCCACAGAGGCCCTGCACGCCCAGGATCTGGAGCTGGCGGCCCAGCGGGAAAAGGTGGAAGCCCTCAAGCAATACGTGGAGGAAAACCAGGAGGCCCTGGAGCGGAACCAGCGGGAATATAGCCAGCTCCAGGACAACATCGACAATATCGACCAGCAGTGCGCGGAGGCCAGGCAAGCCCAAAGCAGCCTGGAAGCGGGCAACGTGGCCAGCCAGGAGGACGTAAGGCGTATGCAGGCGGAATTGGCCGCCCGCAGAAGCGAATATGCCGGCGTCAACGACAAGGCCACGGAGCAGAAGGTGGCCCTCATGGCCCGGGAGAAGGAGCTGCAGGGGTTGCAGCAGACCCGGGAGCGGTTGGAAAAGGAAGCGAAAAGCCTGGAGCAGCAGGCGGCCGCAGCCCAGGAGCGGGCGGCCCAAAGCCAGCAGCAGCAACAACAGCTGCAGGCGGAGCTGACGACGCTTTTGCAGGGGCTGGATGGAGAGCGCAAGGACATCGACCGGATCACCGAGCAGATTCGTGGGTTGGAAGAGGAACGGGCGTCCCATCTGCAGGCCCTGGACGAGGCCCGGGGCCAGCGGGAGGAAGCGGCCCAGGCCTTGAGCGAGCTGGGGGAGCGGCGGCATAAGGTGGAGCTGAACCAGAACCGGGCCCAGATGGAGCTTGCCAACATGCAGGACCGGATCTGGAACGACTATGAGCTCACCTATGAAAACGCCCAACCCCTGCGGCGGGAGATCTCCGTGGCGGCCGGCCATATCCAGGCGGACGCCCTGAAAAAGGAGATTAAGGCCCTGGGAGATGTGAACATCAACGCCATTGAGGACTATCGGAACGTGAAGGATCGCTATGACGCCCTGGACGCCCAATGCAAGGACCTGACCCAGGCGGAGGCGGATCTGCAGGTGCTCATCGAGGATCTGGTGCATACCATGGAGCAGGAGTTCCAGCGGCAGTTCAGCTTGATCCAGCAGAATTTCTCCACCGTGTTTGGGGAGCTGTTCGGCGGCGGCCGGGCGGAGCTGGTGTTGAGCGATCCCAAGGATATCCTCAATTGCGACATCGACATCATCGCCCAGCCCCCGGGGAAAAAACTGCAGCTCTTGTCCCTGCTGTCCGGCGGGGAGCGGGCGCTGACGGCCATTGCCCTGTTGTTCGCCATTTTGAAGCTGAAGCCAACGGCCTTCTGCATTCTGGATGAGATCGAAGCGGCGCTGGACGAGGCCAATGTAAGCAATTTTGCGTCCTATGTGCGGAACTATTCCGCCAACACCCAGTTTATCCTGATCACCCACCGCAATGGCAGCATGGAGGTGTGCGATTCCCTGTACGGGGTGGCCATGGAGGAAAAGGGCGTATCCAAGGTGGTATCCGCCCGGTTCGCCTCGGTTAACGGTTAAGCAGGAGGAGTAAGATGGGAATATTCGGTAAGTTAAAGGAAAGCCTTGCCAAGGTGGGGGGCGGTATGCTGGCGGGGGTATTCGCCGGATCGGAACGCATCGACGAGGATTTCTTTGAGGAATTGGAAGAAGCCCTCATCGTGGCGGATGTGGGCATGGAGACTACGCAAGCCCTGCTGGAACAGCTTCGGCAGGCGGTAAAGGAGCAGGGCCTGCATACCCGGGGGGAAGCCCGGCAGGCCCTGGTGGAGATCCTGGCCAAGGCCATGGAGCCCCAAACCCCTTTAGCCGGGGGGGCGGGGCCGGCTGTGCTGCTGATCGTAGGGGTAAACGGGGTGGGCAAGACCACCTCCTTGGGCAAGCTGGCCCATCTATATAAATCCCAGGGCCGCAACCCCCTATTGGCCGCCGGGGACACCTTCCGGGCGGCGGCGGCGGAGCAGTTGTCCATCTGGGCGGAACGGGCGGATACCCCCATCGTGAAGCAGGGGGAAGGGGCGGACCCGGCGGCGGTGGTCTACGACGCCATTTGCTCCTATAAGGCAAAGGGCCGGGACCTGCTGCTGGTGGATACCGCAGGCAGGCTCCACAACAAGAAGAACCTCATGGAGGAGCTCGCCAAGATCCGCCGGGTGATCAGCCGGGAATTGCCGGAGGTGCCCTGCGAATCCCTGCTGGTGCTGGACGCCACCACCGGGCAGAACGCCATCGCCCAGGCCAAGGCCTTCACCCAGGCCGCGGGCCTGACCGGCGTGATCCTCACCAAGCTGGACGGCACCGCCAAGGGCGGGGTAGCCCTGGCTGTGCAGTCGGTTTTGGAGGTGCCCGTCCGGTTCATCGGGGTGGGGGAGGGGATGGAGGACTTGCTTCCCTTTGACCCTACGGAGTTTGCCAAGGCCCTGCTGGAACAATAAGGAGCGGATGATGAAAACCAGGTTTTTCAAAAAGGGAATCTCTCCTATTCGGGTATTGCCATTGGGATACCTGGGGGTAATTTTGGTCGGCACGCTGTTGCTGATGCTGCCCGCAGCTTCCTATGGGACGCCCTTGCCTTTTCTGGACGCCTTGTTTACCGCCACCTCCGCATCCTGCGTGACCGGCTTGGTGGTGGTGGATACAGGCACCTATTTTACCCCCTTTGGCCAGGCGGTGGTGCTGCTGCTGATCCAGGTGGGCGGCCTGGGGTTTATGGTGGTGACCACCATGCTGTTTTTGGCCCTGCGGGCCCGGGTATCCCTCCGGGGGCGTATGCTGCTGGCGGAAGGCACCAGCTCCGGCCAAATCCAGGGGGTGGTTTTGCTCAGCAAACGGATCGTAGGCCTTACCATGGCCTGTGAAGGCATTGGCGCCCTGTTGCTATCCATCCGCTTCATTCCCCTGTACGGCTGGTGTAAGGGGCTTTGGTACGGGGTGTTCCATAGCGTTTCCGCCTTCTGTAACGCGGGGTTTGACTTGATGGGCGACTTCCAGTCCCTGGTTCCGTTTGTAAAGGACCCTTTGGTGAATTTCACCATTATGGGGCTGATCGTCGTGGGAGGCCTGGGCTTTGCCCTGGTGATCGAATTGGTGCGCAAACCCAAAACCAAACAGCGCCTGAGCGTTCACGGCCGCACGGTGCTGATCGCCACCGGCCTGCTGGTTTTTGGGGGCGGCGCCTTGTTTTGGTTGATCGAGCGGCATAATCCCGCCACCATGGGCGGGCTGTCCCTGCCCAGCCAGTTGATGGCTTCCCTGTTCCAGTCGGTAACCTGCCGGACAGCGGGCTTCAATACCGTTGACCAGGCCGCCCTCTATGAGGGCAGTAAGCTGCTCAGCTGCCTGCTGATGTTCATCGGCGGCGCGCCGGCAGGCACCGCGGGCGGCGTAAAGATTACCACCGTGGCCATGCTGTTCTTTTCGGTGCGTTCGCTCATGCGGGGCAGAGAGGAGACCGAGGCTTTTGGCCGGCGGTTTTCCCGCAACGCGCTAGCCCGGGCCTTGTGTATTTTCCTGTTGGCCATCGCTTTCTTATTTGTGGGGGCTTTGGTCATGTCCCTGGCGGAGCGGGGAACTGCCTGCGGCAGCATGGATTTTATCGATAAGATGTTTGAGCTTGCCTCCGCCCTGGGTACGGTGGGCCTTACGGTGGGGGTCACGGAAGCGGCGGGGGTTACCAGCCGGCTGGTGTTGTGCATATTGATGTATTTTGGCCGGGCTGGGCTGTTGACCATCGCCTTGGCCTGCGGCCGGGAGGACGCGGAATCCGCCATACGCTATCCCCTGGGGGAGATCATGATCGGCTAATATTTAGAAAGGTTGGGAGCATATGAAAAAGAGCATTCTCGTATTGGGGCTGGGCCGGTTCGGGGCAACCCTGGCCACTTCCCTGTGCCAGCTGGGGCAGGAGGTTACGGCGGTGGACGCCAACGCCGCCCGGGTGGATATGGTGAAAAACCTGGTAACCCATGCCTTGCAGGCAAATGTCAGCGACGAGCGGGCCATCTCTCAGCTGGGCGTGCGGAATTACGATTGCGTGGCCGTGTGTATCGGCGAGGATATTCGGGCTTCGGTGTTGGCGGTGGTCATGTGCAAGGAATACGGGGCCAAGTATGTGATCTGCAAGGCCAGTGACCACCTGCATGAAAAGCTGCTGTATAAAACCGGCGCGGATAAGGTGTTTCAGCCCGAACGGGAAGGCGCCGTCCGGCTGGCCCATTCCCTGGCCTCTCAAAGCGTGTTGGATTTTATCGACCTTTCCGATGAATACAGCATCAGCGAGGTGCGCCTGCCCGCCTCCTGGGCGGGGAAAACCCTTTCTACCCTGAACGTGCGGGCGGTATACGGCATTTCGGTGATCGCCCTTCGGCGCAGAGGGCAGATCGTTATTACCCTGGATCCAAACGAAGCCCTGGAGGCCGGGGACGAGCTGGTGGTCATCGGCTCCAATCAGGCCCTGGCAAAGCTGGATTCGGTAAAATAGCCCTTGACTTTTTCGGGCAGATGGATATAATGAATAAGGTGTAAAGGTGATTACCTTTACACCTTTTGCGCAAGGAAGCATTTCAGCGACCCATGGAGGTAGGAACCATGCAGGCACATGTGGAGCTTGGCTTGCTGCTGAGCCGGTATGGGGCCCTGCTGACGGAACGGCAGCGGGCCATGCTGTCCATGGCGGTGGATGAGGACCTTTCCCTGGCGGAGATCGCGGAGCGGGCCGGCATATCCCGGCAGGGCGTCCGGGACGCCATACAGCGGGCCTCGGCCCAGCTGTACGCCTATGAGCAGGCTTTGGGCATGGAGAAAAAGGCGCGGGCCATACGGGAAACAACCCGGGCGTTGGCAGCGCGGCCCGGCGTGCGGGAAGACGGAGAAGCCCAGAGGCTGCTCCAGGACATAGTGGAGATGATAGACGATGGCATTTGAAGGGCTTTCCTCCAAACTGCAAACGGTTTTCAAGAAGCTGTCCGGCCGGGGCAAGCTGAGCGAAAAGGATGTAAAGGAGGCCATGCGGGAGGTTAAACTCGCCTTGCTGGAGGCGGATGTGAGCTTCGCGGTGGTCAAGAAATTCATCGCCCAAGTATCCCAGCGGGCGGTGGGGGCCGAGGTGCTGGAAAGCCTTACCCCGGGCCAGCAGGTGATCAAGATCGTCAACGAAGAGTTGACCAACCTAATGGGCGGGGCCAACGCCAAGGTGGAGTTCGGCTCCAGGACGCCGGCGGTGATCCTGCTGTGCGGCCTGCAGGGCGCGGGCAAAACCACCATGGCGGGCAAGCTGGGGGCGTATCTGCAAAAGCAGTTTGGGAAAACGCCCCTGCTGGCGGCCTGCGATATTTACAGGCCCGCCGCCATCCGGCAATTGCAGGTGGTGGGGGAAAAGCTGAAGCTGCCCGTGTTTGAACGGGGGCAGCAGGACCCCATACAGACCGCCAAGGAAGCGGTGGAATACGCCAAATCCCACATGATGGACCTGGTGATCGTGGATACGGCGGGCCGGCTCCATATCGACGAGGCCATGATGGAGGAGATCGCCGGGATCCGGGACGCGTTGCAGCCGGCGGAGATCCTGCTGGTGGTGGACGCCATGACCGGCCAGGACGCGGTAAACGTGGCCAAGGCATTCAACGAAAAGCTGGCGGTCACCGGCGTGATCGTCACCAAGCTGGATGGCGATACCCGGGGCGGCGCTGCATTGTCGGTGCGGGAAGTGACGGGGCGGCCCATCAAGTTCTGCGGCACCGGGGAAAAGCTACAGGATATCGAGCCTTTCTATCCCGACCGGATGGCCGGGCGGATCCTGGGCATGGGGGATATGCTGACCCTCATCGAAAAGGCCCAGACCGCCTTCGATGAAAAGAAGGCCCAGGAGCTGGCCGCCAAGCTCAAGACCAACGATTTTACCCTGGAAGACTTTATGGAGCAGATGGAGCAGGTAAAATCCATGGGTTCCATGGAGGATATCCTGGCCATGATGCTGGGGGCCAACGCGGCCAAGCTGGGAAATATGGAGATCGATGAAAAGCAGACGGAACGTATGCTGGCCATCGTAAAATCCATGACCCCGGAGGAGCGGCGCAGGCCGGAGCTGCTCAACGCCAGCCGGCGGCGGCGCATCGCCGCGGGGAGCGGCAACACGGTGCAGGAAGTCAACCGGCTGTTGAATCAATTCGAAGCCACCCGCAAGATGATGCGGCAGCTTGCCGGCGGCAAGCTGGGCAAGATGAAAAAAGGCCGCCGGGGCTTCAATCCCTTTGGTTTCTAAGGCGCAGTGGCTGCGTTTTTGAAATACATACAAATTTTGATACATGCAGGAGGAAACAGACAATGCTTAAGATCAGGCTTCGCAGGATGGGTGCAAAGAAGGCGCCTTTCTACCGCATCGTGGTGGCGGATTCCCGTGCGCCCCGGGACGGCGCGTTCGTGGAGGAGCTGGGCTATTATAACCCCATCGCGGACCCCGTGGAGCTGAAGGTGGACAATGAGAAGGCGGTCGCTTGGATGAAGAACGGCGCCCAGCCTACCGATACCGTGCGGGCGCTGCTGAAGAAGTCCGGCGCCATCCAGTAAAGCTGAAAAAAAGGGACGAGCCATGGGAGACCTGGTAAAATACATCGCGGTAAACCTGGTGGATAAGCCGGACCAGGTGCAGGTGGAGGTCAAGGAAGGCGAAACCTCCACGGTGATCGAGCTTCGGGTAGCCCCGGAGGATATGGGAAAGGTCATCGGCAAGCAAGGCCGCATCGCAAAAGCCATCCGCACCGTGGTGCGCGCAGCATCCGTGCGGGAAAACAAGAAATACGTGGTAGAGATCATCGGCTGATCGAACGAGCAGGCGGCAGGCCCAGGCGGCCCGCCGCTTTTTTGCCCGGAGGTGTGAAATGGAAGGATATTTGCGGGTGGGTATGATCCTGCGGCCCCACGGGGTGCGGGGCGCGGTCAAGCTTTTGCCCCTTACGGAGGATCTGAGCCGGTTCCGCCGGCTAAAAAGCTGCTTTTTGGAGCGGGACGGCGCCTATGTGCCCATCGAGGTCCAGGCGGCCAGTCCCCAGCAGGACGGAGTGATCCTGCAACTATCCTGCGCCCATACCCGGGAGGAGGCGGAGGGGCTACGAAACCTGTACGTGTGCGTGGACCGGGCCCATGCGGTGAAGCTGCCGCCGGGCCGGTATTTCGTGGCGGACATGATCGGCTGCCGGGTGGAGGATAGCCAAGGTAAGCCCCTGGGGGTGCTCCAGGAGGTGCTGGAGACCGGCGCCAACGACGTCTATGTGATCGAGGGGGAGCGGCAGCTGCTGGTGCCGGCCCTCAAGAAGCTGCTGACCCTGGTGGATGTGGCGCATAAGCGCATCGTGCTAGACGCGGCGGTGCTGGAGGAGGTGGGCCTGTTTGCGGATTGACGTGCTGACCCTGTTCCCGGAGATGTTCCAGGGGGTGCTGGGCAGCAGCATGTTGGGCCGGGCGGCCCAGGGGGGCATATTGGAATTTCACCTGCACAACATCCGGGATTGGTCCGCCAACAAGCACCATAACGCGGACGATTATCCCTTTGGGGGCGGGGCGGGTATGGTGATGATGGCCCAGCCCATATGGGATTGCCTGGACCAGGTGGACCCAAACCACCAGGCCCTGCGCATCGCCCTGCTGCCCCGGGGGGAGACCCTGGGGGTACCCATGGCCCGGGATCTGAGCAAAAAGGAATGGCTGGTGCTGTTGTGCGGCCATTATGAAGGGGTGGACGAGCGGGCCCTGGCCCAAATGGACATGGAGGTGTCCATCGGGGACTATGTGCTTACCGGCGGAGAGCTGCCCGCCATGGTGCTCATCGACTGCGTGAGCCGGTTTATCCCGGGGGTATTGGGCTGCCAGGATTCCGCGGAGGAGGAGAGCTTCTCAGACGGGCTGCTGGAATATCCCCAATATACCCGTCCTGCGGAATACCGTGGCATGGCGGTGCCGCCGGTGCTGCTCAACGGGAACCACGCCCACATCGCCCGGTGGCGGCGGGATATGTCCCTGGCCATCACCAAAAAACGCAGGCCGGAGTTGCTTTTGCAAACGACGCTGGATAAGAAGGACCAGGCGTTTCTGAACAGCCTGGAAACATGCGAGGACCCGGTGGAATAGCCTGCTTGCCATAGGGCCCTTGCCGCCGGTTCCAGGAAAGGGAAGGATAGTATGGGCAAATCTGCTGTTTTGACAGGGTTGCTGGCCCTGATTATGCTGCTCACCGGCTGTTCAACAGGGGGCAAGGCATTCGCCATTGGGAAGGCGGCCATGCTGGAGATCACCGATGGGAGCACCGGCGAGACCATTCAGGTAACGGATCCAGAGGCCATACGATATATTGCCGACAACCTGAACGCCATGGGATTCAGCGACGCAGGAACAGCGGAGGGCACCGGCTGGACCTATGGGTTAACCTGGTTCGACCATCAGGGGAAGCCCTTCGAGACCATTTTCCTTATGGGGGATGGGTATACCATCCTATATGAAGGCCGCTATGCCAAGGGCATGGAGGCGGATCAGGAGATCGACCTGGCCTTTGTGGAAAGCCTGCTGGCCAACGGCCGGGCCATGGATTGGGGCATCGCCCTGTCCGCAGTCGATGTGCAGCCCACAGGCTTGACCCTGGTGATCGCCCAATCCGGCGGCCATCCCACCGGCAGGCTGCAATACGGCAGCGACTATACCCTGGAGGTGCTTCAGGACGGGGTATGGGAGCAGGTGCCCTATGCGGTGGAAGGGGACGTGGGCTGGACGGCGGAAGCGTATCTGGTCTCCATGGAGGCCAGCGTGGAGGAGAACGTCCAGTGGGCGTTCCTTTACGGGTCCCTTTCCCCCGGGACCTACCGGATCCGCAAGACCTTTATGGACTTCCGGGAGACGGGGGACTACGATACCCAGACCTATTGGGCCGCCTTTGCGATCCGGTGAATGCCGTTCTTTCCCAGCGGGGCAAGCCATGGGAAACGCCGGGGATGCCGGGATAAAATGCTGAAAAACAGGCAAAATTCTAGTTGCACTTGACAGACCGGCGTGTTATAATGCACTTTGTGACAACGGGCGGTCCAATGCCGCGATGCGGTACGAACGTCTATGAGAGAGGAGAAAAAGAAAAATGTCCGACATCATCCGTGAACTGGAAAAAGAACAACTGCGTACCGATCTGCCCAAGCTGGAAGTGGGCGACACCGTCCGGGTCTTTGTAAAGGTTGTGGAAGGCTCCCGGGAGCGTTTGCAGAACTTCGAAGGCATCGTGATCAAGATGCAGGGCGGCGGCATCCGTAAGACCTTTACCGTGCGCCGGGTATCCTATGGCGTAGGCGTGGAGCGTACCTTCCCCTACAACAGCCCCCGCATCGGCCGCATCGAAGTGGTGCGCCATGGTAAGGTTCGCCGGGCCAAGCTGTACTACCTGCGGGATCGGGTCGGCAAGGCCGCCAAGGTGGTGGAGCGGATCTCCGCAGACAAGGAAAAATAATTGCCAAGGGAAGGGCAGCCTATGCTGCGCCTGCCCAGGACCGGCAGGGGCTTCCGCCAAGGCGCGAGACCATATGCCGGCCCAAACACAAAGGAACCGTAACCCCCGATGCATGGCCGCATAGGGGGTTTCTTCATACAAATGGGAAAGGAGAGGGAGTATGCAGATCCAATGGTATCCCGGCCATATGGCCAAGGCCCGGCGTATGCTGGCGGAGAACCTGAAACTGATCGACGCGGTGGTGGAGATCCTGGACGCCCGGGCGCCCATCGCCACCCGGAATCCGGACTTTGACAGCCTGTTTGCGGCCAAGCGGCGGGTGGTGCTTTTGAATAAAAGCGATCTGGCGGACCCGGCAGCGACCCGGGCGTTCTTGAAGGTATACGAGGGGATGGGATTCCGGGCCCTATCCATGACCGCCACCAATTCCCAGAAGAAGGGTGCGGCGGTGGAGCTGCTGCAGGAAGCGGTGCGGGACGAGGTGGAGCGGCTGGAAAAGAAGGGGGTCAAAAAGACCGTGCGCATCCTGGTGGCGGGGATCCCCAACGTGGGGAAATCCACCTTCATCAACCGGCTGGCAGGTTCCAACCGGGCCCAGGTGGGGGACCGGCCCGGGGTGACCAAGGGCAAGCAATGGGTGAAGGTAAGCCCGTATTTGGAACTGATGGATACCCCGGGCTTGCTGTGGCCCAAGCTGTCGGACCCTCTGCTGGCCAGGCATTTGGCCTATATCGGCTCCATCAAGGACGACATCATGGACGTAGAACAGCTGGCGGGGCAATTGCTGGCGGAGCTGATGGGCCTTTGCCCGGAGGCGCTGCAAGCCCGGTATAAAAAGCTGGAACCCGGCATGGAGCCAGGGGCCCTGCTGGAGGGGGTATGCAGGGGGCGGGGCTTCCTGCTGCCCGGCGGGGTATTGGATACGGAGCGGGCCGCCCGGATCGTGCTGGATGAATTCCGGGGCGGCAAGATCGGCCGGGTCACCCTGGACGATCCCCGCTATGAAAGGCAGGATGCCGATGGCCAGGCGGACTGCTGAGCAGGAGCAGGCCAGGCTCCTGGCCTTATCCGTGCGGGAACGGCGCTATTGGGAGCAGGGCCTGCTGGTGGCGGGCGCGGACGAGGTGGGCCGGGGCCCCTTGGCGGGGCCGGTGGTGGCGGCGGCGGTGCTGCTGCCACCCGGCTGCCTGATCGAAGGGGTGGACGATTCCAAAAAGCTTTCGGAAGGGAAGCGGGAGCGGCTCTATGAGAGGATCCGGGAAAAGGCCATGGCCTATGGGGTAGGCTGGGTGGGGCCGGAGCGGATCGATGAGATCAACATCCTCCAGGCCACCCGGGAGGCTTTTGCCCTGGCCTATGAGGCCATAGAGGTCAAGCCGGACATATTGCTGGTGGACGCCCTAGAGGGCCTTGCCATCCCGGTGCGGCAGGAGGCCGTCGTCCACGGGGACGCCCTGTGCTATGCCATCGGCGCGGCTTCCATCCTGGCCAAGGTGGAGCGGGACCGGTATATGCGGCAGCAGGCGGTCCTGTATCCCGGCTATGGGTTTGAAACCCATAAGGGCTACGGGACGGCGGCGCATATGGCGGCCATCCGGCAGCTGGGGCCTTGCCCTCTGCACCGGCGCAGCTTTATCGGCAAGGTCTGGGAGGATCGGTAATGGAGACCTATGATAAGGGCCGGCTGGGGGAAGACCTGGCGGCCCTCTATTTGGAAGAGCAGGGCTGCCGGATCTTGCAGCGCAATTACCGGAGGGAGGGCTGCGAGATCGACCTGGTGGCCATGGAGAAGGATACCCTGGTGTTTGCGGAGGTGAAGGCCAGAAGTAGCCGGGCCTGGGGCTATGGCCGGGAGGCGGTGGACGCCGCTAAGCAGAGGCGGATCATCCGGGCGGCCCAGGCGTATTTGCAGGAGACGGAGTATGCCGGGCCCTGCCGGCTTGACGTGTTGGAGGTGGATCTGAACACCCGAAGCATTGTATGGATTCGTGACGCCTTTTCCGTAGCAGAATAGGGGCGGACAGCGCAAAAGGGCTGCCAATCGTAAACTTTTTAATTTGGCGTGTGGGATGCGGCCAACTGTGGTAAAATAATCATATCTATAGAAAAAATGGAAAGCTTCGAGGAACTTATGCATAAGTTTAAGGCTTTACTTCTTGCCTGCGCGCTGCTGCTTCTGCCTGCATCCGCCCTGGCGGATACGCCGGTGACGTTGTCCAACGGCGATTTTGAGCAGATCGGCATTGCGGATGGGCTTCCTCTGGATTGGTATGCCGAGGCGTGGATCACAGGAGAGGACGCCTATCGCATCCAGCGGCTCACCGATGAGAACGGTGCGCCTTGCGTTCAGATCGCGGCGCCGGAGGAGAACGACGTGCGGCTGTGCCAAACCATCCCGGTTGCGGAAAACAGCTACTATCGCATTTCCTGCGAGCTGCATACCCAGGACGTATCCGGCGGGGGCGGGGCCAACGTATCCGTAGTGGGCTCGTTGGCGGCCTCAGAACCCGTGGTAGGCACCAGCAATGGCTGGCAGCAGGTGGAGCTGGTGGGCAAGACCGGCGCCGATCAAAAGGAAATGGCCATCTGCATCCGGCTGGGGGGCTATGGTGCCCTTTGTAGCGGCACGGCCTGGTTCCGCAACGTGGAGGTGGTCCAGCTGGACAGCCTGCCCGTTGGGACGGTAGCCGCGGACTTTGGCCAGGCCCCCACATCCCAATCCTCGGAAGCAACCCATAATGTAAACGAATTGCACAGCGGCGCCATGTTGCTGGTCACGGTCGCCTGCGCCGTTGCAGGGCTGTGGCTGTATATACGATGGATCCGGCTCAAGCAGCCTGAGGATCCCCAACCCAAGCCCAGCCCGTGGCCCAAGCTGGCGGCCATATTGGCTGGGGCTTTTGTGCTGCGGCTTGCGCTGTCCCTGGTCTTTTACGGCCATTCCACGGATATGGGCTGCTTCCTCGCCTGGGGAAATGCCATGGCGGAAGGGGGGCCGGGCGCCTTTTATACGAGCGGGTTCTTTGCGGATTACCCGCCGGGGTATATGTATGTGCTGTGGCTCACCGGCGGTATCGCAAAGCTGTTGGGCCTAAGCTATGGCGGCAACGGCCATGTGCTGCTGACCAAGATGCCCGTGATTTTATGCGACCTGGCGGCCGCATATGTGGTATTCCGCATGGCGGATAAGCGCCTGCCCCGGCGGATCTCGCTGCTGCTGTGCGGCCTGGTGGCCCTGAACCCGGCCATGGCCTTCCTATCCGGGGGCTGGGGGCAAATCGACCAGGTGCTTACGCTGGCGCTGCTGTTGGTGGTATGGCTGCTGACGGAAAACCGCCTGGAATGGGCGGGGTTGGCCTATGGGATCGCCATCCTCATTAAGCCCCAGGCCCTGATGGCAGGCCCCTTGTTTGCCGGGGTATATTTCGCTAAAATCCACGACCAGGGGGCAAAGGCGGCTTTGCGCACCCTGGCGGCGGTGGCCCTGGCGGTGGGGAGCATCCTGCTGCTGTGCCTGCCCTTTGGCGGGGGCCAGGGGACGGTGGAGGTGGAGTTCTTCGGGCTGTCCTTCCAGGGGCCTTGGTTCCTGGAAAAGCTTTTGGGTACCGCCACCAGCTATCCCTATGCCAGCATCGAAGCTTTCAATCTTTTCGCCCTGTTGGGAGGCAACTGGCAGCCGGTGGACGCCCCCTTCCTGTTTTCCATTACCTACGGCCAATGGGGTACGGCCTGCATGGTATTGTGCGTACTGGCCGCCCTGTGGATGTATATTCGGGGTCGGAAAGAAAAAGGCTGCTTGCCCCTGAGCCTTGCATTTTTGCTGGCGGGGTTGTTTACCCTGGGGCAATATATGCACGAACGCTATCTATTCCCGGTGCTGCTGCTGCTCATGGTGAGCTTTATCGCCTATGAGGACCGACGGCTGTTCCTGTGCTATGTGGGCTTTACCTGTTCGCTGCTGCTCAATTCCCTGGCGGCCTTTATGGTGGTAAAGGATACGGCCCTTAGAGGGGCGGAATATGACTGTATCACGGTTTTAGGCTCCATGATCACGGTGCTGACCTTTGCTTATTTTGCTTGGGTATGCTGGGACCTGCTCCTGCGCAAACGGCGTTCGCCTGCCTTTGCGGGAGACCGACGGGCAGAGGAGATCCAGCCCAGCCTATCCAATAAGAAAAAGCCCGAGGAAAGCTGCCGCTTTACCGCCAGGGACCGGCTGCTTTGCGGGACGCTGACCTTGGTTTATGGGGTGATCGCCATCATCAATCTGGGTACCACGCAAGCGCCGGAAACCGTATGGCAGGCCAGCGCCGGCCAGGGCGCGGTGCTGGAGCTGGAGCAGGAGGCCCAGCTGTCCTGCATACGGGTATTTGGGGGCCTGGATACGGGGACGATCTCCATTGCGGGGGACGACGGCTCCACCCTGAAATATACCGAGGACAACGGGGATATGTTCCGCTGGGTGGATATCGGCGGGGATGGCTGGCAGACCAAAACGTTGACGATCCAGGTGCAGCAAGGGACCGTATGGTTCAACGAGATCGCCTGCTTCGACCAGGCGGGGAACTACATCCCCATAACGGGCTGGGAGGCCACAGGGGACGGCGCCCCCGATGCGGGGCTGCTGTGCGATGAGCCGGACCAGGTGCCCGCGTATCCCTCCAGCAAAAACGGCATGTATTTCGACGAGCTGTACCATGCCCGCACCGCTTACGAACACCTCCACGGCCTGACGCCCTATGAAAACTCCCACCCGCCTCTTGGGAAGATCTTCATTATGGCGGGCATTGCCGTATTTGGGATGAACGCCTTTGGCTGGCGGATCGTGGGCACCCTGTTCGGCATCGGCATGGTACCCATCCTGTATCTGTTCGCCAAGCGGCTGTTCGGCAAAAGCGAATATGCCCTGCTGGCCGCCGGGCTGTTCGCCTTTGACTTCATGCACTATACCCAGACCCGCATCGCCACCATCGACGTGTATGGGGTGTTCTTTATCCTGCTCATGTATTACTTCATGTACAGGTATTACACCATGAACTTTTTCACGGACGGCCTGTTTGCCACCCTGAAGCCCCTGGCCTGGGCAGGGGTGTTCTTCGGGCTGGGGGTGGCCTGCAAGTGGATCTGCATCTACGCGGGGGGCGGCCTGGCGGTAATCTTCTTCACCTCTTTGGCCCAGCGGTATCTGGAATACCGCCGGAATAAGCAGAGCCGGGACGTGAAAAAACGGGCCCAGGTGGCCCGGTTCTGGCGGCAGGCCATCATCACCCTGTTGTGGTGTTGTTTGTTCTATATCCTGGTACCCGCCAGCATCTATCTGGCCTCCTATCTACCCTACGTCTGGTCCGAGGCCCAGTATGACCTGAAGGGGATCTGGGGGGTGCAGGAGTTTATGTTCAACTACCACAGCACCCTGACCGCTTCCCATCCCTATGAGTCCCCCTGGTGGCAATGGCCGCTGGACATCCGGCCGGTTTGGTATTATGTGGGCTATGACGGGATGCCCGCCAACTATGCCGCCACCATCTCCGCCTTCGGGAATCCGGCGGTTTGGTGGCTATGCTCCCTGGGGGGCGCCGGGCTGGCCATCCGGCTGCTGATGAAGCGGATCCGGTATGAAAAAGGTATGTTCGTGCTGCTCGCCGGGGTATGTGCCAACTACCTGCCCTGGGTCTTGGTGACCCGCTGCACCTTCGCCTATCACTTTTTCGCCACGGTGCCCTTCCTCATCCTGTGCACCGTGTACCTGGTGAAGCGGGGCGAGGAAAAGAAGGGCTGGCCCGGCTGGGTCAAGTGGGCATGGCTGGGGGCGGCGGTGGTGCTGTTTGGCGCCTTTTATCCGGTGCTCTCCGGTACGCCGGCCCCGGCATCCTACATCCACGCCCTGGAATGGATGCCCACCTGGACGTTCTTGGGCTATTGACGAACGGGGGCGGGACGATGAAGCTGAAAGAACACGGGCTCCAATTCATCAAGTTTGGACTGGTGGGGGTATTAAATACCCTGGTGGACTTCCTGGTGTACCAGCTGCTGGTATACCTGGGGCTGCATTATGCGCCGGCCCAGTGCATTTCCTATACCTGCGGGCTGTTGAACAGTTACTTTTTCAACAGCCGGTGGACCTTTGGGAAGGGAAAACGATATACCAAACGGGAATTTGTTGCCTTTGTGGCAGTCAATCTGGTATCCTTAAGTATATCGGTGGCGCTGTTGCGGGTATGCTACGATACCCTTGGCATCGAGAGCAACCTGATCGCCAAGGGCGCGGTGACGGCCGTGGTGATGGTGATCAATTTTATCGGGAATAAGCTTTTCGTTTTCAAATAAACGGCCCGCCAGAGGGTTTTGGCCCCGGCCGGGCAGAGGGGCGGAACATGCTTTCGAAGATCCATAGCTATGGCCTGTATGGCCTGCACGGCTTTGCCGTGGAGGTGGAGGTGGATGTGAGCCAGGGCCTGCCGGCCTACGATACCGTAGGCTTGCCTGACGCTGCCGTGCGGGAATCTAGGGAACGGGTGCGGGCGGCCCTACGCAACAGCGGGTTCATGGTGCCGCCCCGGCGGATCACCATCAATCTGGCCCCGGCGGACATGAAAAAAGAGGGGACCCTGTATGACCTACCCATTGCGTTGGGGCTGCTGGCCGCCACGGAGCAAATCTCCCAGCCGGGCAAGGAATGGATGTTTTTAGGGGAGCTGGCGCTGGATGGAGGCGTGCGGGGGGTCAACGGGCTCCTGCCCATGCTGATCAGCGCCCGGGCCCAGGGCATGACCCGGTTCATGCTGCCGCAGGAAAACGCGGGGGAAGCCGCCTACCTGGAAGGGATCCAAGCCTATGCGGTGGGGACCCTACGGGAGGCGGCTTCCTTGCTGCAGGAGCCGGGGGCATTTGCGCCGGTGGCGCAGCGCCGCTGGGAAGCTGCGCCCACCCGGCCGGGCACGGATTTTTCCGAGATCCGGGGCCAGCAGGGGGCCAAGCGGGCGGCGGAGATCGCCGCGGCAGGCGGGCATAACCTGCTTTTGATCGGCACCCCGGGCAGCGGCAAAACCATGCTTGCAAAGGCCATGCCCACCATTATGCCCCAGCTGACCTTTGGGGAGGCCCTGGAGATCACCAAGGTGCATTCCGTCACGGGGGCGTTCCGGGGCAGCGGGGGCATCGCGGCGGAGCGGCCCTTCCGGGCGCCCCATCACAGCGCCTCGTTGCCCTCCCTGGTAGGCGGCGGCCCCAAAGCCCAACCCGGGGAGATCAGCCTGGCCCATGGGGGCGTGCTGTTTTTGGACGAGCTGCCGGAGTTTTCCCGGGACGCCCTGGAGGCCCTGCGCCAGCCCCTGGAGGATCGGGAGGTCACCATCACCCGGGCGTCCTTCCGGGCCACCTATCCGGCGGATTTCATGCTGGTGGCAGCCATGAACCCGTGCCCCTGCGGCTATTATGGCGGCCGCACCAGCCGGTGTAGGTGTACGCCGGCGCAGGTGGAACGGTATCGAAACCGGCTGTCCGGGCCCTTTTTGGACCGGATCGACCTGCATGTGGAGATGACGGAGGTGGGGTATGAGGAGATCGCCAGCCGGAGTACCGGGGAGCCCAGCGCCGCTGTCCGGCAGCGGGTGGAGGCGGCCCGGCAGCGGCAGCGGGAGCGGTACCGGGAGGAGGGCATCCTGTTCAACGCTCAGCTTGCCGGCGAGCAGATCAACCGCTATTGCCCCCTGACAGCCCGGGCCCAGGCCATGGTGAAGAAGGCCTTCGATACCATGTATATGAGCGGGCGGGGTTACGGGCGGATCCGAAAGGTGGCCCGGACCATTGCGGACCTGGCGGGGGAGGAGATCATCGACGCCGTGCATGTGGCGGAAGCGTTGCAATACCGTAGTCTGGACAAAAAGTATTGGGGAGGATAAAATGGAACAGCAGGCACGACGGTACCGGCTATGGCTATGCTTTGCCCTGGGACAGGCCCACAGCCGCATCGCATCCCTTCTGGCTCACTACCAGGGGGATGCGGAAGCGGTTTTTCGGGACGCAAAGCACCATTGCCTGCCCGAAAAGAATCAGCGGGAGGCCGGTCTGAACCGGCAGCTATACCAGAAGGCGGAGGAAGGGTATATCGATCGCTGCCTGGCCTACATGGAGCGGCACAGGATCCAGGCCGTGCTGCTGGAGGACGCCAACTATCCAAAGCTGCTCAAGGAGATCCAGCGCCCGCCTACCTGCTTGTATGTGCGGGGCAGGCTGCCGGAGGTCATTCATCTGCCCATCGCCATGATCGGTTCCCGGAATTGCTCGGAAAACGGGAAGCGGATCGCCATGACCATGGCCCGGGATCTCTCCAGCGCAGGGGTATGCGTGGTGTCCGGCTTGGCCTACGGCATCGACGGGCTGTGCGCCAAGGGCGCCCTGGAGGCGGCGGATAATCCCTTTCCCACCATCGCGGTGTTGGGCTGCGGGGTGGATGTGGTATATCCGCCCCAGAACCGGGAGCTGTATGAGCAGGTGGTGGAACGAGGGGCCGTGGTATCGGAATTCCTTCCGGGGGAAAAGCCGCTTCCTGCCTATTTCCCCCAGCGGAACCGGATTATCAGCGGCCTGAGCCAGGGTGTGATGGTGGTGGAAGCGGCGCTAAAAAGCGGCACCAGCATCACCGTGGATTTCGCCCTGGAACAGGGCCGGGATGTGTTTGCCGTGCCGGGCCGGCCCCAGGATGAAAAGAGCAAGGGCACCAACCGGCTCATCAAGGAGGGCTTAGCAAAATCCGTAAGCGATGCCCAGGATGTGCTGGAGGAGTACAACATCCAGCCGGGACAAAGGGCGGCTCCCAAATGGATCGACGAAAGCCGGCTGACCCTGGAGCAGACCCTCCTGGTGCGGCTGCTTCAGGTGGAGGAGCGAAATATCGATGAATTGTGCGAATTGACAGGCTACAGCGCTGCAGAAATAAATTTAGCCTTGACAGATATGGAATTATCGGGAATAATTAAGCAATCGCTGGGTAGATTGTATAGCTTGAGATAAAGGGGAAAACCGTAGCTTAACGGTAAAATCCATGGTCATTTTCCGCTAAAGGGAATGCATACATGCAAAAAGGGGCTGTACTCCCTAAGGGTATATCCCCCATTCACATAGCTGTAACCAATCTGCTTCACGTAGGGCCAAGGGCATTCTGGCCGCATTTGTCTTGGCGCAAGGCGGGCCTGGCTGGCGGGGATATCCCGCCATGTCCGGTTAGCACAGCGCCCGGGCAAATGCGGCCTAAAACGGCGCAAGGCTGTTCGCCCCGTCGCCGGTTTGGGCAAGGCTTCCTGCTTAAGTTGATATCGCCTGTTTTCCGCTGAATGCAGCGGGCAAAATAGGAATGCGCCCTGGGGGCTTTGAAAAGCAAAGAAAGAATTACGTAGAACATTTGGAGGTACGCGCTTTCATGGCGGAGACGTTGGTCATCGTGGAATCGCCTGCAAAGGCAAAGACAATCGGAAAATTCTTAGGAAGTAAATATAAGGTCATCGCTTCCAACGGGCACGTCCGGGACCTGCCCAAAAGCCAGCTGGGGGTAGATGTGGAGCATAACTTTACCCCGAAGTATATCACCCTGCGGGGCCGGGGGGATGTGTTGGAGACCATCCGCCGGGAAGCGAAGAACGCCAAGAAGATCTATCTGGCCACCGACCCGGATATGGAGGGAGAAGCCATCAGCTGGCATCTGGCCCAGATCCTGAAGCTAGATATCGACTCCAAATGTCGCATTGAGTTTAACGAGATCACCGCCAATACGGTAAAGAATTCCGTCAAAGCCGCCCGGGCCATCGACATGAACCTGGTGGACGCCCAACAGGCCCGCCGGGTCTTGGACCGTTTGGTGGGATATAAGATCAGCCCCATCCTCTGGGCCAAGGTGCGCCGGGGATTAAGCGCGGGCCGGGTCCAGTCCGTGGCCTGCAGGATCCTGTGCGACCGGGAAAAGGAGATCATGGACTTTGTCCCGGAGGAGTATTGGCTCATCAACGCCCAGCTGAAGATCAAGGGCAGCCGAAAGCCTTTGCCGGCCAAGTTCTATGGCTATGGGGATAAGCGCACGGAGCTGCATACCCAGGCGGAGGCCGAAAAGGTGGTGGAGGCCTCCAGCGGCGTGCCCTTCCGGGTGACGGACATCAAGGTTGGGGAGCGCACCCGCCATGCGCCGCCGCCCTTTACCACCAGCAGCTTGCAGCAGGAAGCCAGCCGGAAGCTGGGCTTTACCACCAAGCTCACCATGCTTATCGCCCAGCAGCTCTATGAGGGCGTGGAGATCCAGGGCCAGGGGGTAACGGGCTTGATCACCTATATCCGTACCGACTCGGTCCGGGTGGCAGAGGAGGCCCAGGCCCAGGCCCGGGATTATATCGCCGAAACCTATGGCCAGCCCTATGTGCCGGCAAAGCCCAACGTCTACAAGGGCCGCAAGGGCGCCCAGGACGCCCATGAGGCCATCCGTCCCGCCAGCCTGCTGAACCGGCCCCAGGATGTGAAGGCGTCCTTGAACAACAACCAATATAAGCTGTATAAGCTGATTTTCGAACGCTTTTTGGCCAGCCAAATGACGGAGGCCCGCTACGAGGTAAGCACCGTCACCCTGGACGCCAATGGCTGCACCTATAAGACCACCGGTTCCCGCACCTTGTTTGACGGGTATACGGTATTGTATACCGAGGGGAAGGACGAGGCGGAGGAGGCGGAACCCACCCTGCCCAAGCTGACGGTGGGGGAAGAATTGCAGGCCGCCTCCATCGACAAGGAGCAGAAATTTACCCAGGCGCCCCCCCGGTATACGGAGGCGTCTTTGGTGAAGCTGCTGGAGGAAAAGGGTATCGGCCGGCCCAGCACCTATGCGCCCACCATCTCCACCATCATCGAGCGGGGCTACGTCCAGCGGGAAAAGAAGCAACTGGTCCCCACGGAGCTGGGGTTTGTGGTGACCCAGCTGATGAAGGACAATTTTAAGGACATCGTGGATGTGAAGTTCACGGCGGATATGGAGAGCAAGCTGGATAAGGTCAAGGACGGGGAGCAGGAGTGGACCGCGGTGCTCGACGATTTTTACGGCCCCTTTGAAAAGACCGTGGAAAAGGCTTCCCAAAGCATCGAGAAGATCGTGATCCAGGACGAGGTTTCCGACATCCCCTGCGATAAGTGCGGGGCCATGATGGTGTATAAGATGGGCCGGTTCGGGCGGTTTTTGGCCTGCCCCAATTTCCCGGCCTGCCGCAATACCAAGGCCATCGTAGAAAAGATCGACGTGCCCTGCCCCAAGTGCGGCGCCGCATTGATCAAGCGCAAGTCCAAGCGGGGCAAGGTCTTTTACGGCTGCGAGCGGTATCCGGAATGCGATTTCGTGTCCTGGGACCGGCCCACCAAGGAAAAATGCCCCAAGTGCGGCGGCATGATGGTACATAAGATGGGACAAAACGGCGGCTATACCCTATGCACGGATAAGGCCTGCGGCTATGTGGTACGGCCCCAGAAGAAGGATAAGGAAGAAAAGGAAAACGATGGCTGATACCGTAAGCGTCATAGGCGCCGGCCTTGCCGGCTGCGAAGCCGCGTTCCAGTTGGCGGAACGCGGCTTACTGGTGCGCCTGTACGAGATGAAGCCCCATAGGCGGCAGCCCGCCCACAAGGCGGATACCTTTGGGGAGCTGGTGTGTTCCAATTCCCTGCGTTCCGACCGGCTGCAAAACGGGGCCGGTTTGATGAAGGAGGAGATGCGCCGGCTGCATTCCCTGATCATTTGGGCGGCGGACGAGACCCGGGTGCCTGCGGGGGGCGCCCTGGCGGTGGACCGGGAGGGATTTACCCGGCTGATCACGGACCGGATCCTGGCCCATCCCAACATCACCGTCGTCCATCAGGAGGTCACGGCCCTGCCGGACCCCCCTGCCATCGTGGCCACCGGGCCCCTCACCGACGGGCCCATTCTGGAGGACATCCAGCGGCTCTTTGGCCCGGGCCTGCATTTTTACGATGCGGCGGCCCCCATTGTGGCGGCGGATTCCCTGGAGATGGATAAGGTCTTTCGCGCCTCCCGGTATGAGCGGGGCAGCGATTATTTGAATTGCCCCATGGACCGGGCGGAATACCTTGCGTTTGTCCGGGCGCTGGTGCAGGCCGAGACCGCGCCCCTCCATGCATTTGAAACGCCCCGGGTATTCGAGGGGTGTATGCCTGTGGAGGTCATGGCCAAGCGGGGGGAGATGACCTTGGCCTTTGGCCCCCTGAAGCCCGTTGGGTTGGTGGACCCCCATACCGGGAAAAAGCCCTTTGCCGTGGTGCAGCTGCGCCAGGACGACGCGGAAGGGGCCATGTACAACATCGTGGGGTTCCAGACAAACCTGAAGTTCCCGGAACAGCGGCGGGTGTTCGGCATGATCCCCGGCCTTGCCCACGCGGAGTTTTTGCGCTATGGGGTCATGCATCGGAATACCTTCCTGCCTTCCCCCGGGAAGCTGGATTACCGCTATTGCGTCATCGAGCGACCCAACCTGTATTTTGCAGGCCAGATCACCGGGGTGGAGGGCTATGTGGAAAGCGCCGGCTCCGGCCTTGTGGCGGGGATCAACCTGGCCCATAGCCTCCTGGGAAAACCGCCGGTGGATTTTACCAGGGAAACCGCCCTGGGGGCCATGGCCCACTATGTATCCGGCTATTGCGGCAAGGATTTTCAGCCGATGAATATCAACTTCGGCATCATGGCAGAGCTGCCGGAGGAGCGCCGCCCCAGAAAAAAAACGGAACGGTATGAGGCCGTTTCCCGGCGGGCGCTACAGGCACTAGATGGCATAATTGCGAATAAACTGTAAAGGTATTGCCGCTTTGGCCCCATAAGCCGGGGAGATGTGGTATGATACCTATATAATCCGGGGGGCGTGTATGGCTTTCCGGAGGAATGCGAGGAAACAGCTATGGCATTGGAGGGGACGACCATTGTGGCCGTGCGGCGGGACGGAGTTTGCGCCATTGCCGGCGACGGCCAGGTCACCATGGGAGAGCGTACCATCATGAAGGGCACTGCGAAGAAGGTGCGCAGGCTCTACCACGACAAGGTGGTGGTGGGGTTTGCGGGCTCCGTGGCGGACGCCTTTTCCCTGTGCGAATGGTTTGAGGCCAAACTCACCCAGTATGGGGGCAGCCTGCGCCGGGCGGCGGTGAGCCTGGCCAAGGATTGGCGCAGCGATAAAGCCCTGCGGCATTTGGAGGCGCTGCTGATCGCCGCCGACCAGGAGGACCTGTTGGTCATCTCGGGCAGCGGGGAGGTCATCGACCCGGACGACGGCATCGCGGCCATCGGCTCCGGCGGCAACTACGCCCTGGCGGCTGCCAAAGCCCTGAAGGAAAACACAGACCTGCCCGCCCGGGAGATCGCCCGCAAGGCCATTGAGATCGCGTCGGAGATCTGCGTATTCACAAACGGCCACATCACCTTGGAGGAAGTATGAGCATCATGACCCCACGGGAAACCGTTGAAGCGCTGGATAAATACATCGTAGGCCAGAACGAGGCCAAGCGGGCGGTGGCCATCGCCCTGCGCAACCGCTATCGCAGGAGCCGGCTCCCCCAGGAGCTGCGGGAGGAGATCACCCCGAAAAACATCATTATGATGGGCCCCACCGGGGTGGGGAAAACCGAGATCGCCCGGCGGCTGGCCAAGCTGGTGGACGCCCCCCTGGTAAAGGTGGAGGCCACCAAGTTTACCGAGGTGGGCTATGTGGGCCGGGATGTGGACAGCATGGTGCGGGATCTGGTGGAAGCTTCCATCCGCCTGTGCAAGGAGCGCAAGGCCCAGGTGGTGCGCCTGAGCGCGGAGGCGTCGGCAGAGCAGCGGCTGATCGACCTCTTGCTGCCGGATCAAAAGCGAAAGGCCGCAGAGCCCGCGGTCAATCCCTTGCAGCTTCTTTTGGGGGCGGGCAAGGCCAGCAGCGAGCCGGAGCTTTCCGAGGAGGAAAAGGCCCAGCGGGCCACCCTGCGGGACCAGGTGGCGGCCAGGCTGCGGGCCGGGCAGCTGGAAGAGGAACTGGTGGAGGTGGAAGTGGAACAGCAGACGGCGGGGAACGCCATGCTGGCCATGGGCATCGACATCGACCTGAACGAGATGATGGGGGGCCTGATCCCTCCCAAAAAGAAAAAACGCCGGCTGCCCGTTAAGGATGCCCGCCGGATCCTAATTCAGGACGAAACGGAAAAGCGCATCGATATGGATGAGGTGATCCGGGAGGCGGTGGAAAAAGCGGAGCAGGACGGCATCATCTTCATCGACGAGATCGACAAGATCGCCGGCAAGGAGCAGATGGGCGGCCCGGACGTATCCCGGGAAGGGGTGCAGCGGGATATTCTGCCCATTGTGGAAGGGTGCACGGTCAATACCAAGTATGGGCCGGTGAAAACGGACTTTATGCTGTTCATCGCAGCGGGGGCGTTCCACGTTTCCAAGGTGACGGATCTGATCCCGGAGCTGCAGGGCCGCTTCCCCATCCGGGTGGAGCTATCCGCCCTGACGGTGGAGGATTACAAGCGCATCCTCACCCAGCCGGAACACGCCATCACCAAGCAATACGCCGCCCTGCTGAAAACGGATAATATCCTGCTGCAATTTACGGACGGCGCCCTTACGGAAATCGCCCAATACGCCTATCAGGCCAACGAGACCAGCGAGAACATTGGCGCCAGGCGGTTGCATACCATAATGGAAAACCTGCTGGAGGACATTTCCTTTAACGCAGGGGGGGATTATCCCCTTACGAAAGTGGAGGTGGATGAAGCATACGTACAGGAACATGTATCCAAGGCTTACAAGGACGAAGACCTGCAAAGGTTCATATTGTAATGGGCGGGAAAGCTGTATGTAAGCTCTTGGGGATGCTGCTGTGCGCCGCCCTGTTCACGGGCTGCGCCGCAGCCGCTACCACGGCCAATGTGGCCCAGGAGGAAGAGGAAGCCGTGGCGGCGGCCTCTGTCCACGGGGAGAACATCCCCTTGGCAAAGGCGGCGGCGGAGGAGGATACGGCGGAAACTGCCAGCCCTACGGCGGACGCCCATGTGGTGGAGATCACCCTGCCGCCCGTTACGGCCACGCCTGCCTTTTTGCTGGAGGCATCTGCGACCGCAGGCCAGCAGCAGCCGGATCAGACCCCGGAAGTCACCCCTGCGTCCACGCCGGCGCCCACGGCCACGCCGAAAAATACCCCCGCCGCCTATACGGTGGAGGAGCTGGACGAATATGTGGACGGGTACGTGAACGCCAAGACCATCAACCTGCGGGCGGGCCCGGGCACCGGCTACGAGGTGCTGGGGGAATACGAGCGCTATGACACCCTGCTGGTGACGGGCAAGTGCGAGGAATGGTACCGGGTGAAGCTGGACGGCCTGCGGGGATATATGCTCAAGGAGTATGTGACCATCGGCCAGGTGAAGGAGGCGGAGCCTACGCCAGCGCCTACCCCCACGCCGGAGGTCTCCATCCCGGTGACGGAGGAAACGCCTACGCCGTCTGCCAGCATCTCCCAGGCGGACGAGCTTTACCTGGTGGCCCAGGTGGTGCAAAAGGAAGGGGATATGGAAAGCTACGTGGCGGTGGCCAACGTGATCTATAACCGGCTGCACAGCAGCAGCTTCCCCAATACCATCCAGGAGGTCATCTATCAGAAAAACCAGTTTTCCACCAGCAACCTGAAGACGCCCTCTACGGCGGCCATGGCGGCGGTACAACAGATCTTCGTGGACGGCAATTTGATCCTGCCGGCAGAGGTGATGTATTTCCACGCTGCCAGTCGGGGCACGGACCGCAGCGGCTATACCTATTACGCCACCTATGGCGGGAATGTGTTTTTCTACCGCTAGGCCGGGACGCTCCAAGGGACACCTCGGCAAGGGCCTTGCCGCCTACCATGCGGGCCTGACCTGCGGCGGCTTATCGCGGGGCAAAGCAAGCGTTTTTTGGATGGCAGCCTAGAAGGACGTCGTCCTGAAGGGGTATAATGGAACAGCTATTTTGGCATCGTCGGGAGGGATACCGCAGGTATACCTCCCGCTTTTTTGCATAGCTGCCTTCGTCCGGGGTACGCCTGGACGAAGGGAAGGCGGCTTGGCCGTTGCGACGTCCCTTAGAAGGGGCTATGGGGCGCGCAGGCCGGGAAACCCGCTATGCGAAGGGTAATAAAAAGCCGTACAGCGGCAAAGAATAATACCGCATTCTATTCGGAAAGGCGGTATTTTTTATGCAGGCAGTCATCATGGCCGGCGGGCACGGCAAGCGGCTGCGGCCCTTGACCTGCACCATGCCAAAACCAATGGTGCCACTCTTGAACAAGCCGGTGATCGATTATTGCGTGGAGCTGCTCACAGCCCATGGGATCACAGACATCGCGGCCACCCTCCATTACCTGCCGGAAATGATCCGGGGGCATTTGGGGGATGGGCGAGCCTTTGGGGCGGAGATCCGCTATAGCGTGGAGGACAAGCCCCTGGGGACGGCCGGCAGCGTGGCGGCGGTGGCCCGGCCTGGGGAGCCTGTGCTGGTGCTGAGCGGGGACGCCATCACGGATGTGGACCTGGGGGCGCTACTCCGGGCCCATGAGAGCAGCCGCGCGGCGGCCACCATCGTATTGAAGCGGGTGCAGGTGCCTACGGAATACGGAGTTGCCCTGATGGATGAAACCGGCCGCATCCGCCGCTTCTTGGAGAAGCCCCAGCTTTCCCAGGTGTTCAGCGACCTGGCCAATACGGGGATCTATTTGCTCTCCCCGGAAGCGGTGGAAATGATCCCCAAGGATCAAGCCTACGATTTCAGCATGGATCTTTTTCCCAAGATGCTGGCGGCAAACATGCCCATCATGGGTCATGTCACAGAAAGCTATTGGTGTGATATCGGGGACCTTAGGGCCTATGTACAAGCCCAGCGGGATATGCTGGCAGGGAAGTGCGCCTTTGAGACCTTGGCGGTGGAGCGGGATGGCATTTTTATGGAGCATGACGCCAAGGTATCCCCGGAGGCGGCGCTGGTTGCCCCCTGCTACATTGGCCGGGATGCGGAGGTGGCAGGAGGCGCCCTGCTGGCGGACGGTACGGTGCTGTGCAGCGGCGTTCGGATCGGGGCGGGCAGCAGCATCAAGCGGAGCATTTTGCTGCAAGGCGCCCGGGTACGGGAGCATGGGGAGATCCGGGGTGCGGTCATCGCGGAAGGCGCCCAGGTGGACGACCATGCCCGCATCTTTGCCGGTACCGCCCTGGGGGCTGGAAGCCATGTGGGAAAAGGGGCTTCTATAACCGCCGGGGCTTGCCTGTGGCCCAACAAACAGGTGGAGGATGGGGCGACCTGCCAGGAGGATGTGATCTGGGATGGGGGCCTGCACAAGAACAACCTGGATACGGTGGTAAAAGGCTATACGGATGGGGACCTTGGACCGGAGCGAGCTGCACGGATCGGGGCTGCCTATGTAAAAAGTCAGAAAGGCGCTCAAAAGGAATTGGCCATTGCCACAGATGGGAGCCAGCAGGCGGTTATGCTCAAGCACGGGGCCATGGCGGGGATGGTGTCCCAGGGCGGGGACGTATATGATCTGGGCCATTGCAGCTATTCCGCCTTTACCCATGGGATTCGCAGCTACGGCCTACAGGGCGGCATCTATGTACAGCGAGATGGCACAGGGCCCCATGGAGCGGAATTGGCTCTATGCGATGGGCAGGGCTGCCGGTTGACGGGCGGGAGCTTCCGTTCCTTCCGGCAGGAGTTGCTCAGCGGGCCACATCCGCCTTTGACGGCCCAGCGGCTGGGCATCATCCAGCAACTGGGGGGCGCGGCCAAAGGCTATGAAGCCAGGCTGGGGGATATCTTGGAGCCGGGGGTCCAGGCCGGTGGGTATAAGATCATCCTCAGCGGGGATGGGGACCTGTATGATACCGCGGCCCGGGTGCTTTTACCGGCTGGATATAGCGTGCTATTCATGGCGGAACGCCAGGCGAGCCGCTTGCATGGCAGCATGATCCAACAAGGGGCAGAGTTAGGGTTCTTCGTGGACGAAACAGGGGAGATGACCTGTATCTTTCGGGATCAATACCTTGGCGAAAGCCAGCGGATCGTTTTACTGATCCAATGCGCTCTGGCGGAAGGGCGGCTTCGGGGCCATACAGGGCTGCCGGTTGGGATCAGCGAAACCTATGCGGAATATTTGGAGGGCTTGGGATGCAAAGTACATCGATGCCCAGAGGACCGGGAAAAATGGAAGAAACAGGCATTGACCCACGGCTGTTATCTTCCAGAGCTATTTGAAACGGAGGCAGCGGTGGTGCGGTTAAGCCAAATGGGGCGGCAGGGACAGCTTGCCGGCTACGTGGAGCAGTTGCCCAAGACCTATGAAGCGGAGGGCAGCGTGGGCTGCTCCTGGAAGGAGATGGGTCGGGTAATGCGAAGCTTGGTGGAGACCGAGCGCAGCGACCGGGTGGAGCTGATGGACGGGGTGAAGGTGCGCAGCGACAAAGGCTGGGTGTTGATCCGGCCGAACGGGGATCTGACAGCCTACCGGGTGGTGGCTGGGAGCTTCAATGGGGAATATGCGCAGGAGCTGACAGACCTGTATTTGGATAAGGTCCGGCAGATTGCCCAAGACAAAGGGGAAGAATCGTGATACAATGGACGGAGCTTGAATTTTCCACATGAAAAGGAGGCCCGTCCATGTTTCATATCGTTTTGGTGGAGCCGGAGATCCCGCAAAATACCGGCAACATTTCCCGCACCTGCGCGGTAACGGGGACGGTCCTGCATATGGTGCGTCCTTTCGGGTTCAGCTTGGAGGACAAGTACCTGAAACGTGCGGGGTTGGATTATTGGGATAGCTTGGAGGTGCATTATTACGACGCCTTTGAGGAGGTGGAGGCCGCCTATCCTACGGCCCGGTTCTTTCTCACCTCCACCCATGCCACCCGCTCCTATGGGGATGTACGGTACCAGGATGGGGACTTTTTGGTGTTTGGCAAGGAGACGGCCGGATTGGGCCCAGCCTTATTGCAGCGGCGTGGGAAAGATGCCATTCGCATCCCCATGCGGCCGGGCCAACGGTCTTTGAACTTATCCAATTCGGCGGCCATCGTGCTGTACGAGGCCCTGCGGCAGACCGGTTTCCCGGGCTTGGTTTGACCCCTAGCCCCTCGGCGCCGGACACTGGAAAAAAAGTTGGATTTTCAGGAAAAAAACCCTGGATTTCAGCCTGTTTGGGCTTGACAGGGCGGCATAATTTGGGTAGAATATCACTTGTGTGTTCGTTAGGATCGGTATTTGCGGCCACAGCCCCGGAAGCAAGGTACCTCCCCATGGATGCAACGCGATTTTATTATCACTACTGCTTTTAGGAGGACAGCCATGAAGACCTATATGGCCAAGGGCGAAGCCGTAGAACGCAAGTGGTATGTGGTGGATGCAGAAGGTATGGTGCTCGGCCGTCTCGCATCCCAGGTAGCCGCTATTCTGCGTGGCAAGCATAAGCCCATATATACCCCCCATGTGGACACTGGTGATCATGTCATCATCATCAATGCGGACAAGGTCACCCTTACCGGCAAAAAGCTCACCGACAAAAAGTATTATCGGCATACCGGTTATCCCGGTGGCATTCGCGAGACCTCTTATGGCGAGCTGTTGGATAAGAAGCCTGAGTTTGCCGTATATGAAGCCATTCGCCGGATGATGCCCAAGGGCCCCCTGGGCCGCAAGATGCTCAAGAAGGTCCGCATTTATGCGGGCAGCCAGCATCAGCATGCCGCCCAGACGCCCGAAGTGCTCGTGCTCAAATAAGAGACAGGAGGAACAAGAAAATGGCAAGCATTACCCAATATCTCGGCACCGGCCGTCGTAAGAAGTCCATTGCCCGCGTTCGCCTGCTCCCCGGCACCGGCAACATCACCATCAATCAGCGGGATCTGGACGATTATTTCGGCTATGAGACCCTGAAGATGATCGTTCGCGCACCTCTGGCCCTCACCGGCACCCAGAGCAAGTTTGACGTAAAGGTCAACGTATGCGGCGGCGGCACCACCGGCCAGGCTGGCGCCATCCGTCATGGCATTGCCCGCGCCCTCATCGCTGCGGAGCCCGAGCTCCGGGGCGCTTTGAAGAAGGCCGGCTACCTCACCCGCGACCCCCGCATGAAGGAGCGTAAAAAGTACGGCCTCAAAGCCGCCCGTCGCGCTCCCCAGTTCTCCAAGCGCTAAACTTTCTTACCAAACGTTTACAGAGCCCCAGAACCGATTTGTTCCGGGGCTTTTTTCATGGTCGTCCTTCTTTGGCCCAGCCTGGGGGCCAAAGCGAAGCCACGGACATGGATTGGGCGAGAAGCTATGGGCGGGCCGGCAGGGAGGATACAAGAAGCCCGGGTCGGTTCCTGCCCTATCGCTGCAATGCTGGGAGGGCCGGTGGAGACAGAGGACCCTGCCAGAGGCCAGCATAAACAGGACCGAACTTGACGCGACCCGATAAAGCAGGTTGGCGGCAGGGGATACGCGCCGCCATATCCCGAAACAACGGCTGCATACACGGGCCGGCCCCTTTTCCAGGGGATGCTGTCGTTGCCGCACAGCAGACGGGATGTTAGCATGGAGGGATGGTATGGAGCTTTTATCAAAACGGGAATTTTATAAGAAGTACGCAACGAAGAAGGACAAAAGCAACATCAAAAGCGCGGCTATCTTCGCCTATATCTGTGCAGGAGTAAGCTTGGGGTTGGGGCTTTTGCAGCAGAACTACAGCGTGATCATCGACATAGCGCTGATCGCTGGCCTCGGGTTGGGGATACATTTGCTAAGAAGCCGGGTATGCGCCAGCTTGTTGCTGCTGTATGGCTTTGCAAATTCCATCTTCGGCTTGCTTTCCACAGGCAGAATACAAGGCTGGTGGCTTATCTTGGCGGGATTCATGGCCGTGCAGGCTACCTTTCATTTCCATAAGGCTTACCGGCTGTTCCGCACCCAGGATATTCTCCCCCAGGAAGAGCCTATGCCGGAACCTTCTATGGAACATGCGCCGCAACAAACGGAAAAAAAGCATAGCAAAAAGGAAATTTTATTTACATCCCTTCCTTTTTTAGGCCTGGTGGTATCCCTGCTGCTGCTGTGGTATTCCGTGAGCCCTGCCCTGTGCAACATGCGCTTTTCCCAGACCCAAACCCCTGTAGCGCTGCTCATGGGCTACGAAAGCTGGTATAAGGACATCCTCCTGGCATGGAGCATCGGGCTCCTGGTGGTGTTGGCGGCAGTGGCGGTGGCGGCCTGGAAAGGGGTGCGCACCGGCAAAACCATTTCCCTGATGGTGGTTTGCCTGGCATTCCCGGTATTTTTAGGCTGGTTTATGATTGGGCAGGAGGGGGTGCCCACATTGCTGAATCAGGCCCAGGCGGATATCGCCCAGATCCAAAATGGTCAATTGCAGGAGGCCACCGTTTGGGTTAGCCCCAAACTTCGCCCGGCCCGGCTTCCCGGCCCATTCAGCCAGGGACAGCCGGAACCGGTGACCCGCTATGGGGGTATCGGCGAGGATACCGGAGGCGAATGGATGTCGTTTTATGTGCCGAACCTTTTGGACTTTACGCTGGATCAGGACGCCTTGTATCATGAAAACCAAAGCATTGCCTGGAACCAGGAAAACGCCCGGCAATACCGAATCCGGTATACGGATAACTTCTATCTGGTGGTAGATGTGGAGCCGCTGGATTAAGGGAAAGGCTGCGACGAGGCTTGCCGCCCTGGAAAGGGACGGCGGGCCTTTTTTCTTGGGGGCGGACAGAGAAGGCCGCGCAGGGGAACGCGTTGCAAAAGGCGGGATGCCTAGCGTATAATATATAGGGAAGAAAACCCCATGACAAATTATTGGGTGGGAGGATGGAAATGGGAACGAGATTGTTTGGGACGGACGGGGTCCGTGGGATCGCCAATGAGGATTTAAGCTGCGAATTGGCTATGCAGATCGGCATGGCAGGGGCCCAGGTGCTTACCAGCGAGGTACACAATCCCCGCATTTTGGTGGGCCGGGATACCCGGCGCTCCGGCGATATGTTGGCGGCGGCGCTGATGGCGGGCATCTGCTCTGTGGGGGGGGATGTGATCGACGTGGGGGTCATCCCAACGCCAGCCATGGCATACTTGGTGCGTTTGTATGAAGCGGACGCAGCGGTGATGGTCAGCGCCAGCCACAATCCCATGGAATACAACGGGGTCAAATGGTTCAACGGCCAAGGTTTCAAGCTATCCGACGCCCTGGAGGATGAGATCGAACGGCTGATCAAGGCTCCGGCCTTTCAGCGGCCGGTGGGGGAGGAGGTCGGCCATATCATCAATGCCCGGCGGGCGCGGGAGGAATATAAGGAATTTCTCATCTCCTCCGCCACCACCCGGTTTGACGGCATTACGGTGGTGCTGGATTGCGCCAACGGAGCCTCCTCGGGGATCGCGGCGGAAGTATTTTCCGCATTGGGAGCCAATGTGATCCCCCGGGCGGATGAGCCGGACGGCAGCAATATCAATGACGGCTGCGGTTCCACCCATCCGGAACGGCTCCAAGAGCTGGTGACGGAAAGCGGGGCGGACGTGGGCTTTGCCTTTGACGGGGACGCGGACCGGGTCATCGCCACGGACGAACGGGGCAACATCGTGGATGGGGACCGGATCTTAGGCATGTGCGCCAAGGTCATGCATGACGCAGGCAGCCTCCATGGGGATACCCTGGTGGTGACGGTGATGAGCAACATCGGCCTGAAACAGTATATGCGCAACATCGGCATCCATGTGGCGGAGACTGCGGTGGGAGACCGATATGTGCTGGAATGCATGCTGGAAGGCGGCTATAGCCTGGGGGGCGAACAATCCGGCCATGTGATCTTTTTGGATCAGAACACCACCGGGGATGGGATGCTTACCGCCATCCAGGTTTTGAACATCTTAAAGACCTCCGGCAAGCGCATGTCCGCCTTGGCGGGGGATGTGCCCATTTATCCCCAGATCCTGGTGAACGTGCTGGTGGAGAACAGCCGTAAGGCTGAGGCTATGCAGGACGAGGAATTGCAGGAAAAGATCCGGCAGATCGGAGAGCATTTAGGGAATAGCGGTCGGATCTTGGTGCGGGCCAGCGGTACGGAGCCTTTGATCCGCATTATGCTGGAAGGCCAGAACGAGGATGAACTGGAGGAGCTGGCCGCCCAAGTGGCCCGGATCCTGCGGAAGAAATACAACGGCAAGATTAAAATATAAACCCCATTGGGAAGACCCATAGCGTACAGCGCAACGGGACGGCAACCGCTGCGCCGGCGGTGCGGAGCCACAAGGCGCCCCATGTCCGTCATTTTGGGGCGAAGCGGATAAAACTGACGCCGTCGCCGCCCTAGCAGCCCGGCATGAAAGGGAAGGAAGCGCAGGTATGGAACCGGAAAAGGTATTTCAAATGCCCTTTTCAAACGTCTATCCGCTGTTGGTAAACAAGGCGGTGCGAAAGGGACGGAGCCAGGCCGAGGTGGATGCTGTCATCGCTTGGCTTACGGGCTACGACCAGGCAACGATCCATCAGCTGGCGGATAGCCCAATTGCCTACGGGGCGTTTTTCACCCAAGCGCCCGCCATGAATCCGGCCCGCAAGGAGATCAGGGGGACGATCTGCGGCCTGCGGGTGGAAGCGATCCAGGACCCCCTTATGCGGGATATCCGGTGCTTGGATAAGCTGGTGGATGCGCTGGCCAAAGGGAAGCCTTTGGAAAACATCCTGGGCTTGGACCGATCTGCCGCGCCGGCGGCGGGCGCTGAAAAATAAACGAAAGCGAAGGGCGGCATGGGCGTTCCATGCCCATAGAGAAAGGCCCCCATATTCCTGGGAATATGGGGGCCTCAGGCTGTCGAAGAAGTGGCTTGCGCCACTTTTTCGAGGTTTTCATAGCGCCCTTGCGCCTACGGCGCGGCCAGG